>DATEML010000125.1:0-2972 GCA_035275585.1 Steroidobacteraceae bacterium | reverse complement strand
GCCCTCGTGGTCCTCGCTCGCTTCGGCGTCGTTGACGAGGTCGAACATGAAGTCGCGCACGGCCGCCGTACGCTCGGCGTGCGCTCGTGACTCGCGATGCTGCAGCCAGGCCACGGAGCTGGCGCTCATCACGAGGATCGTACCGACGGCGGCCACCGACGCCGCCAAGCGGTGACGCCGCAACGCGAGGCGTGTGACGTACAACAAGCTCGGTCGGCGCGCGGCTACGGGCTGATGCTCGAGATACCTGCGCAGATCGTCGGCGAAGTGTGCAACGGACGCATATCGCGCATCGGGCGTTGCTCGCAGCGCCTTGCCGATCACCGTATCGAGATCGCCGTTCAGCTCCGCTCGCAGGCGCGCGGCAGAGGTATGACCGCGTGTCGACGCGGCCTCTTCGTCGATCGCAGACTGGCTGGCGCGTGGCAACTCGCCATGCGACAACGCGCCGAGGATGTCAACCACCGTGGTCCGACTACGGGCCGCGCTGTAAGGCAGCGTACCGGTGAGCAATTCGTGCAGCACCACGCCGAGCGAGAACACGTCGGTCAGCGTGGAGATGCTCTCTGCGAGAAGCTGTTCGGGCGCGGCGTACAGCGGCGTCATGGCGGCGCCGGCGCGCTGGGTGAGCGCGGCCGCGGCGTCGGCTTCACCCAGCAGCTTGGCGATGCCGAAGTCCAGCAGTTTCACCTGTCCTTCGGTGTCGACGAGAATGTTCGACGGTTTGAGGTCGCGGTGCACGACGAGATGCTTGTGCGCGTGCTCGACGGCGGAGAGCACCTGCAGGAACAACCCGATGCGCGCACGCACGGCCAGCCGGCGGGCATCGCAATGCGCCAGCAGGTTCTGGCCATTCACATATTCGAGCGCGATGAACGGCTGGCCCGATTCGGTGACGCCCGCATCGTAGAGACGCGCGATGTGTGGATGCGTCAGAGCAGCCAACGCGTCGCGCTCGCGCGCGAACCGTTCCGCGTCCGCGCCCAGCAGCGAGAACAACGGCATCTTGAGGGCAACCTGGCGCTTGACCACGCCATCGGCGCGCTCGGCCAGCCAGACCACCGACATGCCGCCCCGTCCCAGCTCGCGATTCATGCGATACCCGGCGAGCACATCGCCGGATGCGAGCGAACGCGTCGTGTCCAACGCGCGCGCAAAGCCGGCCAATACGGGCGCCGCAATCAGGCGCGTATTCTCGGGCGACAAGGCGCCCGCGAGCATTCTTGCCAGGCGCGCGTGCAATTGCGGATTGGTCGTCGCCAGCGATTGCATCACGGCCGCGCGCGCGACTTCGTCCGCCGACAGCAGACGATCGAGCCAGTCGAGCGCCTCGACGTCGCTCATGGCGCGACTCCGAGCGCTTCGTGCAGGAAGGCCCTGGCGCGTTGCCAATCGCGTTTCACGGTGGGTTCTGAGATCCCCAGCGCATCGGCAATTTCGTTGACCTGCATCCCCATGACCACGCGCAGTTCCGCCACCTGCATGAGTCGCGGCTCTGCTGCGCCGAGCCTCGCCAGCGCATCGTCCAGCGCGATCAGTTGTTCTGGTGTGCCGGCGAGATCGGGCGCTGCGGCGCCCAGAGTGAGCGGGATCAGATCCGCGGAGCGCTTCTGCGCCAGCCGCTCGCGCGCCATGTCCACCAGCAGCGAGCGCATCGCGCGGCTCGCATAGGCCATGAACTGCGCGGCGCTTGCGAACTGCAGGTTCTCGCGGTCGCGCAGGTTCAGGTACAGCTCGTGCGCCAGCGTCACCGTGGAGATCGGTGAATGCTCGCGGGACAGCCGTGCCCGGGCGAGCCGCAGAATCTCTGGGTAGTTCGCCTCGAATCGAGTTTCGAACCCTTCGGCCAATGCCCCTCCCCCAGGGACAAGTCGAGGGTCGATTCTGTTTCAGGATTCTGCGGGACGCCATTGCCCTTAAGAGCGGAATCGAGGGCCGCGCCGGATCACGTGATCCCCGGTGCGCGGAGTTTCCGCTTGGTCCCTCGAGTACCACCACATCTGGGGATCGCAATGAACACCAAGCTCTGGGCCATAGTGACCGCGCTTGCCGGCGCGGCCTTCATCGCGTTGCCGGCGGCGGCCGGCGGCGATGACTTCAAGAACCTCGCGGTCGACATCGACGCGCCGGGCGCGGTCCGCGCCGAGATCGGCATTTCCATCCCGAGCCTGCGCGAGGATTTGCGCTTCGAGCTCGGCGTCGACCAGGAAGGTCAGCTTGCCGGCGGCATCTACATCCCGCCCGGCGAAGCGGCCGCGATCGATGTTGTCGCGTTCGACGCGGACGGCAAGCCGATCTACAAGGGTGCAGGCGTCGCCGAGATCGGCAAGGAGCTGACGCGCGAGTTCCGCGTGCCGCTCGAAGGCCGCGAGTCGAAGACAGCCCTCGACGCGCGCTTCGGCAGTCAGCTGCTGACGGCGGGTATCGTGGGCGGGACCGATGAGCTCTTGCAGGTGGGAGTCACACTGCTGGATCCCTATGGTCAGGTGAAGTTCTCGCCCGAGGATCTCGAGTGGAAGCTGCCGGACGGATTCCCAGAGATCAAATACTCCTGTTTCAATGATTCGTTGTGCATCTTCGAATGGAAGCCGACGCGCGAGCAGGAAGTCATCGCCATGTGCCTGAAGCTATGGCCCTACCCTTGCTTCGAAGGCACGCCGCCCCCCCAGCGCGGGCCCTACAAGTACGTCGCCGTGGGCCAGAATCACACCTGTGCGCTGACCGTCACGAACGACATCCGCTGCTGGGGCGACAATCTCTTCGGCCAGCTCGGTGCGCCGAGTCCGTCGTGCGGTTCGCGCGATTGCAGCCGCGTGCCGATCGCTGTGCAATGCCCGGCAGGCGAGGTCTGCAAATTCCGCTCGGTCGCCGCGGGCGGCGATCACACCTGCGCCGTGGACACGAACGGCAAGGCCTGGTGCTGGGGTGAGGACGGCTCGCCTGCGGCAGGCCTCTCCTCGTTCGGCTCGCTG
>DATEML010000124.1:0-30269 GCA_035275585.1 Steroidobacteraceae bacterium | reverse complement strand
ACGACCTGCTGAGCTTGATCTCCTGCCCATCATCCAAGGTCAGGAAGTACTCCCCGTTCGTATGCGGCCGCAGCCTCCGCACCCTCTGAATATTCACGATCGTCGACCGATGCACTCTCTGAAAAATCTTCGGATCCAATATCGCCTCCAGCGACTTCATCGTCTCCCTCAACACGTACGTCCTCCCATCCGCATGCACGCACATGTAGTCCCCAGCCGCATCGATCCAATCGATGCGTGACACATCCAGCCGCACAGTCCCATTGTCATCCCGAATCGGCAGCACGCCCGGATACTCCGGCCCGACAGCGTCGGCGAGCTGCCTCTGAATCTCTTCCCCATCTAGCGACCCACTTCCCTTAGTCGCCGCGATCAACTGCATCAACTTGTCGCGCTGAGCGATCGCCGCCTTCTGCCTCCAAAAACTCCTCACCCTCTCCAGCGCCTGCGTAAACCGCGTGTCGTTGATCGGCTTCAGCAAGTAATCGAGCGCCTGCGCTTCGAACGCCTCCAACGCAAACCGATCGAACGCAGTCACAAACACGATCATCGGCAACGCATCGTGCGGCAACCGCGCCAGCACATCGAACCCCGACATTCCCGGCATCTGAATATCCAGAAACATCAGGTCCGGCTTCTCGCGCGTGACGGCTTCGATCGCCTCGCGGCCGTTCTCGCACATGCCGACAATCGTGACGTCGCTGTGCGCACCCAGCCGAATCTCGATCCCACGACGCGCGAGCTCTTCATCGTCGACGATGATTGCCCGGATCGGCCTATCGCTCATTGGATCCCCGTTCGACTCAATCACGTGCGCGACGCACCGCTTTCCGCCGGAAACGTCAGCGCCACTCGCAGGCCCGGCTCCGTATTGAGGACCTGCACCACACCACGCTCACCATAGAGGACCTGCAATCGCTCGCAAGTATTACGGATGCCGACACCGCGGCCGTTCGTGAGCCGCGGTGCGTTGACCATGCCGGGCCCGTCATCCGACACCTCGAGCTGCAGCATGCCGCCCGTAACGTGAGCGCCGATGCGAATCCTGCCGCCTTGCTCTCTCGGCGAGACGGCGTACTTGATCGCATTCTCGATCAGCGGCTGCAGCAGCAGGCTCGGCATCAGCGTCGTGCTCGCGTTGTCGTCGATCGCGAACTCGATCGTCAGGCGCGGACCGAAGCGCAGCTTCTCGATCTCGAGATACAGGTTCAACGCGTCGACTTCTTGCGCCACGGTCACCTTCTTCATCGGGTCCTGATCGAGCGTGTAACGCAGGAACTCTGACAGCCCCGTGACCGCGGAGTTCGCAACGCTATTCCTGTTGTCCAGGATCAGCGTCGAGATCGCGTTCAACGTATTGAATAGAAAATGCGGGTTGAGCTGGTAGCGCAGCATCTTGAGCTGTGCCTCCTGCGCCAGCGCGGAGGAGCGCAGCGCCGCCTCGCGCTGCGCCTGCATCGACTCGTAGTAACGAAAGCCGAAGTACAACCCTATCCAGCAGACCATCAGGTACGTCGCACTGAGCGCGCCGCCGAAGTAGTCGAACCAGTGGGTCTCCTCGCCCATCCACTCGTGTTCGAAGAACTTGTGATACGCCCAATTGATCGGCAGGCGCCACAACAGCGCCGTCACATACGCTGAGCCGAGCGCAAACCCGACCATCACCGCCGGCGGCTTGTTCCACAGCCAGCGGCACAGGTAACGCAGCCAGGCGCTCAGCACGAAACCGCTGATGGCTGCGATCATGATCACCTTGTTGTAGGCGACCGCCTTGCCGTAGAGCAGTGCGCCCAGGTACTGCGAAATCCCATAGGCGCTCCAGCCGAGCGCGTGCAGCGACCAGAACGTGAGATTTCTGTTTTTGTTGAGTTGCATGAGGGTCATGCCCGCACTCTAAGCAAGGGTGGCTGCAAGGTACAACAACTCGTCGCGCAGCTGGCACGCTTCGTCGCAATGTTTGCGTTATGTGCGAGGCAGGCTCTTCCTGCGATTTGTGTCCGCATAACCCATTGCTTGCTCGAACGTCAAAGCGATTGGTAGGTGCGACCAAGCGACGGAGCATCGCGCGCGAGTCGCGTTCAAAAGCTACTGTCCGCTGCAACCCTCGTCGCAGCGGCGGTATCACAAGTCATGCAAGTTCACGCCCCGAGGAGAATGGTCATGTTGATGCATCAATCGCGACTCACACCGGTCCGCGTCGTTGGAGCGGTTCTCGCTATCGCTGCGGCGACGCTGGTCGCCGACCTCGCGTCCGCCAAGGATCACGACGCGATGAGCACTGTCGTCCGCTACTCCGACCTTGACCTGACGCAATCGGCCGACGCGGCCCGCTTGTACGCGCGGCTGAAGTACGCGGCGCAGAAAGTCTGTAGCAGCTATGACTCGCGTGACATGAATGTGCAGCGAGGCCGCGACGCCTGCTACGACACGGCGCTGTCGAACGCTGTCGCAAGAGTGAATGACGCGAAGCTGAGCTCGCTGCATGCGAACGCGCCGCGCATCAAGTTGGCGCGTCGCCAGGCGGAGTCGGGCTGAAGCTGCTGCGCAGGGATGCGCGAATGGCGCGGGCGCAGGATGCGCTGGAGCGGTCCGACCTACGGGAGCGGTGGGTGGAGTGCTTGGTGTCAGGCTTTAGCCTGACACGGGCACTCCGGCGGTAGTGCTGTGCTCAGAGGCGCAGCGGTCCGAACAGGCCGAGCAGCCCGATGATGATGAGATAGATCGCGACGATGTAGTTCAGCAGTCGCGGCACGATCAGGATCAGGATGCCGGCGATCAGCGCGATCAAGGGTCCGATGCTCATATTGAGGGCCATGGCGTGGGTTCCGATGAAGAGGACACTGCGCTACGCCGCCTTTCGTTCAAAGGTTCCGCGTCAGGCGCGCCTGCAGCCACTTCGAGATGTCGAGCACTTCTTCCATACAGACCTGGTGCTCCATCGGATAGGCCTGCCATTCCACTTGGTAGCCGAGGCTCTGCAGCAGATCGCGCGACGCCTGGCCGAGCGTCGCGGGCACCATCTGGTCCCGCAGGCCATGACACATCAGGATCGGCACATCGCGATTCGCCGGTGCGGCTTCTGTTGCCAGCGTCTGTCGCAGCGGCAGATAAGTAGAGAGAGCCATCACGCCCGCGAGTCGCTGCGGATGGCGCAGGGCTGCCTGGAATGCAATCGCACCGCCTTGCGAGAATCCCGCGATCACGATCCGCTCGCTGGGGATGCCGCGTGCATTCTCCTGCTCGATGAGTCCGCGCACCACGCCCGCGGATTCGCGGATTCCGGCTTCGTCCTCGGTGCTGCCGGGACCGAATCCCGTGATGTCATACCAGGCGCGCATCACGAAACCGCCATTGATCGTGACCGGTCGCTGCCGCGCGTGCGGAAACACGAAGCGCACCGCCAGCGTCGGCGGCAGGCGCAGCTCCTCGACGAGCGGCACGAAGTCGAACCCGTCCGCGCCGAGGCCGTGCAACCAGATGACCGCCGCATCAGGCGGCGACTGCGGATCGAGAACGATGCTCTCGGCCGATTGTTGGGTCGTGTAGGGCATGCCTCATCTTACATCGCCCAGCGTCTCGGCCACCGCCGCGCCGAGCTCGGCGAGGTCGAAAGGCTTGCGCAGCAGGCGAGCGCTGCCGAGCGCCGCTTCGACCGCGGCGCTGTCTGCATAGCCAGAGACCATCAGAACCTTGATGCCCGGCTGACGATTCTGTGCCTCGCGGGCAACGTCGGCGCCGTTCATGCCAGGCATCGCGAAATCGACGAGCAGCAGATCGAAGCGCTCCCGCTCCAGGCTGGCGATCGCCTGCTCGCCGTTCTCGACGGCCGTGACCTGGTATTGCAGGCTCCGCAAGCTGTCCGCCATGAATCGCCGCACCAGCCGGTCGTCGTCGACGATCAGCACTTGCATCTGATCGCGAGAGCGCGCCCCAGGGACCATCGGCGGTGACTGCGACTCGTTATCGGTTCGCACGGTGGGCGGAGTGCCGGCCGCAAGCGTCAAACGCACGGTCGTACCGCGCCCCGGCTCGCTGTCGATCGCCAGCGTGCCGCCGGATTCGTGCACGACCCCATACACCTGCGACAGGCCGAGGCCGGTGCCCAGACCGGTCGGCTTGGTCGTGTAGAACGGCTCGATCGCGCGCGAGCGCACTTCTTCCGTCATACCCGAGCCGGTGTCGGCGACCGACAGCTCGACGTGCGGCAGCGGATGCTCGGCATCTGTAACGACCCGCCCCCTGATCGTGAGAGTCCCGCCGTCCGGCATCGCGTCGCGGGCGTTCACAGCGAGATTGAGCAGTGCAAGCTCGAGCTGGTTGGCGTCGCTGACAGCGAAGCGCGCATCGTCGTCGATCTGCAGATCGACGCGCACGCTCGGGCCGACCGACTGCGACAACAGTCCGCTCATGCCGTTCAGCAGCTGCGTGAGGTCGACCGAGACGACGTTCAGTCGCTGGCTGCGCGAGAACGCGAGCAACTGTGACGCGAGCTTCGCTCCCTTGCGCGCGGCTTCGAGCGCGTTGTCGGACATGCGCTGCAGCCGCTCGTTTCCCGCAACTCGTGTGCGGATCATGTCGAGGTTGCCGATGACCGCCGTCAGCAGGTTGTTGAAGTCGTGCGCGATGCCGCCGGTGAGCTGGCCGATCGCCTCCATCTTCTGCGACTGGCGCAACATCTCTTCCGCGCGACGCCGCTCCGCCATGTCACGCAGCACCAGCATCACGAGAATGCCGCCGAGCGCCAGGCCGCCGAGCGCGGCGATGCCAGCTGCGACGAACGACCAGCGTGTCGGCGTATCGATGCTCGCCGACTCGACGGCGAGATGCGTCGACCATCCCGAAATGGGCGAGACGCGATAGGCCGTGTAGTTCTCGAGGTCTTCCGCCTGTGTGCCGACGCGTTCGGAATAGTCGACCGTCGTCGCGATGAGATCGCCGTCGGCGTCGACGATCGCTCCGGTCGAGCCCGATACGGCATACGCCGTCAGCACGTCCTGGAATATGTGCGGCTTGAGAGCAGCCGCAATCGTGTACGTGACCTTGCTCTCGCTGCGGACCGGAACGTAGACCCAGATGAGCGGATGCTCGTGACTCTCCATGCTCCCGACCAGTTGCGTACCCGCGCTGATCACTTGTTGCAAGGCGCGCTCGTGTGCTGCCGCGACGGGGATGGGTTCGCCGAACGGGCGGCGCAGATCGAAGATCTCCTCGCGACGCTGCGCGTCGATCAGCACGATCGACTCCCAGAGGGGATTCGCAGCGAGCAGGCGCTGCAGGCGCCGGTAGAACTCTCCCCAGTCACGGGTTTCGAAGTAGACCGAGGTGGAGACCACGTCGAGCGCAGCGAGATGGCGCTGCAGCTGCGTGTCGACCAGCGTCATCACGACCTGGCTCTGCGCGAGGGTCGCGTTAGTCACCCGCTCGCGTTCGAGCCGCAACAGATAGAAGACGCTGAATGCGGCGAACACGACGGTCGGCAGCATGGCTGCGATGCCCAGGGCGACCAGCGAGCGCCGGAGGAAGGTCATGGGAGTCGGCGTTCCTCTCACATTTGTAGGTGATCTTTTACGCGCGCGCGCGGCGCCATGCGAGCTGTCGCTGACTTGCGTCGTCCTGTGTCCTAATCTTGGAGCTGCGTCACAGAACTGGCAGAGTCGCTGCGCTTTGATGCCCTCCGGCTCAACATATTTCCAACAAAATTCGGATCGACCATGACTACGCGCAAGTTGCACGGCTTGCTGGCCTGCGCCCTGTTCCTCCTGGCGGCGGGTATCTACGGGAGACTCAGCGGACAGCCCCTCGATCTGTGGCGGGTCGCGTTCTGGAGCATGATCGGCGTCGCGAGCTACATCGCGCTGTCGGGCCTGTTCGGCTTCGATCCGCAGCGCACGCGCATCGCGCGTTACGCGTCGCCGCTCGTGCAGTATGTCGATCGTTGGGAATTGCGCCTGGGTCAGGCGACTCTATCGATGCTGGGCTTCGTCGCGCTGACCGCGGGCCTGCTCGATCACACGAACTTCGTCACGGCAGTCGTCAGCGGCACGCTGTCGGCCTGGACGTACTTCGCGATGCGTCTCTACACCGGCGGTTACGGCAACGCGAACCTGGCGCAGCGTTCAGGGTGAGTTCGTCGCGAGCTCGAGCATGCGCAGCTCGTGCGCGATGAGCCACACGTAAACGCCGAGCACGGCGTACACCACCACTTCGCCCGGAACCCTGCGAAACAAGCGCATGCGGCTGCATGCGACGAGTACGCACAATCCCGCACCGGTCAGCGCGAGCTTGGTGAGCGCGAACGACACCAGGCTGTGCGGCAGGAACAAGGCCATCACCGGATTGAGCTCGGCGGCGCCGTGCCTCATCAGCATTACGGTGAGCCAGGCATCGAGCGCGCACAGGCAGAGGATCGCGAACACGGGAACCAGCAGGCGGGGCGAGTGCCAGTCGATGACGACGCGATGGTCGCTGGCGCGGCGGCCAGAACGCCGTCGCGGGTAGCGTGCTCCGTGCCAATAGGCAGCGAAAGTCATCGTTCGACGCTCGATTCCGCTGCGACGATCCAACTCCGTTGCGCTCAACCCGATCGCTCCTGTCCTTCGACCTCGAGCAGTGTGACTGCAACGCCGCAGGCGCAGTGGCCGAGTTACCTTAATAACGAGTCATGAAGTGTGTGCCGCCGGATAGATCAGCGGCACGGCCGCCTGCTCGGTCAGCACCCGGAACGTCAGCGTCTCCTGCAGGTAGAGCAACACCGACGTGCCCGTGTGATCGAGATAACCGACGGAAAAGTCCTGACCGACCGTCAACTCGAAATCCCCGCCGCGCAGACTCATCACGACCGCGCCGTCCGCCGCGGGCGCCCACACGATCGGTCCGTCCAGCAGCTCGCGAACGTGATTGATGACGGGATAGCCGCGATCCGTGCTGCGGGTGACCCCGGTGTAACAGCGCGGACCGAGCGCGATGCCGTACGGCCCGTTGACCCCCTCGCTGCGCAGGCGGTGCGTCGCCTCGGCAACGACGTCCGGATAGGCGTTGTAGTCCGACGGAATCGACAGGCTCTGCCCCGACGAGGCTTCGAAAATGCCCTCGATGCCCGCGGGCGCATAGCCGCGGAAGATGGCGCGGTCTTCGGCGATGCCCGCCGCTCGCGCCGCGTTCCGCACCGGATCGAGGTCGGCGTCGCGCGCGCCGCGACCGATCGCGTCCAGTTCCTCGCGCGCGACCTCGAACGGCACCCGTAGCTCCATCAACGAAAGCGAAGTTCGACGCCGCGAGACGGCGCCTTCCTGCAACGGCGGCGACAATTTCTCCGTCCGCCCGGTCGGAACGCTCGTGGCAGCCCAGCCCAAAGGTCCGTTGAAGTCGACCAGCCGCCGCGCTGCAAGCAAGGTCTTGAGCGTGCGGGTCGCCTCGGCGTCGATCTCTTTCCACGCCGCCGCGGAAATCGGTGCGTGCTCGCGTAACAGATCGTTCATGACCGCAGGCTCCCGATGCCGAGGCTGCCGTCGCCCGGCGACTCGCCACCCTTGCCCTCCGCCTCGTGCTCGATCTCCAGCAACGACTTATTTGTGAACAGGTAGGTGCGCAGGTGCTCGTTCAGCTTTGGATCCCGGCGGCGCAGCCACTCCAGCATCATCGAGGCGTGCTCCTTCTCCTCGTCGCGGTTGTGAGCGAGCAGCCCCTTCAGCTCCGCATCGGTGGCCGCGTCGACGCGCTGGTCATACCAGTCGATCGCCTCCAGCTCCTCCATGATCGAGACGATCGCGCGGTGCCGATCGATGGTCTCGGGCTTCAGCGACTGCTCGTTCTCGTGCAGGGATCCACTGCTGGCGGCCATTGAGATTCAACCTCTTAGCGCTGCATATCCGTCAAGTCAGTACGCATGAGCGCTGCCGGGGTTCCGTTCAGCGAGCCGCGCGGTTCTTATGCACTTTCTGCGCTTGCGCTCGGGCCATCCCTTCTCTATTACTGGCTGACGTCCATTCCTATGTTCGAACTCCTGTTCACCCATCCGTTGTGGGCCTATCGAACCGGCCAGTTCGCGTTCGCGAGCGCCTGGCCGTTGTGGCTGCTCGTCAGTTCGATCCTGCTCGCTGTGGTCGTGATCGTCGCGACCTTGTGGCGTCGGCGGCAGCTCGGCTGGCGGTTGCTGCTGCCCGTCGGGGTCCTGCAGAGCCTGCTGGCGGCGGCGGTCCTGTGCCTGCTGTGGCGGCCGGTGCTGAACGTCGAGCGGGTGCGGGATCGCGAGAACGTGCTCGCCGTCGCCATCGATGCGTCGGCCAGCATGGCGTACGGGGACGCGAACCAGTCGCGGCTCCAGGAAGTGGCGGCTGCGCTGCAGAAAGGCGCGCTCGCGAAGCTCGAGGACACGTTCGAAGTGCGCCTGTTCAGCTTCGCGCAGACCACGACGCCGCTCGAGTCGCTGGACGCGATTCCGGCGCCGGGGCCGCAGACGCGGATTGGCGACTCGCTCGTCCAGGTATTGCAGAGCGCCGGCAGCGTGCCGCTCGCGGGTGTCGTGTTGTTCAGCGACGGCGCCGAGAACGGCGGCTCGCTCAGCGAAGAGCGCCTGACCGAGCTCGCCTCCTACGGTGTGCCCATTCATACCGTCGGCGTCGGCCCGGAGCAGATCGAAGGCGACCTGGAGCTGGAGCGACTCGACCTGCCGGCGACCGCGCCGATCGGTTCGACCGTGAGCGCGCAGGTCGGGATTCGCCACTCGGGCCCCGGTACGACGCGCCTGCGGGTCTACGATCGCGACGCGCTGATCGCCGCGCGCGACATTCAGCTGCCGCGCGACTCGAACGCCATGAGCCTGACGATCGATCTGCCCGCCGGCGAGGCCGGTACGCACGAGCTGCGCTTCGCACTCGACCCGCTCGCAGGCGAGGGCAACACGATCAACAACACGCGCACGCGCGTCGTCGATGTACCGGCGACCCGGCGCAATATCCTGTACGTCGAAGGCGAGCCGCGCTGGGAATACAAATTCCTGCGTCGCGCCGCCGAGCGCGATCGCGCGCTGCGCATCGCCAGCGTCGTCCGCACGACGCCCAACAAGTATTACCGCCAGGGCGTCGATACAGCCGGCGAGTTGGCCGAAGGGTTCCCTGTAAGCGCGGCGGAGCTGTATGCCTACGACGCCGTCGTGATCGGCAGCTACGAGGCCGCGAGCCTGCGGCCCGAGCAGCATCGGTTGCTGAAGGAGTTCGTCGATCAACGCGGCGGCTCGGTGCTGATGCTCGCGGGTCGCCATGGCCTTGCAGCCGGCGGGTGGCAGAACGCTGCGCTCGCGCAAACCCTGCCGGCGCAGCTGGGCGGACGGCAGGTCGCGGGGCTGATACAGCGGCCGTTGCGCGCGCAACCGACGCTCTACGGCGCGCAGTCGCCGATCCTGCGTTTGGATGCGGATGCGAAGCGCAATGCCGATCGCTGGAAGAATCTGCCTTTGCTCGCGGACTATCAGGCAGTCGGCCGGCTCAAGCCGGGCGCCATCGTGTTGCTGGAAGGTGCGGTCGACCGCACCCGCACGCCGCTGCTGTTATGGCAACACTACGGACGCGGTGCGACGTTCATGCTCACAACCGCGAGCACGTTGCGCTGGCAGATGCAGCTGCCGCCGGAGGACGAGAGCCACGAGCTTTTCTGGCGCCAGCTGCTGCACGCGATCTCCGCGACTGCGCCCCCGCGTGCTTCGATCCAGCCGGAAAGGCTGGCCTACGACGACGAGCGCAACGTGCGGCTGGTCGCGGAAGTACGGAACGAGCGGTTTGAACCGATCAACGACGCCAGCGTCGAACTTCGCATAGCCCCGCAGGCCGAGCCGGCGTTCGTGCAACCCATGCAGCCTTCTGGTCAGGGTGACGGTCGTTATGTCGCCAGCGTCGATGCTGCGACGGCCGGGCTGTACCGAATCGAAATGACTGCCCGCACGGGCGGCCGCGAAGTCGGCAGTGCCATTACGCACGTGCTGCGTACCGATGGCGTCGCGGAGCACTTCGCCACGAATCAGCATCGCGCGGTGCTGGAGCGGCTTGCCGCCATGACCGGCGGTCGCTACTGGCCGCTCGCCGATCTGGACGGCCTGGCCGCTGCGATCCCATATTCGAAAGCGGGCGTGATCGAGCGCCAGACGCTCGACCTGTGGAACCTGCCGATCGTGTTTCTCGTACTGCTCGCACTCAAGCTCGGCGAATGGCTGCTGAGATTGAGATGGGGGCGGCTGTGAGGAAGCAGGCACTGGTCGCTACGCTCGCTCTGCTCGCGCCCGCGCTGTCGGACGCTGCGCCGTTCACGTTCATCGTTGCCGGTCTCGGCGGCGAGCCGGAGTACGAGCAGCGGTTTCGCGAGCAGGCGGCTGCGATCGCCGAAGCGGCCGAGAAGGCGGCGGGTGCGCCCGGTCACGTTGTCGTGCTCACCGGGGACCAGGCGCGGCGCGAGTCGCTGCGGCGTGAGCTCGCGGCGTTCGCGGACAAGGTCAAGGCGACCGATAGTGCCACGATCGTGCTGATCGGACACGGTACCTACGACGGTGAGGACTATCGCTTCAACGTGCCGGGCACGGACCTCACCGGTGGCGAGCTCGGCGAGCTGTTCGACAAAATCCCCGCCAAGCAGCAGCTGATCGTGAATGCGACCAGCGCGAGCGGCGCGACGATCGATCTCTGGAAGCGTCCGGAGCGCGTCGTCATCACTGCGACCAAGAGCGGCGGCGAGCGCACCGCGACGCGCTTCGCGCAATTCTGGGTGCAGGCCGTCAGCGGCGATGGCGCCGACGTGAACAAGGATCAGGTCGTCACCGCCGCCGAAGCTTTCGACTACGCGAATCGCCAGGTCGCCGCGTCGTACAAAGCGGACGTCTCGCTCGCGACCGAGCATGCACGCATGGCCGCCGATGAGACTGCGGCTTTCACCGTCGCGCGGGTCGGCGGCAGCGCAATCTCCAGCTCGAACCCGGAGGTCGCAGCGCTGCTCGCGGAACGCGGACAGATCGAGCACGACCTGAACGGCGTCAAGGAGCGCAAGGCGGCGCTGAGCCAGGACGAGTACTACGACGAGCTCGAAGCCGTGCTGGTGAGGCTCGCGCTGCTGCAGAAGCAGATCGACGCAAAGCAGGGGGCGCGATGACACGACATCTCGCGCAATGGCTGTTCCTGGCGTCCGCAGCGTTCGTGACCGGCTCGGCTGTCGCCCAGTCGATCGACTACGACCCGCGCCGCGCGACCGAGCTGCGCGCCTGCGACGAGCATCGCAATCATGGGCGCGTCGAGCAGGCCCGGGGCTGCTACTCGCAGCTGCTCAACTCGTCGAACGCGATCATGCAGGCCGAAGCAGCGTGGGCGCTCGGTGACCTGAAAACCGCGAACGAACGCTTCCGCGACATAGTGCAGGCCAATGCGCGTGCGGTGCAGCCGCGCATTCGTTGGGCGCGGCTGTTCCTGCAGACGCATCAGTACAACGATGCGGCCGAGCTGTTCAAAGATGCGCTGAAGATTTTCCCGGACGACGTGCACGCCAAGCTCGGCCTGGCGCGCGTGTTGGCGGAGCGCTTCGAACCTGACGCAGGCTCGCTGCTCCAGGAAGTGCTGGAGGAGAACGACCAGCTGGTCGAGGTGCATTTGCTGCTCGCGCAGCTCGCGCTCGAATCGGGTCAGATCGAGCCCGCGCAGAAGGCGCTGAATCGCGCCGGCGAGCTCGCAGGTGAGCAGAAGCTGCCGCCGCTCGAGGTGTACGCCATGCGCGCCGCGCTGGAAACCTCGCGCGATCGCGACCCGACCCCGTGGATCAAGAAGGCGCTCGAATACAACCCGCGCTACGGCGCCGTGTACGAGCAGCTGGCGCATTTCGAGATCATGAGCCGCCGCTATCGCGAAGCGACGACGCTGCTGCGTCGTGCGGTCGAAGTGCAACCCGACTTGTGGTCCGCGCATGCCGAGCTCGGCTCGAATCTGCTGCGGCTCGGTCAGATCGAGGAAGCGCGGCAGCAACTCGCGGCCGCCTATTCAGGCGATCCCTACAGCCCGACCACCGTCAACTCGCTGCGTCTGCTCGATCGCATCGACGAGTTCGACGTCTCATCCACGCCGGTCGCGGTTGCCGGCGACACGTACGTCGTGCGTTTGCGGCTGCATCGCAGCGAGTCGTCGGTGCTGGAACCGTACGCGATCGATCTCGTGCAGCAGGGCATCGCGACGTTCTCGCGTCGTTACGGGTTCAAGCTGCAGGAGCCGGTGACCGTCGAGCTCTATCCGGATCACGACGATTTCGCGGTGCGTGTCGCGGCGTTGCCGGGCATCGGTCTGCTCGGCGTGACGTTCGGCTACGTCGTCGCAATGGACAGCCCGTCGGGCCGCGCCAGCGGCGACTTCCATTGGGGCAGCACGCTGTGGCACGAGCTCGCGCACGTGTTCACGCTGGAGGCGACCGATCATCGCGTGCCGCGCTGGCTGAGCGAAGGGATTTCGGTGTTCGAGGAGTGGCGCACCGGCCCGACGCCCGGAGTGGTCGTGCCGCCCGATGTGCTCACGGCGCTCAGCGATGACAAATTCCTTCCGGTGAGCGATCTGGACGGCGGCTTCATCCGCCCGAGCTATCCGAATCAGGTGCAGGTTTCTTACGTGCAGGCCGGGCTGATCTGCCTGTTCATCGAGCAGCGCTGGGGCTTCGAGCGTCTGTCGCTGTTCCTGCATCAGTTCGATCGCAACGTCACGACAGCGGCGGCCGTCGAGTCCGCGTTCAAGATGAAGCCTGCCGACTTCGACAAGGAGTTCGACGCCTTCGTGCGCTCCCGCTACGGCGCGCTGCTCGCCGGCATGAAAGAGTGGCAGGTGCAGTACCAGGCGGCGCGCAAGGCAGTTCAGAGCGAGCAATGGAACGACGCAGTTGCTCCGGCGCAGCGCGCCGTCGAGCTCTATCCAGAGCACACCGGACCCGGCAGTCCATATCTGCTGCTGGCGCGCGCACTGGACAAGCTCGGCCGCCGTCCCGAAGCGATGAGCGTGCTCGAAGCGTATCGCAATGCCGGTGGCTGGGATCCGACGGCGTTTCGCGAGCTGGTGCATTGGCTCGACGAAGCCGGCCGCGCCAACGATGCCACGACAGTGATGCAGGCACTGAACTACGCCGACCCGATGAATCCCGAGCAGCACGCGCAGCTCGGCGAGCGCCTGCTGACCGCACATCGCGCCGAGGATTCGTTGCGCGAATTCCGTGTCCTGCTCGCGCTGCGCGATCACGACCCCGCGCAAGCGCTGTTCGGCGCCGCCCGCGCTCTGTATGAGCTGGGCGATCGCGCAGCCAGCCGGCGCCACGTGCTCGATGCGCTCGCCGCCGCCCCGCATTACAAACCCGCGCAGGAATTCCTGCTGCAGATCGTCGAGGAGCGAACGAAAAATGAATGACGTCGCACGCCAACAGCTCAGCGAGACGGAAGTCGAGCAGCAGGTGGAGAGCTTCCACGGGCGGCTGGGCGCCATTCGCACCGAAGTGCGCAAGATCATCGTCGGCCAGGACGACGTGGTCGATCATCTGCTCCTGACGCTGCTGGTCGGCGGACACTGCCTGATCACCGGCATGCCCGGCACGGCGAAGACGCTGCTCGTGCGCACGCTGGCCGCCGCGCTCGGACTGAAGTTCAAGCGCATCCAGTTCACGCCGGACCTGATGCCGACCGACGTCACCGGCACCGACATCATCGATGAGGACATCACGACCGGCCATCGCCGCTGGACGTTCGTGCCCGGCCCGATCTTCGCCAACGTACTGCTCGCCGACGAGGTGAACCGCACGCCGCCGAAGACGCAGGCTGCGCTGCTCGAAGCGATGCAGGAGCATTCGGTGACCGTACGCGGTACGACGCACCTGCTGAGCCCGCCGTTCTTCGTGCTCGCGACGCAGAACCCGATCGAGCTGGAAGGCACGTATCCGCTGCCGGAAGCGCAGCTCGATCGCTTCCTTTTCAACGTGCTGCTCGACTACCTGACGCCCACGGACGAAATGGAAGTCGTCGACCGCTACGCGTCACGCATGGACCTGCCGGAAATCACCGCCTGTACGACTGCCGAGGAAATCGTGCAGTTCCAGTGGCTGGTGCGGCAGGTGCCGTTATCCGCGGAAGTTCGCGAGGACGCCGTGATGCTGATCCGTGCCACACGGCCCAACGAGTCAGGTGCGCCGGAAGGCGTGCGTCGCTACGTGCGTTACGGCGCCAGCGTGCGCGCGACGCAGTTCCTGTGTCTCGCGGCGAAGGCGCGTGCATTGATGGCGGGTCGGTATCACGTGACGGGCGAGGATCTGCGCGCACTCGCGCTGCCGGTGCTGCGTCATCGTGTGCTGACGAACTACCAGGCAGAGTCGGACGGCAAGTCCGTCGACGACGTGCTGCGCGAAGTGATCAACAAATGAGCTCGACCGCTCTCAATCGCCTGTTGTCGCCGCAGACGCTCGCAGGTCTCGCCAACCTCGAGCTCGTGGCGCGCACTGCGGTCGAGGGCTTCCTCACCGGCTTGCATCGCTCGCCGCACTACGGATTCAGCCAGGAGTTCAAGGAGTATCGCGCCTACGTCGAGGGCGACGATCCGCGTTTCGTAGACTGGAACGTCTACGCGCGCACCGAGCGCACTTACATCCGCCGCTACGAAGGCGAGACCAACACGCGCCTGATGATCCTGCTCGATGCGAGCGCGTCGATGGACTACAGCTCCGTCGGCATCAGCAAGTTGCAATACGGCAAATTCCTCGCCGCCGCGCTCGCCTACCTCGCGGCGCGCCAGCACGATCCGGTCGGACTGATCGTGTTCGACGAGCAGATCCGGCAATTCCGTCCGGCGACCAGCCGCGCCGGCAGCCTGCAGAGCATGATTCACACGATCGACGCGGTGACCGCCGGTCGTGGCACGAACCTCGAAGAGTGTTTCCGCAGCTTCGGCGAGCACCTGAAGCGTCGCGGCCTGGTCGCGGTGATCTCCGACCTGTACTGCGACCCGGTGGCGATGAGCAAGGCCGTGCAACCGCTCGCCTATCACGGTCACGACATCATGTTGTTCCAGCTGCTCGATCCGCGCGAGCTGAAGCCCGACTGGAGCGAGTCCGTGTTGCTCGAGGACGTCGAGACCCACCGCACGCTCAACGTCGCCCCCGAGTATCTCGCGGGCGAGTACCGCGAGCGGCTCGGCAGCCACCTCGCCTCGCTGCGCAAGGCGGCGGCGGATGTCGGGGCGCATCAATTGCTGATCTCGACGGACGAGCCGCTCGACCGCGCGTTGCGGCGTTACCTGTTGTTCCGCGAGGGCAGGAGCTGACGACGATGTTCCTCGCGCCCGCGCTCCTGCTCGGTTTGCTCGCGATCGGCGTGCCGATCTGGCTGCACCGCGTGGCGCGCGCGAACCCGACGCAGCATCCGTTCGCGTCGTTGATGTTCGTCGAGGCGAGCGAGACGCAGCGGACCGCGAAGCGCACGCTGCGTTATTGGCTGCTGCTGTCGTTGCGCATTCTGCTGCTCATCGCACTGACGCTCGCGTTCGCGGGGCCGCTGCTCAGCCAACGAATCATGCCGGTTGCGGGCGCCAATGCCCGCCTGCACGCGATCGTGATCGACAGGTCATTGTCGATGCAGCACGGCGATCGCTGGCAGCGAGCGCTCGACGAGGCGGATGCAGTTCTGAACGGCCTGCGCTCGTCGGATCGCGTGATGCTCGCGACAGCGGAAGGGCGTCGCGTTGCGGTCATCGAGAATTCCACTCCGGCCTCCGCGGCCGGCACCGTGCGCGCCGCATTGCGCAGCCTGAAGCCGGGAATCGAGCGCCTCGACTACGGGCTGGCGATGAGCACCGCCGACAACTGGCTCGGTAAGCCGCGGCCGCCGGTCGTGCTGCACTTGATTTCGGATCTGCAGCAGAGCGCGGCCCCGCTGCGTTTCGCTGATCTCGAGCCGCCGGCGCAGACGGACCTGGTGCTGCATGACGTCGGCAACACCGCCGCCGAGAATGTTTTCATTCAGGGCGCGTCGCTCAAGACCCTGGACACGCGCTCGCTCGAGGTCACGGTGCGCGGTGCCGCGGCGAAGCCGCAGCAGCGTCAGGTGGTCCTTGCGATCGACGGCAAGGAATACGCACGACGGGGCGTCGAGCTGCCAGCCTCGGCAGCTGTCGCGACGCCGCCAGTCGAAGGTGAGGGCGGTGACCTCGGGCCCGACTTCGCACCGCAGACCGTGGCCAGTCCTGCGGCGAAGGTGATGTTCACCGACCTGCAGCTCTCCGCCGGATCGCACCGGATCGAAGTCTCGCTGGAACCCACGGATGCATTGCCGCAGGACGATCGCTTCTACGCAGTGCTGGAGCACGCGGATCCGAAGGCGCTGCTGGTGGCGACCGATTCACGCGCCGACGATGTCGCATATTTCGCGGCGGCGGTCGGCTCGCTGGCCGCGCCGTCTCTCAATATGGAAGAGCGTGCGCCCGACGCCATTGGCACCGGTGCGCTGACGAGCTACTCGTTACTGGTCGTCGCGGATACGGGTGCGCTCTCGGACATTCAGGCGCGGCGAATCAGGGAATACGTAGCGGCCGGTGGCTCGGTGCTCGCGACGCTGGGCACGAGCTCGTCGAGTGCGGCAGGTTCGCTGCTCGAAGGTTGGCGCATCGGCGAGTCGCAGCAGCGTGGCGCGACAGTCGGCGAGATCGCGACTACGCATCCCGTGCTCAGGGACGCAGCGGACTGGCATTCCGTGCGCTTCTTCCGACACCGCACGGTCGCGATCGGCGAGAACGACAAGGTGCTGATCGCATTCGAAGACGGCACGCCGCTGCTGGTCGAGCGCTCGATCGGCGCCGGGCGCATGCTCGTGCTGACGGCGCCGGTCGACCGGGAGTGGAACGACCTCGCGATCCATCCACTGTTCGTGCACTTCATCGCCGAGGCCGCGCGCTACCTCGTGCGCGGCGACGCTTCCGCCGCCAGCACCACGGTCGGCTCGGTCGTTTTGACAGGATTGACCGCGGCCGGCGGCGGGCAGATATTCGATCCGCGGGGCGAGCGCGTGCTCGGCCTGGCGCAGACGGCGGCCGCGGATCGCCTGATTCCCGACCAGACCGGGTTTTACGAAATCCGCGGCAACGACGGCCTCCGCTGGGTCGCCGTCAATGTCGATGCGCGCGAATCGGACCTGACGCCGTTGCCCGCCACGTTCGTGCAACGCTGGCGGGCGATGCAGATGCGCAAGGCCGCGCCGAGCGTTGCCGCGACCGCGCCGGCAACCGCGGATGCGAAGCCGCGTTCGCTCGGACCCGCTGTGCTTTGGCTCGCCGCAGTGTTGCTGCTGGCGGAGCTGTTGCTGGCGAATCGCTATCTGACGATCCGCCGGGAGACGCCGAAATGAGCGCTCGAGAGCGACTCGAAAGTTACCTGCACTCGCTGCGCGTACGCCTGCGCACACATATCTATGCACGCGCCGCCGCGGTTGCGATCGGCGGAGTACTCGCGGTCACCGCCCTCACGGTCTGGACTCTGCAGCGCCGGGAGTTCGCACCCGCGATCACGATTGCTGGCCGCGTCGCGATCGGGGTGCTGATCGTCGGCGTGGTTGTCGCACTGCTGTGGCGGCCGCTGCGCCGGTTGGGGCGCGATCAGGGTGCGCACATCTTCGAAGAGCGCCTCCCGGACGAGAACGGTCGCATTCAGACATATCTCGACAGCAAGCGTCGCGAGTCGCAGGGGAACGCGCCGGCGCTCTTGAGTCTGCTCGCGGCCGACGCAGTCACGATCGCAGAGCGCACTCCGCCCCATGAGATCGTATCTTCGCGCCGCATCGCGGCCGGGGTGCTGCTGGCGGGCGCTGCGCTCGTCGTGCTCGGGGCGCTGCTGGTCGCCGGTACCACGTACTGGGGTTTCGGCAGTCGTCACCTGTTGCTCGGTATGGAGCTGCCGCGGAATGCGGTGCCGCTCCGCCGTGTGACCGTCACACCGGGTAATGCCACAGTTCGTCGCAACAGCGACCTCGCGATCCAGGCAGCCGTCGAAGGCTTCCATCCGCGCGACGTGCAGGTATTCGTGCGCTTTGCGGATCGACAGGATTGGGAGCGCGCGCCGATGCAGCCGGCGGAAGGACAGGAAGCGCGCTTCGAGTTCCGCCTCTATGCCGTGCGCGCACCGCTTCAATACTACGTCGACGCAGAAGGCACGCGCAGCGGCGAGCACAACGTAACGGTCGTCGATCTGCCGCGCATAGAGCGCGTGCAGCTGACATATGAGTATCCGCAGTGGACCGGCCTCGATCCGAAGGTCGATGACGCATCGCGCGACATCAGCGCGGTCGAAGGCACGAACGTCAAGGTGGAAGTCGTCGCCGACGGACCGCTCGATGCGCCGGCGCTCATCGTCAACGGTCAGACCGGCGAGCTGGCGCAGCAGGGTCGTACGAGCACGGGCGCAATCGTGGTCACGAAGCCGGGCCGCTACCAGATCGGCGCGCGCGTCGCAAACGAGTTCGTCGCGCTCAGCGATGAATACGCGATCGAAGTCGTGCCCGACGAGAAGCCGACGATCGAGATTCGCAAGCCCGGCCGCGACTGGCGGGCGACGAGCATCGAGGAAGTGCCGGTGCGCATCCGCGCCGAGGACGACTTCCGTCTGCGTGATGTGTCATTGCACTACTCGGTGAACGGCGGCGCGTGGCAGGCCGTGCCGGTTGGCGGCGGCGCAAAGAGCAGCGAAGGCGAGCCGGTTCTCGATCTCGAACAGCTCGGCGCGACGCAGGCCAAGAGCGCAGACAAGCGGCTGGAGCCCGGCGATCTCGTCTCGTACTACGCCGTGGCCAAGGACCGCAAGCAGGCGGCGCAGACCGATCTCTTCATGGTCCAGGTGCAGCCCTTCGAGCGGCGTTTCCTGCAGGCGCAGAGCGGCAACAACGATGGCGGCGCCATGGCCGACGAGCAGGGCGCGATTTCCGAGCGGCAGCGCGAGATTCTGCTTGCGACCTGGAATCTGCAACGCAGCGACGAGCGCGGTGCGCGCACGCAGCAGCAGCTCGAAGACAGCGCGAAGATGCTCGCGGAACTGCAGGCGACCCTGGCCCAGCAGGCGCGCACACTGGCGCAACGCACTCGCGCGCGCGCATCGCTCGAGGAAGACGAGCGCATCCGCACTTTCGTTGAAAGCCTGGAGCGCGCGGCGACCGTGATGGATCCCGCCATCGCGCATCTCAACACATTCAAGCTGCCCGAAGCAGTGCCGTTCGAGCAGCAGGCGCTGCAGCAGCTGCTGCGCGCCGAGTCGGCATTCCGCGAAGTGCAGGTCTCGATGCAGCAGAGCAACGCGGGCGGCGACGGGTCGCAGACCGCACGCAACTTCACCGAGATGTTCGAGCTCGAAATGGATCTCGAGAAGAGCCAGTACGAAAGCGAGTCGCAGCTGGCGTCGCGCAACACGCAGAAGGATATCGACGAGATGATCCGCAAGCTCAAGGAGCTGGCGGAGCGCCAGGAGCGGCTCGCGCAGGAACGGCAGCAGGATCTGCGCATGCCGGAACAGCGCTGGAAACAGGAGCAGCTGCGACGTGAGGCGGAAGACCTGCGCCGGCGGCTGGCGGAGTTGAACAGGCAGCAGCAGCAATCGGGCGATTCGCAGGCGTCGCGCGGCGGCAGCTCGAGTGGACAGGCCCGCGAGCGCGAGGAGCGCCAACGCGAGCAGCTTTCGCAGGCGCTCGAATCCGTCAACAAGGCGCTGCAGGACATGCAATCCGCCAACGGCCAGTCTGCCGACAACAATAGCGGCGGCGATCCGCGCCAGGCACAGCAGTCAGGTCAGCAGTCGGGTCAGCAGTCCTCGCAGCAATCCGCGCAGCAGGCGCAGCAGGCCGCTGAGCAGGCGAGCCGCAACCTGCGCCGCGCCTTGCAGCAGATCGATCGTCCCGAGCCGTCGCACTTCGACGAAGCGCTGGAGCAGTTCGCGGACCGCAGCCAGCAGATGCTGGAAGAGCAGCGGCGCATCGAGAGCGAGCTCTACGAAGCGCTCTCGCAACCGCCGCCGGTGGGCGCGAACGGCCGTGGCGGCATCGATCAGAAGCGGGCGCAGGAGCTCGTGCGCTCGAAGCAGCAGATGGCGAGCGACCTGACGAATCTCGAACGCGACATGCGCAACGCGGTTCACGAGAATCGCAAGGATCACCCGAAGACCACGCAGCGGCTGAGCGACATCATCCGCGACGTCGAGGGCTCGGACCTCATGTATCGGCTGAACCGCAGCGCGGCCGAGATCTACTACGGGCGCGCGCGCCAGGCGGCGCCGAGCGAAGGCTTGACCACCGATGCTCTCGACACGCTGGAGCAGGATCTGCGCGAAGCCGCAGCTCAGGCCGGGGAAGAAGGCAAGGGCAAGCGGGAGGACGTGACGGCGGAGGCTCTGCTCGCGCAGGTCGCTGAGCTGCGCCGCGCGCTACAAGACGCGCAAAGCCAGAGCGGTGAGAACGGCGAGCGAGGCGAGCAAGGCGACAACAGCGAGCAGGGTCAGCAAGGTCAGGGCCAGCAGGGCGAGAATGGCCAGAACAGTCAGCGAGGTCGTGAGGGCCGCGAAGGGCAAGGCGGCGGCGAGCGCGCGGCTGAGAACGGGCGCGGAGGTCAGCCGCCACGCGGCGGACTCTCGGCCTGGAGTCCCAACACACCGACAGTCGCGTTGGGCGGCTTCGAGAACGGCAACGGCTCGCTCGCGCGCCAGACGGCGAGGATCGGCGAGCGCATTCGCGACCTGGCGAACCGCATGAATCGCGGCGATCTCAGCCAGGCGGAGCTGGAGGCGCTGCGTCGCGCGGCGACGCAGTTGCGCCGCCTCAGCGGCGATCCGCTCTCCGCGCAACCCGACGTGATGCTGAAGCTGATCGACCAGATCGAGCTGCAGGCACTCGCATCGAACGCCAAGTCGCGAGAGGCGGCGGCGGCGCGCGCCACGCTGCCGGATCCGGATTCGCCGAACTATCGCGAGGCAGTGGCCGAATACTATCGGCGGCTGGGCGACCGGTGACGACGAGAGGCTCATGAGCATGCGGCTCGCGCTTGCTGCGGCGATCGTCTGCTGCTCGCTCGGCGCCATCGCCTCGTCCAACCTGATCACCGGCGACGGCGGCCGCGCCGGCAAGCCGGCCGACATGTCGAAGCTGAACTTCGCGCGCATCATCTACGACAGCGAGGGCGGCATGGGCGAAGCCTATTACGCCTACGACAGCCGCGTGTGGGCGCGCTGGGAGACGGATTTTCCGGAAGGCGACGACAACTTCAGTCATCGCCTCGCGCAGCTGACGCGCATCCAGGTGAACCGGGTCGCTTCCAGCCGCATGCTCACCGCGCCGGATCTCGGCGATTTCCCGCTGCTGTACATGTCCGACCCCGGCTACATGGTCGTGTCCAAGGAAGAGAAGGCGGCGCTGGCCCGCTATCTCGCGAACGGTGGATTCGTGTGGTGCGACGATTTCTGGGGCGATGCCGAGTGGCAGCAGTTCGCGGAAGTGATGCGCCAGGTGCTGCCGGGGCGCGAGTGGCGCGTGCTCACCCCCGATCACCCGATCTTCCACACGGTGTTCGATCTGAACGATGGAATGCCGCAGATCCCGGCGCTGCCATTCGCAAGCCCCGGTGCGAGCACCGCCGAACCGGCCAACGCGCACAAGTTTCCGGCGGGCTCGCTCGACACGCCCGAAATGCGCGCCTGGGTGGACGACGATGGCCGCATCATGGTGCTCGCGACCCACAACACCGACGTCGGCGACGGCTGGGAACGCGAAGCGTACGGCGAGTGGTACTTCGAGACGTTCTCGACGAAGTCCTACATGGTCGGCGTCAACGTCATCATCTACGCGATGACGCACTGAGCAAGAAGAGTCGGACTAAAGCCGGACCTACACTCACAGGTGCTGCAAGATCCGGTTCTCGCGGAACGGGTCCTTGTAGATCTTCCCGTCGGCTGCTGACAGCGGCACCTGTCCCGACTTCAGCTGCGCCCCGGGCGCGAAGCCCGAAGGCGCCGCGCACGACGCGCTGTTGTTGCCGCTCGTGCGGAATGCGAGCGTCGCCGCGAGTCGGCCTTCCGTCTGATCGCCGAGAGCCTTCGTGAAATCGTCGGCCACCGAGCAGCCGGCGAGCCTGATGCTGCTCGGGCCCGACTGGTTCTGCGCCGCGAAGCCGTCCGGATAGTCGCCGTCGCCCATCGCGTTCAGTCCCTGGAACTGGATCGCGAAGTACGTCGTGCCGCAGTTGTCCTGCGGATAGAAACCGTACGGTTTACCGCAGGTGGTCGAGCCGATCAGGAACACCTGCACATTGACGCCGCGCAGGCCGTTGATGATCGACTCGCTCGCGGAGCAGGTATTCGGCCCGGTGATGACGTAGACGCGGTTCAGATCGAGGTGCGGCAGCGCCGCGCCGCGCGTCGGATTGCCGAGGCCGCCGACGTCCACCGCGGTGGTGTGAAACGACGCGCCTGGCGAGAGCGGTTCGAGGCTGATCGGGTCGCGCGTCGGATTCTTGTTGTTCCAGACCAGGCGCTCGAAGATTTGTCCGGTCGTGGGCGTGGGTCCGGCGATCATGAACGCCAGCTCGTTCGCGATGTCGAGAAAACCGCCGCCGTTGTAGCGGATGTCGAGCACCAGATCGGTGATGTTGTCCGCTTTCAGTGAATTCACCGCTGCGATCAACGCTGCTTCCGACGTCGCGATGTGGTCGTTGAACAGGATGTAGCCGACGTTCGCCGCGCCTTGCTGGATCGTCTTGGTGACGAGCACGGGCGTATGCACGATGTCGGCGCTCGTCAACGATATGCCGACGGAACCGCCGCCCAGGGGCTTGAAGCCGAACGTGAAGGTCTGGCCAGTACTCGTCGGGAAGAATCCGGCGTTGAGCGTGTTGACGCCGGCCTGCGTGTTGTCGTTGACGAAATCCACGCCGTTCACGGTCAGGACTTCCATGCCGCGAGTCACGCCGGCGTTGCCCGCCGGTGTGCCGGGCTCGACGAATGCAACGACAGCGCGGCGCGGCGGCCGACCATCCCCGATGATCATGAGCTCCGCGCCGTAGCCGATCGACTGGCCCGACTCGGACAACGCGTGCCACGCGTCGCTGTCGAACGTGAAGTGGAAGCGATCCTTGTCAGTGCCCGACGGCGTGACCTGCGGCGTCCTCAGCTGATCGAAATAATCGAGAACGTCCGGGATGGTGTTCGGATTCGTGTCCGGCACTTCGTTGTACCAGAGGTACAACTCGTTGGTCCAAGAGCGGAGGAACATCTTCTCGTTGAACGCGGTGCACTGCCCTGCGAAGTCGCCACGCGGCGCGAATACGCCCGGCGTGAAAGTGCCGGTGCCGCCACCGGGATTTTGCGTGAGGGGACCACCCGAACCGCCTCCGCCGCCGCCACCGCACGCCGTCAGGACACACAGCGCCGCGCCCGCAAGGCCGCTTCGTACAGCGATACCCATTGACTCAACTCCTGTAGGGATTCCGTAGGACAGTTGTACTACCGCGGACGACCGGGCGCTACATCGGCCGATTCAACAATAATTCAGCATCTATTCAGCCGCGCCCGGCGGCGGCCGGTATCCACCGAACTCCTGCGTGACCAGCCGGGCGAACTCGATAGTCTGTAAATCTGCATAGGCATCGCCGATTGCCTGCAGCCCGATGGGCAGGCCCTGCGCGCCCAGGCCGGTTGGGAACACTGTCGCAGGCAAGTAGCTGCAGGTCGCGAGCCCAGCCCAGAACAGCTGTTGAAAATACGGTAGCTCGACGCCGTCGATCGTGAGCTTGCGGCCGCGATAGGGGCCGTGCTGGTGCTCGAATGCGACGCACGCGGCGATCGGGCACAGCACGATGTCCCACTCGCGGAAGAAGTCGCGCCATGCGAGCCGCAGCCGCGTACGTTCCTCGTCGAGCTTGATCCAGTCGCGATGCGCGAGCTCGCTGGCAGTATCCGTCGCGGCGCTCAGCAGCTTGCGATACACGGATGTCGCGTGCGCGGCGGAAAACGCGGGACGAGCACTGTCAGACACCTTCGCGCCGAGTGCAGCGAGTCGATCGCCAAGGGACTGGCAGCGGTCTGCTATTTCACGCTGTACCGGCGCGCTCGCATCAGTCGGCCAGATCGCGACGCGGTAGTCGCGCAACTTCCGTCGGTTCTCTGGCAGCGCGACGCGCATCGCGTGGTTCACTCTGCCTGGTCCGACGAGCAGGCGCAGCTCGAGGTCGAGATCTTCCGCGCTGCGCGCCAGGGGTCCGGCGACGACGAGATCGCAGCCGCCGACCAACGGCGGCGGTACGAGTCCATCGCTGCCGACGATGTCGTACGTCGGCTTGTGGCCGAACACGCCGCTGTAATGTGCGGGATTGCGGATCGAGCCGCCGATGTCGCTGCCGACTTCGAGCCCCGTGAGGCCCGCAGCGAGCGCGGCCGCTGCGCCGCCCGAGGATCCACCCGGTGTGCGCGCGCGATCCCACGGATTGTTGGTGACTCCGTAGATGTCGTTGTACGACTGAAAGTCGAGCAGCCGGAACGGCACGTTGGTCTTGCCGAAGATCACCGCGCCGGCCGCCTTGACACGCTCCACGACCAGGTCGTCGCGTGCGGCGACATGGCTCAGCGTGCGGTCGCCCCAGGTCGTAGGCAGGCCGGCCACGTCGAACGATTCCTTGATCGTCATCGGCACGCCGTGCAGCGGACCGCACGGCAGCCCGCGCGCCAGTGTCGCGTCCGCCTGTCGAGCGCTCTCGTACGCCCGCTCCCAGTCGAGTACGACGATGGCATTGAGCGCGGGATTCAGGCGCTCGACGCGTTCGCGAAAATATTCGAGGCATTCCACCGCGCCGATCTCGCGGCTGCGCAGTTGCGCTGCGATATGCAGTGCGCTCTGGAAACACAGTGAAGTCATCGACCTTCCCCCCGACCCCTGTGGACAGTGCAATATACTTCGCGCCATGGAATCGGTCTCGGCACGAGTGGTCACCATCGGCGAAGCGCGCGGGCGCTGGCTGCCCACGTGCGCGTGGCTGGGCGGCCTCATCGCCTATCTCACGGGGATCCTGTTCGCCAGCGATCGCGCTGCGATCTGGATCAACGATATCGCGTGGACCGCGACCTCGGCGTGCGCCGCCTGGGCCTGCCTGTCGACTTCGCGCACGGTCGAGCGCGCGCGCCGCCGCGCCTGGCTGCTGCTCGGTCTGGGTTGCGTCAGCTGGCTGATCGGCCAGCTGCATTGGAACTACAGCCAGCTGGTGCTCGGCGTCGGCATTCCGTTCCCGAGCATCGGCCAGATTTTCTTCAGCGCGTTTGCCCTGTTCGCGATCGCCGCCGTGCTGCAGATGCCGGAGTCGCGTGAGCGCGCGCAATTCACGTTCAAGCATCTGGGCAACATCGGGCTCGTCACTTGCTGCCTGCTGATGACGATCGTGCTGGGCACGCTCGAGCCCGCGCTGCAAACCCGAATGCCGGGTTTCTACCTGCTGATCGCCGTCGTTCACACGTTGCTCGTCGCAGCGACTTTTCTCACTGCGCTGTACGCGCTGTGGACCTATCGCTGGAGCGCGAGCTGGATGCCGATGCTGCTGATCGTGATCGCGACGAGCGTTTACGCAATCGTGAACCTGGTCTACGCGCAGGCGCTGCTGACCAACAGCTATCTCGCAGCCGACCTGATCAATGCCAGCTGGCTGGTCATGTTCGGGCTGATCGCGGTCGCGGCGCACGAGCAGGCGTGGCTGAGCCAGCACGACCAGCGCGAGGCGCCGCAGGGGATCCTGGCGCACGAGCGCTGGCTCGAGGCCGTCATCCCGGCGCTGCTCCTCATCATCATGGTCGTGGTCGCCGTGGCCAGCTCGAGCACGCTCACCACGCGAGTCATCCTGTCCGCGGCCACGGTGTTCATCCTGTTCGCGATCATTCTCGGCGTCCGCGAGGCGTGGATCCAGAACGAATCGCAGCAGCTGACCCGCAAGCTGGTGGCGACCAACGAGCAGCTGCAATCGGCGAACGTCGAGCTGCGGCTGAGCGAGGCGCGCTACCGCGAGCTGGCGACGGCGCTCGAGCAACGCGTGAGCGAGCGCACCATCGAGCTGAAGCGCGCGTACGACGAGCTCGAAGGCTTTTCCTATGCGGTGGCGCACGATCTCAAGGCGCCGCTGCGTGCGATCAACGGGTTCGCGCACTTGTTCGAAGCGGAGATGGACGGCCAGTTGAGCCCGCAGGCGCGCGAGCATCTCTCGCGCATCCGCAACGGCTCGCTGCGCATGGCGACGCTGATCGACGACCTGCTCGCGTACTCCCACATCGACCGGCGCGGCTTGCAGTCGAGCGTGATCGCCCTGCCGGAGCTGGTCGATTCGGTCCTGCTGCAATACGCGGACGAAGTGCAGCGTCGCCACATCGACCTGTCGGTGCAGGTGGAGCCGCTGCGGCTGCGCGTCGACGCGGAAGGACTATTGCTGGCGCTGCGTAACCTGTTCGAGAACGCGTTGAAGTACACGCGCGAGCGTCAGCATGCGCACATCCGCGTGCAGGGCCGCCGCAACGACCTGGGCGTGGTGCTCAGCGTCGCCGACAACGGCATCGGCTTCGAGATGGAATATCACGACCACATCTTCAAGATCTTCCAGCGGCTGCATCGCGACGATCAGTATCCCGGCACGGGCATCGGCCTGGCGCTGGTGCGCAAGGCTGTGGAGCGGATCGGCGGGCGCGTGTGGGCGGAGAGTCGGCCGGGCGAAGGCGCGACCTTCAATATTCAGTTGCCGAAGTCTGCGATGGTGTAGCGGCGCGCGGCTGGTGCGGCGTGCGCCACGCGAGCGCAACGCGTTCCGAGAACTGATAGCGATCCAGCACCCAGACCAGCATCAAGCAACCGGCCAGCGCGAGAATTGCGCCGGTCGCGAATGCGGTCGCGTAGCCGAAGGCATCTGCCAGTGCTCCGCCGCAGAAGTTCGCAATCATGCCGACGATGAGCACGACACACGCAAGCAGCGTGTAGTCGGTTCCAGCATGCTCGGGGTCCGAGGCATCCATCATCAGCGCGAACAGCGCAACGGTAGCCATCGTGCCGAGCACGCCTTCCGCGATCGTCGCCACCCACAACAGGCCGACGCCGCCGGCGCCGAGCGCAGCAGCCACGTAAAGCGTGAAAGATGCCACCTGTCCCACGCCGCTGATGAGCAATGCATTGCGCCTGCTCGTGGTGAAGGCGAGCCAACCGCCCGCGAACGCGCCGAGGATGCTCATGGCATTGCCGACGCCGCCCTTGAGCAGCGACATGTCGCTCAGACCGAAACCCCGGTCGGTCAGGAACGGGATCAGCAGCGTCGTCAGCATCTGATCGCCGAAGCGATAGCAGAAGATCAGCGCGGCGAGCAGCAGGATGCCCCGCGTCAGCAAACGTCGCAGCCAGCCGAAGGACAGCTGCGCGGTGCTGGGCCGCACTTCGCGCGCGTCGTCTACCGGCTCCTTCATCAGCAGGACGGGAACGATCGTGAGCGCGAGCAGAGCTGCCATGCCGACGAACGCGAACGACCAATCCGTCAGCGTCAGAACCTTGAGCAGCAGCCCGCCGCCGAACATCATCCCGACGCGATAGGCGCCCACCTGGATGCCATTGGCGATGCCGAGCTCGCGCGCATCGAGCATGCGCACCGCGAGACCGTCCGTGGCGATGTCCTGCGTGGCCGCGATCATGTTGAACACGAAGGCGGCAGCGAACAGCAGCACGTAGTTACCTTCGAACTGCAGTTGCGTGATTACTGCCGCGACCGCCAGGCCGGACATCTGCAGCGTCAGCAACCAGGCGCGGCGCGTGCCGCGATGATCGACGAACGGCGCCCACATGAATTTCAGCAGCCACGGCAGCGTCAGCAGCAAGCTCGCCAGCGCGATCGTCTTCAGCGACTGCCCGCTTTGCCGCAGCATCGCGGGCACCACGATCGTGAAGAACCCGAACGGCAGTCCCTGCGCGAAGTAGAGCGCTATCAGCAGCGTGATCTTCTGCGCGCGGGACATTTCTCAGTCGCTGACCTGCACGAGCAGCTTGCCGAAGTTGCTGCCCTTGAACAGCCCCATGAATGCCTGCGGCGCGTTCTCCAGCCCGCGCGTGATGTCCTCGCGATACTTGATGCGCCCGGCCTGCAGCCACTGGCTCATGTCCGCAATGAACGCGGGGAAGCGGTTGTAGTAGCTGGAGATGATGAAGCCCTGCACTTTGATCTGCCTGACGAGCAGCATGCCCAGCAGCTGCGAGCTGCGATCAGGGCCCGCTGGCAGGCTGGTCGCGTTGTATTGCGCGATGAGGCCGCATAACGGAACGCGCGCGTGTACGTTGAGCAGCGGCACCACTGCTTCCCACACTGCACCGCCGACGTTCTCGAAATAAACGTCGATGCCCTTCGGGCATGCGTCCTTGAGCAGCCGCGGCATGTCCGCGTCGCGGTGGTCGATGCAGGCATCGAAGCCCAGCTCCTTCACGGCGTAATCGCATTTTTCCTTGCCGCCTGCGATGCCGACGGCGCGCAATCCTTTGATCTTCGCGATCTGCCCGACGACCGACCCGACTGCGCCGGTCGCCGCGGCGACGACCAGCGTTTCGCCCGCTTTCGGCTCGCCGATGTCCAGCGTACCGACGTAGGCCGTGATGCCCGGCATGCCGAGCACGCCGAGCGCGTACGAAGGCCGCGGCACGCGCGCATCGAGCTTGTTGATGCCTGCGCCGTTCGAGACCTGATACTCCTGCCAGCCGCTATACGACAGGACCATGTCGCCTTCCTTGAACTGCGCGTTGCGCGTCGCGACGACACGCGACACGGTGCCGCCCACCATCACATCGTTGATCCCGGTCGCTGCCGCATACGAAGGCCCTTCACTCATGCGGCTGCGCATGTAGGGGTCGAGCGAGAGGAACACGGTCTGCATCAGGATCTCGCCGTCCTTCAGCGCCGGGATCGGCACTTCCTCGATGCGGAAATCGGCGGGAGTCGGCTCGCCCTGCGGGCGCTGGGCGAGCACGATGCGGCGGTTCTTCGTCGGCGTGGCGCCGAGCGCGTGCCCGGCGAGCAGCGTTGCGCCCACGGCCAGCGAGCCGGCCGCGATGAAATTTCTTCGAGTTTGCATGGCGGTTCCCCAGCGAATTGTGGGGCCGACTCTATCACTGTGGCTTGCCGCAGAGTCAGGCTTCAGCCTGATGCCCCGAGTGCCGCGCGACCGCGCGGTACCAGGAAATCCCGCGGGACATTCATTGCGCCGTCCAGCCGCCGTCGAGGGTGATGCACTGACCCGTGATGTTGCGCGCCGCCGGGCTCAGCAGGAAATCGACCGTGCCGGCCAGCTCGTCGAGCCCGATGAACTGCCGCTTCGGCATCGGCTTCAGCATGATTTCCTCGACCACCTGTTCGCGCGTCAGCCCGTGGCGCGCGGCCAGCACGTCTATCTGCGCATCGACCAGCGGCGTCTTCACGTAGCTGGGGCACACCGTGTTGATCGTGATGTCGCAATCGTGCGTTTCCAGCGCGACGGTTTTGCTGAAGCCCACTAGCCCGTGCTTCGCGGCGACATATGCGCTCTTGTACGGCGAGGCGACCAGCGCGTGGATCGAGCCGATGTTGATGATGCGACCGAAACCCTTGCGACGCATCGCCGGCAGCGTCGCGCGCGTCAGTAACGCAGCGCCCGTGAGCATCACCGCGATCAGGTGTTGAAACCGTTCGGGCGGATAGTCCTCGAGCGGCGCGACGTATTGCAGCCCGGCGTTGTTGATCAACACGTCCGGCGGATCGTCGGCGACGCTTGCCAGCGCGCGCTCGATCTGTGCAGCGTCCGCAATGTCGAACTCGAGTCTGCGGATCGGCCCCGCGATCTCCAGCGGCTGCAGATCGCAGGCAATCACGCGGTGACCGAGCGCGGCGAAGTGCTCGGTCAGCCCGAGCCCGATCCCGCTCGCAGCGCCGGTGATGAGAATGCTGTGGGACATGGAGTGAAAAGAGAGCCCTCCCCCACGCGCGCGGAGGAGGGCAGCGGGGGGATCAATAGCGATAGGTCGCGCTCACCGCGACGGTGCGCGGCGGGCCGTAGAAGCCGATCTGACTGATGTTGGTGTTGCCGAAGTCGTAGCCGGCGACGCGGTATTCCTCGTCCAGAATGTTCTTGCCTTCCAGAGCGAAGCGCCAGTTCTGGCTCGCCGTCGTGTACGAGACCCCGAGATCGAGTATGTCGTACGCGTCCTGGTCGGTGATGCTCAGGGTCGTGTTCGCCACCTTGGTCTTGCT
>DATEML010000123.1:0-5279 GCA_035275585.1 Steroidobacteraceae bacterium | reverse complement strand
GGGGTTTTCCGTGACGGACGAGCAGAGAAACGCGCGGTATGCGTTGGCGGTGCTGTTCGGCATCAACCTCATGAATTTCTTCGACCGGCAGATCGCCGGCGCGCTGCTCGAGCCGATCCGCATCGAGTTCGGCATGTCGGACACGGCGTCGGCCGCGGTCAACACTGCGTTCACGTTGGTCTACGCGATCGTCGGCGTGCCGCTCGGGCGGCTCAGCGACACGTGGCAACGGACGCGGTTGATCGCGATCGGCGTGACCTTCTGGAGCGTACTGACCGCTACGTCGGGTCTGGCGATCGGTTATTGGACCTACCTGCTCACGCGCATGGGCGTCGGCATCGGCGAGTCGAGCTGCGCACCCGCGGGCCAGGCGCTGATCGGCGACCTGTATCCGCCCGAGCGTCGCGCACGAGCGATGGGCATCTTCATGATGGGCCTGCCGCTTGGCCTCTTCGCCTCCTACCTGCTGAGCGGCAGCATCGCCGCAGCCTGGGGATGGCGCGCCGCGTTCTTCGTTGCCTGCATCCCCGGACTCATTCTTGCCGTGCTCGCGTGGCGGATTCGCGAGCCCGCTCGCGGGGCGTCGGAAGCGGGCGGCAGAGTGGCCCAGTCCGGCAGCTTCTTCAGCGCGGTCGGATCCGTGCTGCGCATCCCCACGCTGTGGTGGATCATTCTCTCGGGCATCGTGTTCAACTTCCATGCGTACGCGGTCAACATGTTCCAGAGCGCGTTCCTGCAGCGCTTCCACGGACTCGGGCTCGCGGACGCGAGCAGGCTTTCGGCGTTCTCACTCGGGCTGGCAGGCGCGATCGGCTTGCTCGTCGGCGGCAGTCTCGGCGATCGCCTGCGCACGAAGTTTGCCAACGGTCGACTGGTGCTTGCGGCGATCGGGATGCTGTGCGCCGCGCCTTGCATCTACACCGCGCTGGAGCAGCCGCAGGGCGGCGTCGCCCTGTTCGCGATCCTGATGGGCGCATCGAGTGCGTGCACGTTCATCTACTACGCGACGGTCTATGCCGCGATCCAGGACGTGGTCGCGCCCCACCTGCGAGGCATGGCGGTCTCGGTCTACTTCTTCGCGTTCTATGTGCTGGGCGCGAGCATCGGTCCGATGATCATGGGTCGATTGAGCGACAACTACGCTCATGAGGCGATGGTGGCAGCCGGTGCGACCGAGATGGCGATGCCGTTCCTCGCGTCCGGATTGCACAAAGCGATGTACGTGATGCCGTTGCTGGTCTTGCTGTGCGCGGCTGCGCTGTTCGGAGCCGCGACGACGGTTGCGAAAGATATGAGACGGCGCGAGGGGATTACGGAAGTCGGGCTGAAGCCCGACCTACAGAAGACCTGATCACCGCGTACCGGTGAGACTCTCCATCATCAGGCCCGTGCCGCCTTTCGACACGTGCGCGACGATCGCAGTGCGCCGGTGAATCTTCGTGACGACGCCGAGATTGATCGCGAACGCGAGATGCACCGTCGCGCCTTTCTTCAGCCCGAGATTTTCCGTTTCGATGAACACGCCGTTCGCGCTGAGATTGCGTGCGCGACACAGTTTGCCGGGACGACCCGGCACCGAAACGTAGACGGCGGTGCGTGCGCGATGGCGCGTATGGAGACGTCGCTCCATGCTCAATTCCCGATGTAATAGTTGTTGTCCACGCACGGCCATTATGCCGCGCCGCTCGACGGGTGCGAAGCCCGCCGTGGCCGTCTTATGTCGTAAGATTCGAACATGATTGCGCCCCTGACGCTGCAAGAGATACAGGACGCCGCGGCGAAACTCGCCGGGCGCGTGGTCCGCACGCCGGTCCATCGGCTGCGCGGCGCCGAAGTCGATGAAGCACTTGGCGGTGCAACCGAGCTGCATCTGAAGCTCGAGTTGCTGCAGCTGACCGGGACGTTCAAGGCGCGGGCGGCATTGCTGAACGTCCTTGCGCTGTCGGCCGAGGCGCACAGTCGCGGCGTCACTGCAATCAGTGCGGGAAATCATGCGATTGCAGTGGCTTTTGCTGCGGCTGCGGCCGGTGTCAGCGCCAAGGTCGTGATGATCGCTACGGCCAACCCGTTGCGTGTCGCCCTGTGTCGTTCCTACGGAGCGGAAATCGTATTCGCGCCGGATGCGCATGCCGGCTTCGCGACGGTCGAGCGGATCGCGGCCGAAGAAGGCCGCACGTTCATTCATCCGTTCGAAGGACGTACGACTGCCCTCGGCACGGCGACGCTCGGGCTGGAGCTGAGCGAGCAGCTGGCCGGGCTGCAAGCCGTGATCGTTCCGATAGGCGGAGGCGGGTTGTGCGCTGGTGTCGCGTCGGCGGTGAAGCTGATCTCGCCGGGCTGCGATGTCATCGGAGTCGAGCCGTTCGGCGCCGACAGCATGTATCGCAGCTTCGCGGCGGGTGAACCGCGCTCGATCGAGCGTGTCGGCACGATCGCGGACAGCCTCGGGGCGCCCTATGCGTTGCCGATCTCGTTCGAATTATGTCGCCGCAACGTCGACGAGCTGGTGCGCGTCAGCGACGACGAGTTGCGGGCAGCGATGCGTTTCTTGTTGCGCAACGCCAAGCTCGCAGTCGAGCCGGCCGGTGCGGCCACGACCGCGGCGTTGCTCGGTCCCGCGCGCGAGCGCGTGCGCGGCAAGCGGGTTGCCGCGATCGTCTGCGGCAGCAACATCGATGAGGCGACGTTCGCGAAATTGATTAGTTAGGATGCGATCGGCGCGCGCCGCGCCGTCGGCAGTTCTTCGAAGCACTCCACACGATTGCGGCCGCAGAGCTTCGCGGCGTACAGCGCATGATCGGCCGCTTCCAGGAGCGCGAGCGTGCTCGGGAAGCGCTGCTTGGTCGTGTAGGTGGCGACACCGATGGACGCGGTGACACGCACGTCGCCAGTCTGCGGATCGTGATCGGCGGTGGCGATCGCGTTCAGCATGCGCTGCGCCACCTGCCGCGCGATCTGCGGATCCGCGCCGGGCAGCACGACGATGAATTCCTCGCCGCTGAACCTCGCAACCATGTCGCTGCCGCGCACGCACGACTGCAGCGCATGTGCGCAGCTGCGCAACACGCGATCGCCAACCGGCGTGCCGTGGCGCTCGTTGATGGCGCGGAAGTGATCGATGTCGACGTGCGCGATGCTCAGGTCGCGGCCGAACACGACCGCCTGCGTGAACTCCCGATCGAGCGTGCGGTCCAGCCACGTACGGTTCAGTGCGCCGGTGAGCGCGTCGCGGCGACTGGAGTCTTCTGCTTCCTCGGTGCGAGTCAGCAGTACGCTGGTCGTCGCCTGCAGCGCGCTGACTTCCTGCAGCGCGTGCAGGTTGCGCACCGCCAGCAGCTCACGCGCCTCGGCCATCAGGTTCTCGGCGTCGTCGGCATCGAGGATGCTGGTCTCGTACAGCGCTTCGGTTTCGGGAATCAGGTCGAGAATGCGGGTGACGACTTCGGTGAAGGCCTCATTGTTCAAGCCGAGCAGACTGTCGGCGCGCTGCGCGAGCGCTGCCACGAGGCGCGCCCGGTCCTTGACCACGACGGCTTCCGCGAGGTCGCTGCCGAGAGCGACGCAACGAGCGAAGCGGCCTTCGTCCGTCGTCGCGGCGAGCGACTGCGGCTCGTGGCTCGCCGCAACGGTCTTGCAGATGCGCTCCGGCAGATTCCAGGACTTGAGCAACATCGCCGAAAAGCTGGCGTGATCGCGCCCGAGTTGGGCGACTTCGTAGGCGATCCAGTCCGCGTGCGAGGCGGGTTGCGGGAGCTTCGCGTAGAAATCGCGCGACGCGCGGTCCAGTGCCAGCACCGCCATGTCCTGGAGCAGGGCGGCAAGGAAGATGTCTTCAGCGTGGCCGACCTTGACCGACTCGCCGAAAGCGCGGGCCGCCGTGGCGGCGAGCAGCGCGCGGCGCCAGAAGCGCGGGTAGTCGATGCCGACCGGGCGCAGCGCACGCATGGACGAAACCAGCGAAAAGCTCAGCGCGAGGGTCAGCGCGGCGTTCAGGCCGATGATCACCAGCGCCTGGCGCAGGTTCTGGCTCGGCCGGCGCTGGGAGTAGAAGGCCGAATTCGCGATCCTCAGGATTTTGGCGGTCATCGCGGGGTCGCGGCCGACGGCCTGGGCCACTTTGGCCATCTCGATGTCCGGATCGCGGGCGAGCGCGATGATTTCCGTCGCGACCCGCGACGGGCTCGGGAAGTCGACCTGGGCTTTCAGGCGGTTTTCGAAGTCTTGCGACAGCATTCCGGCCGGTTATCGGCGGAAGCGGTCATGACTTGAGGCGTCGGACGCGTCCAAGGCGGGTCCGGATCGTCAACTTGCCATTGACAGTCAATACCTTGGTAAAGAGAATACCCGGCTCTTTATGTCCGCGGAGGGGTACCCAAGCGGCCAACGGGGGCAGACTGTAAATCTGCTGGCTTATGCCTTCGTAGGTTCGAATCCTACCCCCTCCACCACCTCTGCGGGTGTAGTTCAATGGTAGAACCTCAGCCTTCCAAGCTGATGGTGTGGGTTCGATTCCCATCACCCGCTCCATTGCGCGGACGTTGAGAAGAGACGAACGACGGGATTAGTTGAAGGGTGCTCACGTAGCTCAGTCGGTAGAGCACGTCCTTGGTAAGGACGAGGTCACCGGTTCAATCCCGGTCGTGAGCTCCAGACAGAGAAGTATCTTATTTAGAGGATTGCCGCTGTGGCCAAAGAGAAATTTGAACGCACCAAGCCGCATGTGAACGTGGGCACGATCGGACACGTCGACCATGGCAAGACGACGCTGACGGCGGCGTTGACCAAGGTGATGGCCGAGCTGCACGGCGGTGAGTTCAAGGCGTACGACCAGATCGACAAGGCGCCCGAAGAGAAGGCGCGTGGCATCACGATCGCCACGGCGCACGTGGAGTACCAGTCGAAGGCGCGTCACTACGCGCATGTGGATTGTCCTGGGCACGCCGACTACGTGAAGAACATGATCACGGGCGCGGCGCAGATGGACGGTGCGATCCTGGTGGTGTCGGCCGCGGACGGTCCGATGCCGCAGACGCGCGAGCACATTCTGCTGGCGCGCCAGGTGGGCGTGCCGTACATCGTCGTGTTCCTGAACAAGGCGGACATGGTGGATGACGCCGAGCTGCTCGAGCTGGTCGAGTTGGAAGTGCGCGAGCTGCTGACCAAGTACGACTTCCCGGGCGACAAGACTCCGATCATCAAGGGCTCGGCGCTGAAGGCGCTGGAGGGCGACAAGAGCGAGATCGGCGTGCCCTCGCTGCTGAAGCTGGTGGATGAGATGG
>DATEML010000122.1:0-24419 GCA_035275585.1 Steroidobacteraceae bacterium | reverse complement strand
GAGCGGTACTCCGCGAAGAGATCCGCCGAGTATTGGTCCACCACGATCGCGACCACCAGGGTCGGCGGCTGTGCAGGAGCAGCGGCTGCCACTGCGCATGGCAGGGCAAACAGGCAAAGGACAACAGCACGCAGACAAATTCGGCAACATCTCATCGGGCTACTCTTGCGAAGTCGTGGAGCCCCAAGGATATGCGAACTCACCGGGTTCGGGGCGTTGCTGATCGAGCATCGTGAGCACAGCGCGCCACTCGCTGTTGTCTGGCGTGCCGGACGCTGGCGCCGCAGGGCTGCTGCGAAAGTGACTGCCGCCGACGGAAGCCTAGCGCGTCGAACTCGCGGAGCGCCGGTTGCGTTCCCGCGGGCGCGGCCTTGTCGAAATGTAACAGTGCTTATACATTAGCGATATGTCGGCGCCATCGACTGCGACGCTCGGTACCTTGCTGCGGCATCTGCTGGAGAAGCTCGACGGCGCGGTCGAGGAGAGCTATGCGAAGGCGGGTCTGGACTACAAGCCGCGCTACACCCCCGTCGTGCGCGCATTGATCGCGCTTGGGCCGGCCTCGATCCGCGCGATTTCGCGCAGCGCAGGCATTACGCATTCCGCCGTCAGTCAGACGGTTGCGCAGATGGTTGAGCGCGGACTGGTCGAGTATCAGTCCGGCGGCGATGCGCGCGAGCGCATCGTCGCGCTCACTCCCGCGGCGAAAGCGATGATCCCCGCGCTGGAGCGCCGCTGGCAAGCGACCAACTCCGCTGCCAAGGTGCTCGACGCCGAGCTTTCCGCGTCACTGTCGGAATTGCTGCGAGAAGCGATCGATGCGCTCGATCGCACGCCGTTCGCGCATCGCATCGATAAAGCAGCGGCGAAGCACAAGCCGCGCAGCAGGAAGAAGGGATGATGTCACTGCGACTGGTGTGGGCGCTGCTCGGCGCTCTGATCGTCTGTTCCGCTCATGCACAGGCGCCACCCACACCACTCAGGCTGTCAGCTGCCGACCGGGCGGCCGCGTTACAGGCGATCGCGAAGATCTTCGAAGAGCAGTACGTATTTCCGCAGCTGCGTCCGCAGATCGTCGCACGCCTCGACGCCGCAAAGGATGAAGGCCGTTACGACGTGGACGACCCGATCGTCTTCGCCGAACGCATCACCCAGGACCTGCGCGAGGTCAGCCATGACGGCCACGCGTGGCTGTCGTTCGATCCGGCGGCCTACGCGGCGTCGAGCGCGCCCGCCGGCAGCGAGAACGATGCAGAAGCCTTCTGGCGACGCCGCGCGATTCGCAACCATCACGGCCTGACCGAGATGAGGATTCTCGGCGGCAACGTCCGCTATCTGAAGATCAGCGGTTTCGAATGGGCCGACGATGTAACGGGAGCGGCGTACGACGCGGCCATGCGATTCCTGAAGGACGGCGACGCGGTCATCATCGACCTCAGGGGCAATGGCGGCGGCTCGCATCCGGCGGTGCGCTATCTCGTCAGTCATTTCATGGGCGGCAACGTGCTCGAGATGACGTTTCTGGAAGGCTCGAAGTTGCCGGAGCAGTCGCGCACGCTGGAGTATTTGCCGGCCGGGCGATTGCAGGGCGCGCCGCTGTATGTGCTGATCGACGGCGGGACGGCTTCGGCTGCCGAGGCATTCGCTTATGACGTGCAGCAGTTCAAGCTGGGCGAGCTGGTCGGGACCCGGACGGCGGGCGCGGCCAACAACAACAACCTGTTGCCCGTTACGCCCGGATTCATCTTGAGCGTCTCTTACGGGCGTCCCGTGCATGCAGTGAGCGAGACGAACTGGGAAGGTGTCGGCGTCGAGCCGACGGTAGGAGCTCAATCACTTCAAGCGCTGGATGTCGCGGAGTCACTGGCCTTGACCCGACTCGAACAGGCTGCAGGTGCGACGCCGGAGCAACTCGCTGAGTACGCCTGGGCGAAGATCGCTGTCGAGGCGCGGCTGCATCCGGTCACGTTCACGCCGGCCAGATTGAAGAGTCTCGCGGGGCGCTACGGCCGCGCCGATGTCAGCTTTCGCGACGGCGCACTGTGGCTGACTCGTCCGGATCGCCCGACTGCCCGGTTGTCGCTGCTGACTGCGGACGGCCTGTTCGCGCTGGCCGGCCGCGATGGAGTGCGCGTACGTCTGACCGGCAGGGCGATGGAGATGCTCTGGGTGGATGAGCCCACGCCGCGAGTGTTTCCCCGCTCGTGAGCGGCTACAGCACCGGTCGACGCCAGATACCGGACTGCGAGTGCGTCAATGCGACGAGCGCCTTGCGGTATTCGCCGATCTGCGTCTTCAGGTCGACGAGCACGGGCAGCATCGACTTCGCGAGGACGTTGTTGTCGCTTGCCAGCACGGTGTTGCAATAGGTTCGAAAGTAGCTCGCATAGATCTCTTCGTATTCGGCGAGCGGAGTCTCGAACAGCGTGTCGAACATCATGTTCGATCCGACATGGCTCGAGCACAGGTAACTCGCAGCACTGCGCACGTAGCACCCATGCTCGTGAACGACCGCGCTGGTGTAGTCGCGATTGGCAAAGAAGTGCGCCATGATCTCGTTGCGCTTGACGCCGCGCACCTGCTCGTCGCGCAGGTATTCGAACAATGCCTTGCGATGGACCAGCGCAAATGAGATCTCGAGCAGCTGAACTTTCTGCACGCCCGGCAGACGCTCGGCCGCGATCCGACGCATGAGCATCGCGTGCTCGTCTTCCCAGCGGCGGTAGTCGCGCGTGTTATCGAGAATGCGCGTTGCGACGCGCTCTTCGATCGGCTGACCGGAGACGACGGCGTTCGCCAGACGCCGCTGCGATTCTTCCATGAGTCGGTTGTGGCTGAGGCGCCCGAAGTCCGCGCTCGACACGACGTTGCCAAAGCGCTCCAAAAGCGTCGATGCCAGCCTGGATCCCGGCTCGTGGTTCGACATAGGTCCTTCCCGGCAGTTTCACCTGGCCGCGCATGCAAGCTTCGCATCCGTGCCCGTTGCGGGTAAGTGCTCTTTCGACACGCCGCTCCAGGTTAGCGGCGTGCCGTTACTGTTCGAGGACGAATCGTACTACGACTGTCGCTCTTCGCGGCGACGATGTCGAGTCGGAAATATATTATGTTGCGCGCCGAGCCAGTCGGATGACGGAGTGAACGTGCGGATGTCGGTAATCATCGTATCGAGCGCTTGTGCCGTGGCGCTGCTCGCACATGGCTGGCTGCGCGCTGCGGATGATGCGCCAGAGCGCCTGGTGGAGGTCTGGGTCGTGTTGAGCGAACCCGCGTTGGCTACGCTGCCGCGCGACGCAACCGATCAGCGCACGGCACTACGCCAGCGCATCGTGTTGCAGCAGAACGCGGTAATGGCGCAACTCGTGGCCCTGGGTGCAATCGAGACAGCGCGAGTTCAGCGGGCCCGCAACGCAATCGCAGTCCGACTGCCGCCGGCGGCGATAGAAGAGGCTCGAAGGATCGCAGGAGTCGTCGGCGTTCATGCGGTCAATCACCGCAATCGCATCGGCGACTGATAGTACGTGTTGACGGGTCCACGAGAGCACGGGCAAGATCGGTCGCATGAGTTGCGTGGTCGCGGAGCGACTGCGGCTCACAAAAACAATGGGGGATACCTATATGCGTCGATTCAATCGGCTGCGGGTGTTGTCACTCGCAGTTACCGCCGCTGTCGTTTCAGCCTGCAGTAACGGCTCTGGCGATGAAATGCAGGGCGCGCCCGTTAGCGCGGCACCGAGTGGGGTCGTCACCGATGCGCGCCTCAACGCTCGCGTTGCCCCGCCCGGCATCACTGTCGAAAAAATTGACAGAAGGTTGCAGGGCGCGAGCGGACCCGTGGACGTCTGGGTCACGATCGATAGTCCATCGCTGGCTGCGCAGCAGGCCAAATTGGCGGCGACGGCCGGCGTCGAGAAGGCGAAGCAGCTCTCGAGCGGCTCGAACAAGGCGTTCGTGGAGCCGCTGGCGAAATACCGCAGCGAGCTCGGCGCGCAGCAATCGAAAGTCGCGCTCAGTCTCGCCAGCGTCGGCGCAGAAGAGCTGGCGCGCGTGCACGTTGCACATAATGCAATCGCTGTCCGCGTCGATGCATCTCAGCTCGAACAGATTGCGTTGATCCCCGGCGTGGCGAAGGTGCGCCCGGTGATCAACTACGAGATGACTCTCTCCGAAACCGTCCCATACGTCGGCGGCGCCGCCGTCCAGCAGACCGGGATAGACGGAAAAGGGATCACGGTCGCGGTGCTGGATTCCGGCATCGACTACACGCATCGCAATCTCGGCGGCGCCGGCACGCTGGCAGCGTATGCCGCTGCTCATGGCGGCGCGGCGGGGGATCCGCTGTCGACGACTCTCGATGGCCTGTTCCCGACCGACAAAGTCATCGGCGGCTTCGACTTCGTCGGCGAGGGGTGGCCAACCACCGCTCGTACGGAAGACCCGGATCCGATCGATTTCCAGGGACATGGAACGCACGTGGCGGACATCATCGCCGGCAAGAGCCTGGACGGTACGCATGTCGGCATGGCGCCTGGCGCCAAGCTGCTCGGCATACGGGTCTGCAGCGCCGTCGCGACTTCCTGCAATGGCGTCGCACTGCTGTTGGCGGTCGACTTTGCGCTCGATCCGAACAATGACAACAACTTCAGCGATGCCGCCGACATCATCCACCTGTCACTGGGTTCCGACTACGGTCAGATCGAAGACGACCTGACCGAAGCGCTCGAAGATGCGGTCGACCTCGGCATCGTGGTCGTTGCCTCGGCAGGCAATGGCTCCAACAAGCCGTACGTGGTCGGCTCGCCCTCGATCGGGCCCAGCATCATCAGCGTTGCCCAGACGCAGGTGCCGAGTGCCAACGCCATTCCGCTGGTCGTCAACTCGCCGGCATCGATTGCTGGCGTGTACGGCAATACAGCGACCGTCGAATGGTCGCCGGTCGGCGCCGGCGCCACGGGGAACGTGGCGTTCATCGGCCGCGGTTGCCCGGCCGGTTCAGTGCCAGGCCAGCCTGGTGCGGATCCGATCCTCACCAGTCCGGCAGGCAAGATTGCCTTGATCGATCGCGGCGGCTGTTCGGTGAGTCTGAAGGTGGACGTCGCGGTCGACAACGGCGCGATCGGCGTGCTGATCGGCCTGGTCGCGCCCGGCGACGCCGTCAGCTTCTCCTTCGGCGGTGGCGACAGCTTCGCGCCGACCTTGGTGATTCAACAGGTGCTGTCGAACGCCATCAAGGCGCGCCTGACGGCTGGCGACACGGTCAACGTGTCGATCTCGCCGGCTTCAGCGATTCCTCTGGTCGGCAGCATGGCGAGCACTTCCTCGCGTGGACCTTCCGTCCTCCAGACGATCAAGCCTGAAATCGGCGCCCCCGGTGCGTCGGTGTCGGCGCAGGTCGGAACGGGAACGGGAGAAACGGCATTCGGCGGCACGTCGGGTGCTGCGCCGATGGTTTCGGGCGCGGCGGCGTTGCTGCTGCAGGCATTCCCGAACCGCACGCCGATCCAGATCAAGTCGATGCTGATGAACAGCGCGAACACGCAGGTGTTCACCAACCCGGCGCTGTTGCCGGGTGGACTCGCGCCCATCACTCGCATCGGCGCCGGCGAGCTGCGCGTCGACAAGGCGATCGGCCTCAATGCGATCGCGTGGAATCCGGACACGCAGTCGGCGGCGCTCAGCTTCGGTCAGCTGGAAGTCCCGTTCGATGGCGTAGTCCTGGTGCAGAAGGTCAGGGTGGAAAACTTCACCAACTCCACTCGTAATTACAGCGTCACGCGCAGCTTCCGCTACGCCGACGACGCTGCTTCGGGTGCGGTGACCGTGATCGCTCCGGGAACCGTGAGCGTCGGACCGAGAGGCAAGAAGGACTTCCTGGTGTCGCTGCTGATCAAGGGCAGCAAGCTACCGACGTGGACGTTGAACGGCGGACCGGGAGGAGGCGATGGCGCCGCGCTGAACGGTCCTGAGTACGACGGCTACATCACGCTGACCTCGGGTAGCGAGAAGCTATCGTTGCCGTGGCACGTGCTGCCGAGGAAGGCTTCGGCGACCGTGGCGGGTCCGTTCATCAAGACCAGCAGAAGCAGCACGCTCAAGCTGCTCAACCTCGGTGTCGAGACCGGCGACTTCGATGTGTTCTCGCTGACTGGACAGAGCCCGCGCATATCGCGCGACGACCTGCCCGGCCCGGGCGACAACTTCGCGATCGTCGACATGCAGTCGATCGGCGTGCGGCATCTGCCCGCTGCCGTTTTCGGCGCCGACTTCCTGGAGTTTGCGATCAGCACCTTCGGCCGGCGCGTGCATCCGAACTACCCGGCGGAGTTCGACGTCTACATCGACAACAACAACGACGGCAAGCCGGACTTCGTGGTGTTCAATGCCGAGAACGGCGGTTTCTCCGCCACCGGCCAGAACGTCGTGTTCGTGGCGCCGCTGCCGTCGGGTGCCGCGACGGCGGTCTTCTTCACCGACGCCGATCTGGACTCGGGCAACGCGATCCTCACGGTGCCGATGGCTGCCGTCGGCGTACAGGCGGGGAAGACGTTCGGGTTCTCGGTGTACGCGTTCGACAACTACTTCACCGGCGCCCAGACGGACGCGGTCGAGAACATGCTGTTCACGCCGGGCAATGTGCGCTTCGGAGTGTCGGGCCTGCCGTTCGGCACGGTCGATCCGCGCAGCTTCTCAACTGTGCCGGTCGCGACGGCAACGGTGCCCGATGCGGCCTCGACGGAGAGCGGCCTGCTGCTGATGTACCGCAGGAATACGCTGCTGGAGTCCGAAGTCATCAAGGTGAGATAACAGCTCAGCAACTACGATCGTGAGCTGAAGCGGGCCGCTAGATGCGGCCCGCTTTTTTTGGGCGAGGGTCAGCCGACGACGTCGGCGATCACTCGCAGCCAGTTGCCGCCGATGATCTTGACGATCTCATCGTCCTTGTAGCCACGCTTGATGAGGCCCGCGGTCACGGACAGCCACTTGTGCTCGTCGTTCATCCCCTCGGTACCGAGCGGGTCGCGCAAGTTATAGCTCGGCTTGAAGTAGGGATCGCCGTAGAAGCCGAGGAAGGTGTCCTTCTCTTTCGGATCGGTCGGCCAGCCGCGCACCAGCTGGCCTTCTTCGTCAAGGCGCTCAACATGAGCTAACGAGCGTATTCCCGTCTGAACGGTCGTTTTGTCACCTGCATCTGTGACATCCTCCGGTGCAGGTTCGGCATAGGCTTCGCAGGCCATGGTATCGGCACGACCCTTGGGACTCGTCGTGGTTGAAGACGACCCCGCCTTTCAGGGGTTGTTTCGCGGCGTGCTCGAACACAGCGAGGGCATCGAGCTCCTCGGCGTGTTCGACAATGGTGCAACGGCGCTCGAGGCACTGCGCCGCTGCAAGCCGGATGTGCTGCTCGTCGATCTCGGGCTGCCTGACATCAGCGGGCTCGAGGTCATTCGCGCGTGCGTAGCGCTGCATCCGGACTGCGAGATCATGGTGATCACGGTTTTCGGCGATGAACAACACATCCTGCAATCGATCGAATCGGGCGCAACGGGCTATCTGCTCAAGGATGCCTTCCCCGAGGATCTCGTCGCGCAGATCCACACACTGCGCGCGGGCGGCAGTCCGATCAGCCCTGTGATCGCGCGTCAGCTGCTCTCGCGCTATTCGACGCCGCGAGCCGATGTCCCGGCAGAAGTAGCGCAGCTCTCCGAGCGTGAGCGTGAAGTCCTCCGATTGGTCGCGAAGGGTTACACCTTTCCAGAAGTTGCGCGGCTGCTCGGTATCTCACCGCACTCGGTGATGACCTACGTAAAGCGCAGCTACCACAAGCTCCAGGTGAACTCGAAAACGGAAGCCGTCTATGAGGCTCGTAAGATGGGCTTGCTGCGCGACTAGCATCGCGCTGCTGCTCACGGGTTGCGGCGTGCGCGTGCAAGCGCCCGCCGAGACGACGCGTGCCGAATTCGCTGTCCAATGGTTCGGTAGCGAGCCCTGGCCGCCGAGTCCGGCTGTCGTGCCGGAAGATCTTGAATGGCGCGCCGTCGAGCTGCCGTATGTCGGAGTGCGCGACCGCGGATTCGGCACGGCTGGCCAGCGCGCGTTCGCGCGTGTCTGGCTGCGCATCGTCGATGCGCCCAGCGGCGACGCACCGGGTCCCCGCGCGCTCGCTTACAGCGCCTATCTGCCTTCGGGGTCGGCGGCCGTGCTGTATGTCGATGGATCGCGACTAGCCGCTACCGATCCGACGCTGTCGAACGCGTGGCACAGACCGGTGCTGTTCACGTTGCCTTACGGTGCGGATAGCGACGCCCGGCACGTGCTTGCGCTGTCGTTCGATTGCAATGTGGGGCTGTTGGGTTGTGGTGTGCCGTCGTTGCGCGTCGGCGCGCTCAGGTCCGTCACCGGCTATTTCGAGTGGCAGACTCTGCTGCGTATCGATGCCGCGCGCGTCGGTAGCGCGGCGATTCTCATCGTCGGCACGTTTGCATTGCTCTTCTGGATCCGGCGGCGTCAGGAGGTGGAGTACGCGCTGTTCTTCTGCGCATCGCTGTTGTGGACCCTGCGCACGTTGCACTATCACTTGTCGCATTATCCGCAACCGGAGGACTGGTTCTGGTGGGTGACTGTGAATTCACTCACCTGGCTCTCGGTCACGATCTATCTGTTCGCGTTCCGACTGCACGGCGAGCGGCGGCCGCAGATCGAGCGCGCGCTGATCGCTGCCGCCGGTGTCGCGACGCTGAGTGCGATCCCGTTCATCAGCTTCGATGGGTGGATCTTCCAGCAGATTCAATACGCACTGCAGGCGCTGCTGTCGGTGCTCATCACGATACTGCTGAGCATCGCGGCGTGGCGGCGGCACACGCGCGAGCACATCGCGATGGCGATCGCGCTCTGGATCAATCTCATGCTCGGGGTGCATGACTGGATGCTCGAGAACTGGATCATCGGCATGCAGGGCGTGTTCCTGCTGCCTTACGCAGCCTTGCCGCTGTTCGGGGCATTCATCTACGCGATGGCGCGGCGCTATCGCGGCGCCATCGACAACGCCGAAATGCTCAATGCCTCGCTCGAGCAGCGGCTCGCTGACCGGCAGCGCGACCTCGACGAAAGCTACGCGCAGCTGAGACGCGTCGAAGTCGAGAGCGCGCGGTATCAGGAGCGCCAGCGACTCATGCGCGACATGCACGATGGGCTGGGTTCGCAGCTCATGTCCTCGCTGGCGCTCGCCGAGCGCGGTCAGGCAGACCACGAATTCGTGCTGCGTACGCTGCGTGAAGCGGTCGACGAGCTCAAGCTGACGATCGATTCCCTCGAGCCCATCGAGAGCGATCTGGTGACGCTGCTCGCGACGGTGCGCTATCGCATCGGTCCACGGCTGGCGCAGGCGGGACTCACGGTCGAATGGGATATGCCGGATCTGCCGAAGCTCGAATGGATGGACGCAGCGGCCGCGCTGCAGATCTTGCGCATCGTGCAGGAGTCGATCACCAACGTCGTCAAGCACGCACGCGCGTCGCGACTGCGCGTCACTGCGGCCGCAGTCGATGGCGAAGTGCGCGTGACGATTGCCGACGACGGCGTCGGCTACGACGCCGAGGCGCTTGCGCGCACGCCGACCGGACGCGGCTTGCGGAACGTACGTCATCGGGCTGCGCAGCTCGGCGCGGAGATCGCAATGACGTCCGGATCCACGGGCACGCTAGTGAGTCTGCACCTGCCGTTCGAGCGACGCCGCGCGCCGCGCTAGTACGAAAGGGTGTCCCGGGAGCAGGGGACAGCCCGTACTCAACGTGCCTCGTATGATCTCTGCCAACAAGGGAAGGTAGGGGAGTGAAGCCATGTTTCGCGCTATAGCTGCCGGATTGATCATCGTGGCGTCGGCACTGATCGCGCCGCGGCCCGCGCATGCGATCGTCGTGACCCTCGACGACAACGACCTCACGGTCGTGAGGCCACTGACCGGAACGACGCAGGTCGATTTCACTGGCCACATCACGGTGACCGATGGCTATGAACTGTCTGTTGCCAGCCTGTCTCCGGTCTTCAACGCGTCCGGTGACGCGCTCGCGCTGTCCTTGTTTCCGAGCCTGTCGTTCAATCAGAACGGGGTGCTGTTTTCCCTGTTCGTCAGCGCGACGGATGCGCTCGGCACTTATGCGTTCTTCCAGCCGTCGACGGTTCTTGCCAGCATTACGTGGTTCGAGTGCCCTGTTGGCGGGGGTTTCTGCAATAGCTCCGGTGCAATCAACTACTCACTGGATGTCGTTGCCAGGGCCGTCCCGGAACCCGCGACGCTCGGTCTGTTCGGGCTCGGTCTCGTCGGCGTGATGGCGTTCCGGCGGCGGCAGACACGCCGCGCGGAGGCCTGACTAAAGTAGTAGGCAGAGTGCTCTACTGCGCTCGCGCGACGTAGCCACATACTAAGGAGGTCGCTGACACGAAAGGAGATCAGAATGTCACCGCAACAGATCCAAGGTCACCTGAGCCGGACGCCACTATCGTTCTGGGACTAGTCAACCGCCGCCGCTCATCGCGAAGATGTTTCATGGAAAGGCAATCGCGTGAGTCAGGTCCATGAAGCGAAGATCATTCTGCCGTTCCGCGGCTGCTGCGCTGGTTGTCGCTGCCTTCCCGCGGCCACGATTGCTGGCCGCCGCCGGCGATGTGCGCGAAGTGGTTGCGGTCGGCACAACCGGAGACAAGGTCGTATTGCGACCGACCGATGTCGATGACTTGCGAGCCAGTCTCCGCGGGCAACTGCTCCAGCCGGAACAGCAAGGGTATGACTCCGCACGCAGAGGATGGAACGGTGCGTTCGATCGCCGGCCGGCATTGATCGCGCGCTGCTCGGGGACTGCCGACGTCATCCATGCCGTCAACTTCGCTCGCCAGCATCAACTGCTGGTCGCCGTCCGCGGCGGTGGGCACAGTTTTCCAGGCCATTCGACCTGCGAGGGTGGGTTGCTGATCGACCTGTCAGGGATGAGGACTATTCGCGTCGATCCGCAGGCGCGCACTGCACGTATTGATCCCGGTGTCGTGCTAGGCGAGTTCGATCGCGAAACGCAGGCACTGGGCCTTGCGACGACGATGGGCACGGTGTCGCAAACGGGTGCGGGCGGGCTCACGCTCGGCGGTGGGTTCGGGCGTATTTCGCGCCGCTTCGGCCTCGCATGCGACAACTTGATCGGCGCGGACCTGGTCGGTGCGGATGGCCGCCTCGTCACCACGACTACCAGCGATGACCCCGAGCTGTTGTGGGGTCTGCGCGGCGGCGGCGGCAACTTCGGCGTAGTCACAGCCTTCGAGTATCGGCTGCACGCCGTCGCTCCCGCAATGGTCGGCGGCGTCCTGGTGTTTCCATTCACGCAACCGCGCGCGTTGTTGCGCTCGTACGCTGACTTCATTGCCGGTGCATCGGACGAGTTGTTCGTCATGCTCGACATCGTGCCGACGCCGAACGGGCGGATCGCCGCGTTCGAGGTGTGTCACAGCGGATCGAGAGCCGCGGCGGAGCGAGAGCTCGCCGGACTGCGCAAGATCGCGAAGCCCTCGAAGGATGCACTGAGCCCTGCAACGTACGTTGCCTTGCAGAGCGGCATCGACAAAGACTACCCGGCACGGCGCGGCTACTATCTCAAGTCAGGATTCGTGCGCACGATTACTCCTGCGGTGATCGACACACTGGTCGACTATCTCGACTCCGCGCCGTGGCCCCGAGGCGTTGCATCTCTGATCCAGCACGGGGGAGCAATTGCGAGAGTGAAGCCCGATGCCACGGCATACTGGCACCGTGGAGTCAGTCATACGATCCTGCTGGTGGGCACGTGGGATGACGCGGCGGACGCTGAACGCTCGATGCAGTGGACGCGCACTGGGTGGACGAGCCTGGAGCCGCTGACCGAAGGGTTCTACGTCAATCTCATGGCGCCTGACGATCCGGAGCGCCGCGTTTTGCGTACGTACGGAGCGAACTATTCGCGGCTCGCGGCACTCAAGAGGAAGCACGATCCACAGAATCTTTTCAAGCTCAACGCGAACATCAAGCCAGCCTGAGCGGCACACTCCCATCGTTGTGGGACGGTCGTGTAGAGTGCCCGGCATGGTCAGCCGCAAAGCACTCGTTCGCCGCCCGGGCCCGCGTCTGCACGAAGGGATCGTCGATCATATCGAGCGCGTCCCGGTCGACTACGAACTCGCCGTCAAGCAGTGGGAGCACTACGTTGCGTTGCTGCGGCGGTACGATTGGGAGACTGTAGAAGTTGCGCGCGCCGACGACTGCCCTGACAGCGTGTTCGTCGAGGACACGATGGTCGTCTACAGGAACATGGCGATGATCGCGCGTCCGGGCGCTGCGAGCCGCAGGCCGGAAATCGCGGGCGCGGAGCGGACGATCGAACGACTGGGCTACTCGATCGACCGCATCCAGGAACCTGGAACCCTCGATGGCGGCGATGTTCTCAAGGTCGGCGATCTGATGTATGTGGGCCGGAGCGACCGCACGAACGCCGAAGGCGTGGCGCAAATGCGCCGAACCTTCGAGCCGCTGGGCGCTACCGTGGTGGAAGTGCCGGTGAGCAAGGTGCTGCACCTCAAGAGCGCCGTCACCGCGCTGCCGAACGGATCCGTCATCGGCTACTTGCCGGTGTTGGATGACGCGTCGATCTTTCCGGACTTCATCCCCGTGCCGGAGCCGTCCGGCGCGCATGTCGTACTACTCGGCGGCAACCGGCTGCTGATGGCAGCGAGCGCGCCGAAAAGTGCGGAGCTCTTTGCCGGGCTCGGGTATGAGCCGATCTTTGTGGACATCAGCGAGTACGAGAAGCTGGAGGGATGCGTCACTTGCCTGTCAGTCCGGCTGCGTGGCTCATAGCATGGCAACGCCCGAAATCTATCTGATCCGGCACGGCGAGACGGAATGGAGTCTCGCCGGCAAACACACCGGGGTCTCCGATATCCCTCTGACCGAGCACGGTCGACAGCAAGCGAGGCTGCTGCGGCAGGAACTGGTCGCGACGAACTTCGAGCGGGTGCTGACGAGTCCGCTGCGACGGGCGCGGGAGACCTGTGAACTGGCGGGGCTCGCAGAGCGTGCCGAGATCGACCCGGACCTGATGGAATGGAACTATGGCGGCTACGAAGGACTGACGTCCGAGCAGATTCACGTGGACCGCCCCGGATGGACGATCTTCAACGATGGCGGCGGCCCTGGCGGAGAAACTCCAGAGCAGGTCGGCGTCCGCGTCGATCGTGTGATCGCAAGAGTGCGTGCAGTGAGCGGTGATGTGATCCTGTTTGCTCACGGACACGTTCTGAGAGTACTCGCGGCTCGGTGGCTGGGACTTGCACCCAGTGCCGGCGCGCATTTCCTGCTGGACACCGCAACTCTGTGCGTGCTGAGTTCCCATGGAGGAATCCCGGCCTTCAAGCGCTGGAACGTTGCGCCGAGGAGTTGAAATGCTTCAGGGAAAACGTATTGCAGTGACCGGCGCCTTCGGCGCGTTGGGTGTGGTCGTCATGCGAGCAGTGGCAGCCGCTGGGGCGAGTGCGGCCGGCATCGCGCGCGCGCCCGCCAGCAAGGCGCCAGCGCAACTCGCCGGGTTCGCATTGTTTGGTGGCGCGGACATCAGCGACGCGGCTGTGGCCGAAGCGACATTACGGGCGGTTGCACAGAAGCTCGGTGGCCTTGACGCGCTAGTGAACGTCGCAGGCGCCTTCCGCTTTGGGAAAGTTGCAGAGAGCGGCCCGGACCTATGGGAGCTCATGTACAAGGCAAACCTGCTGACCGCGGTTAACGCCACTCGCGCAGCGCTGCCATTGCTGAGTGCGAATGGCCGCGTCATTTACATCGGCGCGGCCGGCGCAGCGAAGGCGGGTGTCGGCACGGGACCGTACGCAGCGTCAAAGACGGGTGTGGCGAAGCTCACCGAGGCGCTGGCAGCAGAGGTCAAGGACCGCAACATCACCGTAAACGCCGTTCTGCCGAGCATCATCGACACACCTGCGAACCGCGCCGATATGCCCGATGCGGATTTCTCGCGCTGGGTGCAGCCTGAGCAGGTCGCAGATCTGATCGCCTTTCTGTTGTCCGATCGCGCGAGTGCGATTACGGGTGCGCTGATACCTATCGTTGGGCGAGTTTGAGCTCACGCCCCCGGCACGATGCGCAGGTCGCGTACAGCGCCGCCAGCCAGTAGCGCCAGAGCTGCCTGATACGCGGCACCGTCGTGGACCGCGACAGCCTGATCGACGGAATCGAATTCGATGAGAACCGTACGATCGACCTTGCCGTCCTCATAGGCTTTCGCGGCTACCGCGCGCGCGAGGAAACGGCCGCCGCCTGCCTCGATCGCGGGTCCTGCAAGTTTCGCGTAGGCCGCCAGCTTGGCGGGATCCGAAATCTGGCGATAGCACGCGACCCAATACGCTTTGGCCATGGTGACCTCCTGTGATGCGACGAGCTGGATATACTAAAGCGCACAGTTAGGGGCAATCGATGAAGATCTATAACGTGGGAATCGCCCATCGCGCGCTCGACTGCCAGGAGTGGTTCGTCAAGAGCATCACGGTCGTGAACAACACCTTCGGTGTCTACGTGAATCCGGTGACCTCCATCGTGCGCTCGGCGTTGTCGGCCAGCCAGGCGCGGGCGATGAGTGCCTCGGCCCCCGTGTCGTGCACGTAGCTGCCGCTCTGGCCGGCATGCGCCGCGACCTTGTTCGTCGAGGAAGCGCAGCGGACTTTCGGCCCCGGCGCTCGGCGACGCGGCGACCAGGACGCATGCGCAGATCAGTGCTCTTGTCAGGCTGCCCAGATCCATCCAGCGGGAGGCACCGCGGAAATAACCCAGAGCAGACCTACTTCCCAAATGCGCCCGCCGAGGTGGACAGGCGAATGGCCAGAGCTAGACTTCGTTCCATGAATAACACGAATCCGTATGCCCCTCCGGCGAGCGAAGTGTCCGGTGCGGAGCCCGATCGACCGATCGTTCCAGCCGGCAAAGGACGGCGATTCGGTACGTTCGTAGTCGACTATGCGTGCTTCATAGCACTCTCTTTTTGCATCGGGGTGCTCATCGTCCTGCTGTTCGGCGATGCCGGGCTCGCGGCCGTCGAGAAGATCCCCGATTTGATATTCGGTGGTTTCGTCATTGCCCTCTACTACATCTTCTTCGAGGGCCTGTGGGCGCGAACGCCGGGCAAGTTCATCTTCGGCACTGTCGTGGTCAATGAGCGCGGCGGCAGGCCTTCGATCGGTCAGATCGTGGGAAGAACGTTCTGCAGATTCATCCCGTTCGAAGCCTTCTCTTGCCTGACAGAGCGGGGCTGGCACGACAGCATTCCGAAGACACTCGTCGTCATGGCCAAGGCGCCCTGACTCCTCTGCAGTTTGGAACTGGAAGTCATGCACCACTCTCGACTTTGCGCACTGTTGATCGACTGCAACGTAGCGGATGTTGAACAGGCCGCGAGCTTTTGGGCTGAGGCGCTGGGCCGTACGCTAGATCCCGGTCACCCAGGCAGTCGCGGCAACTACCGCATGCTGGCAACGCCACCGGACGAACCTATCGTGCAGATTCAGCGCGTCAGTCACGCAAGCAGGGTTCACATCGACATCGAAACGGATGACATCCCTGCTGAAGTCGCTCGCCTGGAACGACTGGGTGCCAGTGTCGTCGACCGCCTGGAGCGCTGGGTGGTGATGCAGGCTCCGACCGGGCAACGATTCTGTGTCGTGCGCGTGCAGCGCCCGGGATTCCCCAAGAATGCAAATCGCTGGGATTAGAGCGGCGAACAGCGCTCGAGACGAGTAAGAACCGGCGGCCAAAATACAATTGAACAATGAGAGCGGTTCGGCTATGTAACGAGTCATGAACCGTTCGGTTGCCGCATCAGCCCGTGTCTTCTGTCTCGCGTTGACGGCTGCGTTGGCGAGCAGCTCGAGTTGCGCCGAGAGCCTCACGCGCGAGCAGATAGCGCAACGCCTCGCAAGCCCGCCGGCGGACTTTACCAACCTTGAAGCCCCCGGCGCGGACCTGTCGGGAATCGACTTCGGCGGCGCCTCCTTGTTTGGTGCAAATCTCAAGGGAGCCAACCTGTCGAACGCAAACCTCGCGCGCTGCAACCTCAACGTCGCGATTCTGCGCGATGCCGTCCTCGTCAATGCCGATTTGCGCGACGCGAAACTGTTCTCCACCGTCGGGGCGAACGCCGATCTGACCAAGGCTGATCTGCGAGGCGCGCAACTCATGGGCAACTTCGAGCGCGCCAAGCTCGAAGGCGCGAATCTGGAGGGGGTGCGTGGCGGAGCCGACATGCGCAATCAGCCGATGGGTCTCGTGCGCCTCGTGCTCACCGGGGCACGCCTCAAGGGCGCGCGACTGGCGCAAGCCAATCTCTCGCGCGCCGATCTGAGCTACGCGGATCTGCGCGAAGCCGACCTGAGCGGCGTCGATTTGACGCGGGCGAAACTGATCGGTGCGGACTTCACGGGTGCGACGCTGACAAACGCCGTGCTCGAGGGAGCGGAAATCCACGACGCGATCTTCAAAGGCAGTGTTGGCATCCAGACGGTGCGAGGGCTGGAAACCACAGAAGGCCGCGACGCCGCTACGTTCGACCGCTGAGAGCGTCGGCTCTACCACTTGACGCGGGCGCCCACCCAGGCGCCACGCGGTGGACCCGCACCCAGAAAGCGCGGGTCCGAGAAATCTGCGAAGACCTCACCGGGCTCGCCGAGCAGGCCAAACGTTTCGTAGTCCTCGTCGAAGACATTCTCGACGCGCGCGAACAGAACTACGTTGTCACCGACCTGCCAGGCGACGCGCAGGTTCAGGACGGCGTAGCCGTCGGTCCTGTCGAGCAGATTGGCCTCATCGCCGCGCAGATAGACGCCCGAGCGCACGACTACGTCCGCGCCGAGCTCCACTCGATCCGTCAACGAATAGTCGAGGCCGAGATTGGCCTGATGTTGCGGAATTCCTGGAATGCTCGAGCCGGAGGTCACGAGCAGCTTGCCGTCGCCGACGATCGCCGGCGAGTTCGGCGCGTCCGCGAAGATCGGGTGATTCGGGCTGTTGACGACGAAGTCGTCGTCGAACGTGGCATCGATGTAGCTGTAGTCGATGGACCACCGCAGGCGCTGCAAACGCTGCGATACGCTCAGCTCGATACCGGTGCGCAAGGTATCGCCGACGTTCTCGAAGAAGCCGACATTGGCCTGCGGTCCTCCGGTGGTCTGAAACAGAATGTCGTTGCGATTGCGCGTATAGAAGCCGCCGATGTGCCAGCGCAGACCTTCGCTGCCCTCGCTGCGCAAGCCGATTTCGGCGCTCTTCGCCACGACCTGCTCGAGCGGCGGATCGGCGAGGAATGCGTTCGGCAGGTTGCAGGGCGCATCCTCGCTCGCACACGCCAGCTCGACGGGGGAGGGCGCGCGTGTCGATTCGCCATAACTCCCGTACAGGGTCATTGCCGGGGCGAGGCGAAACGTGACGCCGACCGCGGGGTTCAATCGACCGAACTCATGTTTGCCATTGAGCTGCGGAGTGTCGCCGCTGCGATCGGACAACTCGATGCGGGTATCGTCGTAACGACCGGAGACTGTCAGCGCGACGCTCTCGGACAGGTTCAGCGTATCGAGGACATACACACTCGCGCTGCTCACCTCACTGCCCACCGCGGTCGCAAACTCCTGCGCGAAGATCCCGGTTCGCGTCGTGGCGCGATTCTCCGTCAGGCTGGCCACCTCCAGCGCGGAATCGAACCGCGTCGTGCCGTTGCTGTAGGCGACGCCGAGCGTGAGATTGTTTTCCCCGCCGAACAGACGCGATTGCAGGCCGAGCTGTGCCGAGCCACCGTAGCTTTCCTGCTCGCGCCGGCCGATGTTATTGATCGCATTCAGCTCGCTGTCGTCCAGTTCAGCAGGAATGGGCTCGCCGTTAAGATCGAGGACCGGCTTGATGTCGTCGTCTTCCGCTGTGCAAGCCCCGTCGCCGTTGACGTCCTGGAACGCTTCCTCGACGAGGAATTCGCCGTTCCCGAGCGCGCATTCGCCGAACACGGTGCCATCGCCGTTGAAGGTGTCGGTATTCAGGCGCCGATAGAACGCATTGCCACTGATGAGCAACGCCTCTGAAATGTTGCGTGAGCCCTCCAGAACCAGCTGCGCGTGCTCGTTCTGCGTCACGTCCGGCTGCGTGAACACGGCGGAGCGATCGATCGCGAGCAGTTCGACGGGCGAAGCGCCATTGCCGCGCAGTTCGGTGTTTGCGTAGGCGGCGCTCAGGTCCACCGTCCAGTCGGAGTCGTGCAGGCTCACGGCGCCGTACAGGCGCGTCGCCTCCGACTTCGAATAGTCGCGCCAGCCATTTTCCTGGAAATAGTCGGCGTCGCCGTAAAAGCCCCACCGGCCGTCGTTCGTGCCGGCCTGGACCGCTCCGCCGCGACGGCCAAAGGATCCGTCGTAGAACTCGGCCTGGGATCCTCGATAGCGGAATCCGTTCTTCATCTGCATGGACAGGGCGCCGCCGAGCGTGTTCAGACCGAACACGGGCTGCGCGCCCGCCAGCATTTGCACGCTGTCGATCGCCGACACGGGAATGAGATCCCAGTTCACCGTATCGCCGAAGGGATCGTTGATGCGCACGCCATTCTGGTAGACGGACAATCCCTGCGGCAGTCCGAGCAGCGGCGACGCGGTGAAACCGCGAAAGTTGAAGTCAGGCTGCAGCGGATTGTTCTGGGCGTGATTGATGCTCACGCTGCTGAATTGCCGGTTCAGGAAGTCGGTCAGATCCAGCGCCTGCGAGCGTTGCAGTTGCTCGGCGAGAGCACGCTGAACATTTGCCGGCACCAGCGCGGGATCGACGCCGGTGCCGTAAGGCGCCAGCACCACGACTTCCTCGAGGGGCGCAGGACTTGCAGCGATCGAGCAGGTGACGGCACTGCCGATGCAGAGGGCGCAGCTGGCCGCCACGACGCGTCGCAGGGCGCGCACGTTCATGTTTCGTCGATCCAGCCGCGTGCGCGCGCCGCGTCGAGAAATTCGATGATTTCGACGGTGCGTGTGTGTGGGTCCGAACGGCGAACGACCTCTGCCACGACACCGTCGCGATCGCGGGACCCGTCGCAGAGCAGCAGTATCGTCCCGGCCATCCGATTGAGCTGGACATTGCCGGTTGGACAAACGAGCACGAGCACCCCGTCTTTCTCTCTGCCGCCATCGAGATGGACACCCGGCGCAAGTCTTACGACCGCACGGGTACGCCGACCCTGCTTCTGACTGCTGACAGGTCGCCGTCCGCGCGCTCTCGACATAACTGGTCCAACTGCAAAAGCAGAGGCGCCCGACCGGCGCTGGATCAGTACAGAAGCAGATACCGTGCCAGTGACTAGGGCTCGGTCCGAGAGCGCTGTGCCGCAATACCGAAGCGCTTGCAACGGCGATACAAGGTGTTGCGGCTCACCCCGAGCTGGCTGGCGGCCCGCGACATGTTGCCGTCGCAGTCACGTATGGTGCGCAGCAGCTTCTCGCGCTCGTCGGATTCGGGTTGGCCGCTGTCGGCTGCCGGTGCACTGTAGTCCGCGTCGCCGTTGCGAACCTCGCTGGGCAAGTCCCTGAGCCGCACGACGCCACCGTCGCATATCGCCAGGGCAGTGCGGATCACGTTGCGCAGCTCCCGAACGTTGCCCGGCCAGCGATACGCCAGCAATTGCTCGAATGCATCCATCTCGATGGCGGCCGGGCGGCTGTCGCTCGTTTCAGCCGCGAGAAACTCCCGGATGAGTCGCTCCTTGTCGGTGCGCAACGCGAGCGGCGGGAGCTCGAGCGTAATGCCGTTGAGCCGGTAGTAGAGATCTTCGCGGAATTCCCCGCGCGCGATCATCGCCCTGAGATTCTGGTGTGAGGCACAGATGACGCGCAGGTCGACCTTGAGCGCGGTCTCGGTGCCGAGCGGTATGACCTCGTGCTCCTCCAGTACGCGCAGCAGGCGCGTTTGCAGCCCGACGGGCATGTCGCCGATCTCATCGAGGAACAACGTGCCGCCCGAGGACTGCAGGATCTTGCCCTTCATGCCCTCCTTGCGTGCGCCCGTGAATGCGCCCGAGCGGTAGCCGAACAACTCGCTCTCGATCAGAGATTCGGGGATCGCCGCGCAGTTGAGTGCGACGAAGGGCATCGCCGCCCGGTCGCTGGCCAGGTGGAGTGCGCGCGCGAACATTTCCTTGCCCGCGCCGGTTGGCCCTTGAATCATGACCGGCACGCGCGAGGTGGCGATGCGATGCGCGCTGCGGACGTTGCGCAGCATCGCCGGGTCCTGTCCGGCGAGCTCCTCGAGGGTCAGCGGCGATTTCGGCGCCTCGGCAGCTGCGAAGCGAATGACCCGTGGCGAACTCGGCGGCGGCGACGAGCTGTGCGCAGACGGTGTGACCGGTGCACGGTAATCGAGGCTTGCGAAGAAACGCCGGCCGAGCTGTGCATGCCGCACCGGCTGCAGCTCTCTGCGCGAGCTCTGTACGGGGTCGACAATCTCTTCCGCGCGAATGTCGAACACTTGATCGATCCGGCATCCGATCAGCTCGGAACGGCTCGCGGCTCCAAGCAGATGTACCGCCGTCTCGTCGACTGCAATGATCGTAGCGTCCCTGGCCAGCGCGATCGCGCCGTCGTGCTGCAGATTCACGAACTCGGGCCGTGCATGGAAGCGAAACACGATGTCGCGCTGGAAGTGACGCAGGAACAGGCATTTCTCGATCAGCCGCGCCGACATGTTTACCAGCGCCATCGTGTGTCCGAAGCCGGAGCGCGGGTCACGCGCGTTGAGCGTCGACGCGTCGAGCACCGCGACCAGCGCTCCCGACGGATCGCGAATCGGCGAGCCGAAGCACGTCAGGCCGATATGGCTGCTGCGGAAGTGTTCTTCGCGATGAACGATGATCGGCCGGCTCTCTGCGATGCACGTGCCGATGCCGTTCGTGCCTTCTCTTTGCTCGCTCCAGTCTGCGCCGCTCACGAGTCCCGACGAGCGAAAGGTGCTCGCGAGCGTGGCGTCCGTCTTCTCGTAGAGGACGATGCCAGCGGCATCGGTGAGCACGAGAGCGTAACCGGACTCGGCGATGTACTCGTACAGCCAGTCGATTTCCGCCGAGGCCACTTGCAGCAGCTCGGCATGCTGGCCGCGACGCTGCGCCAGCATCGTCGCGTCGACGATAGTCGGTGAGTAGTGGCGCGCGGGATCCAGAGCGTAATCCAGCGCACAACGTCGCCATGAACCGCCGATCGCAGGGCTCAGCTCTGGATTGCCCGCGATCGCGTCGCCGCTTGGGCTACGCACGAACTGCAACACCGTTGCAGCGTGCTTGGTCGCAGCCGTATCCCCCACGGTCGTGCTCCTCTGCTACGCGCCTGCGGACTGTAACACTGCTGTCACCCTGTCACGTATCAGTGTCACGCCTTCAGGCACAACTGAGACGCTCGATCGGGGTCCGCGCGCGTCCCGCCGTCTCGTGCGCCTGTAATAAATCCCCTGATGGCCCGCCACAGTGGCATATGCCTTGCTTCGTCGCGTGGCAGCCCAGGCGGTGCGTTCGCACAGCAGGTATATACCACGCCGGGTGTGAGGCGGCCCTCGCTTGCCGCGGTGCGGCCGGCAAAGATCGCACCCTGGACGTTTATTATTCGCGGACGGAGAACCTCACGCTGCTCGCGGAGTTCACCGATACCAAGGCGGAGGCTGACAATGGCATCGAGAACGACAGTTCAGTGGATCGTGTGGCTGGGCATCGCTGCTGGCGCAGTGACGTGCCCGGCCGAAGCGGCGCGCTTGTATGTCTCCAACGAAGACGGTCACAGCGTTACCGTGCTGGATGCCGACACCGCCGCAGTAATCGACACGATTGCGGTCGGCAAGCGGCCGCGCGGGATGAAGCTCAATCTCGACGGATCGCGGCTGTTCGTGGCAGTCAGCGGGCTGCCCAAGTGTCCGCCGTCGGTTCCCGACGAGGAATGCGCCAAGCTCGAGCGGGATCTGAAGGCGGACGGCATTGCGGTCGTCGATACCGTGACCCGCAAAGTCGTGCAAGTTCTACACGCCGGTTCGGATCCCGAGCAGTTCGCGCTGAGTCCCGACGGCAGCAAGCTGTTTGTCGCCAATGAGGATGCCTCGACGATGTCGGTTGTCGAAGTCGCGAGCGGCAGTGTCGTCGGGCGCGTGCCGGTGGGCCGCGAGCCGGAAGGCGTCGGTATCACGCCTGACGGGCGCTGGATCCTGGTCACCAACGAATCCGACAACTCCGTGTCGATCATCGATAGCGGCACCCTGAAAATTGTCAAAGCAGTGCAGGTCGGCAAGCGTCCGCGCGACGTCGCGTTCACGCCGGACGGCCGCACAGCGTATGTCTCCGGGGAATTCGATTCCTCCGTGTATCGGATGGCTGTGCCGCAAGGCGAACCGGTAGAGCGCGTGCTGCAACTGCGCAAGGAAGCACGCCCGATGGCGGTCGTGCTGGACTCGAAGCGCGGTCGCCTTTACGTGAGCACGGGCCGCGGCGGGACGGTCGCGGTCATCGATAGCGCGAGTCACAAGCTCCTCGCCGAAGTAGCGGTCGGGACGAGGCCGTGGGGTATCGCCCTGTCGCACGACGGGCGCTGGCTCTACAGCGCCAACGGCCCATCGAACGACGTCAGCGTCGTCGATACCTCGACGCTGCGTACAGTTCGGCACATTGGCGTGGGAGCCTCGCCGTGGGGTGTGGTCGTCGGGCCCGAGCCGGGCGCGAAAGCAGCTAACAGCTCCAGCGCATTAGACCGTCAGGAGCCCAGCCCGCAGCTGCGGTACGCCTCGGCCTCAGTGTCCCGATAGCGCTTGGCCATCGCTCGCGCCTGGTCGGAGTCACGGAAGATTCCGCCGCCTTCGCCGGGCAGGCCCGAGTATTTCGCGTAGGTCGAAGCTTCGACAAACTCGTCGTAGGTCAGGCTGTTGGCGATGCGGTCGATGGCGCACGAGCACTGGTACAGGCTCGCGAGCTTGTTGCCGTGCTTGCCGATGCAGTCCTGCACGAACTCCACTCGCGCGAGCGTCGGGTAATCATTGACGGGCGAGTCGGCGTGCGCAGCGCCTGCGCATAGCGAAGCCGACCCGACCAGGGCCGGCAATGCACACATTTGGCATAGGCGTTGCATCGTCATCATGAGGTGTCACTCGGTTTCGTAGCGGCTGACGGGGGATTGAACATGAAACAGCAACGTCTCTCCATTCTAATCGGTGCGGCCGCCGCCGCGACCGCAGGTTTGTGCGGTGTGGCGGCCGCGCAGACTGCGCAGGGACTGGAGCCGCTCATGGCCAAGTCGTCCAACTGGGCGGCGCAGGCCGGCGACTATGCGAACCATCGCTACAGCGATCTCAAGCAGATCGACAGCAGCAACGTCTCGCAACTGCAGGTGGCGTGGACCATGTCGACCGGCGTGCTGCGCGGTCACGAGGGTTCGCCGCTCGTGATCGGCGATACGCTGTACCTGCATACGCCATTTCCGAACAACGTCTACGCGGTCAACCTGAAGGACCAATCCTTCAAGTGGAAGTACGAGCCCAAGCAGAACACGGATGTCGTGCCCGTGATGTGCTGCGACACAGTCAATCGCGGCCTCGCGTATGGCAACGGCAAGATCCTGCTGCAACAGGCCGACACCACGCTGGTCGCGCTGGACGCGAACACCGGCAAGGTCATCTGGACCGCGAAGAACGGCGATCCGAAGATCGGTGAGACGAACACGAATGCGCCACACGTCTTCAAGGACAAAGTGATCACCGGTATCTCCGGCGGCGAGTTCGGCGTGCGCGGCCGCTTGATCGCCTACGACCTCAACTCCGGCAAGAAGGTGTGGACGGCCTGGAGCACCGGACCCGACAAGGAGCTGCTGGTCGATCCGCAGAAGACGATGACCTGGACGAACGGCAAGCTCGCCCCGATCGGCGCCGACTCGTCGATCAAGACCTGGAAAGGCGATCAGTGGAAGCTCGGCGGCGGCACGACCTGGGGTTGGTACGCCTACGACCCGAAGCTGAACCTCGTGTACTACGGCACTGGCAATCCGGGCACCTGGAATCCTGCGCAACGGCCGGGCGACAACCGCTGGTCGATGACGATATTCGCGCGCGATCTGGATACCGGCATGGCGAAGTGGGCCTACCAGATGACGCCGCACGACGAGTGGGACTTCGACGGTGTCAACGAGATGCTGCTCGTCGACCTGCAGATCAAGGGCAAGACGGTCCCGTCGGTCGTGCACTTCGATCGCAATGGCTTCGGCTATACATTGAACCGCGAGACCGGTGAGCTGCTGGTCGCGCAGAAGTACGATCCGAAGGTCAACTGGGCCAGCTCGGTCGACATGAAGACCGGCCGCCCGATCGTCGACAAGAA
>DATEML010000121.1:0-12041 GCA_035275585.1 Steroidobacteraceae bacterium | reverse complement strand
AGGCATTCTGCGCGGCGCGCGCAACCAGGAAGCGCAGGGCATCAAGCCGTCGCAAGGCCCCGGCATCTTCGGCACGCCGATTCCGGAGAAGAAGAACAAAGGCGGGCAGTAGTTGCGCTACAGCTGCTGGTGAAGCTGCGCCGTAAAGATGGCGCTCCCACGGGGATTCGAACCCCGGTTTAAGCCTTGAGAGGGCTCCGTCCTAGGCCTCTAGACGATGGGAGCGCACGATCCGGCCCAGTTGATAAAGGCGGGCCGGCTGAGGGACGCGGTATTATACGGACCGCCCTTTCTGGCTCAAGCGGCACGCGCTATTGAACGATACTAATCAGGCTTCCACCCAGCCGGCCGCAGGCGGTCCGCGGGTGGTCGCGCGCAACGACCACCCGATTTCGCGCGCGAACATTTCTTCGAATGCACTGAAAGTGCTCTACCGGCTGCGGGACGCCGGCTTTCAGGCTTTTCTGGTCGGCGGCGCCGTGCGCGACCTGCTGCTCGACCTGCATCCGAAGGATTTCGACATCGCCACCAACGCGCATCCCAACGAAGTGAAACAGCTGTTCCGCAACTGCCGGCTGATCGGCCGCCGCTTCCACCTCGCGCACGTGCGCTTCGGCTACGAGATCATCGAAGTCGCCACCTTCCGTGCCGCGCACACGCCGATCGACGAGGACAACAGCGTCGACGAAGGCGGGCACCGGGTGCTCGACGAGCGCGGCCGCATCCTGCGCGACAACCTGTACGGCACGATCGAAGAAGACGTCTGGCGCCGGGATTTCACCGCCAACGCGCTGTACTACAACATCGAGGACTTCTCGGTGTGGGACTACGTCGGCGGCGTCGAGGACGCGCGCAACCGCATCCTGCGCATGATCGGCGATCCGGAGACGCGCTATCGCGAGGATCCGGTCCGCATGCTGCGCGCGGTGCGCTTCGCGGCGAAGCTCGGCTTCACGATCCATCCGGCCACGGCCGCTCCGATTCCGAAGCTCGCGTGGATGCTCGACGGCGTGCCGCCGGCGCGCCTGTTCGACGAAGTGAACAAGGTCTTCCTCGCCGGCAGCGCGCAGCCCGCGTTCGAGTTGCTCGAACGGCTGGAGCTGCTCGAGCATCTGTTTCCGGATCTCGCCAGTGCTTTGCAGGACGCGAGCTCCGGCAGCGCCGCGCGCGAGTTGGTGCGGCTCGGACTGCAGGGCACCGACGAGCGTGTGCGCGCGGAAAAGTCCGTCACGCCGACATTCTTGTTCGCGGTCCTGATGTGGCCGGCCGTGCAGCGCGCGTTCGCCAAGCTCGGCCACGCCGATGACGGCGATCCGCAGCCGCTGCTCGCGGCCTGCGATCAGGTGACCGCGCGTCAGCAGGCCCGCGTCGCGATCCCGAAGCGGTTCACGTTGCCACTGCGCGAGCTGGTCGGATTGCAGCCGCGCTTCGAGCGACGTGAGGGACGGCGGGCGCTGCGCCTGCTGAATCATCCGCGCTTCCGTGCGGCCTACGATTTCCTGGTGCTGCGCGCCGCCGCCGGCGAAGCGGATCCCGAGCTCGCGAAGTGGTGGACCGACATTCAGTCGGCTTCCCCGGAAGAGAAGATCGCGCGTGTCGAAAGCGCGGCACCGGGTGAACGCGCCGCGTCCGACGGTCCACGCCACCGCCGTCGACGCCGCCGCCGCAGACCGCCCGCTGCATCGTGAGCGCACCGGTGTGGATGCCGGCGTACGTCGCGCTCGGCAGCAACCTCGACGATCCGCCGCGGCAGATCGCTGCCGCGTTCGAGCGGCTCGCAGCTCTGCAGGGCTGCCGGCTCGTCGCGCGCTCGCGGCTGTATCGATCGTCACCACTCGGTCCTCAGGATCAGCCGGACTTCGTCAACGCAGTGGCGGGACTGCTCACCGTGCTCACGCCGCGCGAACTGCTGCGCGCGCTGAAGCGCATCGAGGCCGATCTCGGGCGAGCGCAACCGATCGTGCGTTGGGGTCCGCGACGGATCGATCTCGACCTGCTGCTGGTCGACGACCTGCGGATCGCGGAGCCGGATCTTGCGATTCCGCACCCCGGCCTGACTCGACGCAATTTCGTCCTGTATCCTTTGCAGGACATCGCGCCCGAGCTGCTCGTCCCCGGAGAGGGACGGGTCAGCGTGCTCGCGGCGCGCGCGGGGTCCGCCGGCCTCGCACCCCTTGAATGACTGCAACGCGAAAGCGCCGACCAATAACGTGACAGACAAAGTCGCCACTGCCCCGCATCGTTTCATCGTCGTCGAAGGCCCGATCGGCGTAGGCAAGACCAGCCTCGCCCGTCGGCTCGCGCACAGCTTCGGCAGCGAGCTGATCCTGGAGCAGGCCGACGAGAATCCGTTCCTCGAGCGCTTCTACCGCAACCCGCGCGCGGCGGCGTTGCAGACGCAGCTGTTCTTCCTGTTTCAGCGCACGCGCCAGCTCGAAGATATCCGTCAGCACGATCTGTTCGAGACGGTGCGCGTCGCCGACTACCTGCTGGACAAGGACCGGCTGTTCGCGCAGCTCACGCTCGACGAGGAAGAGCTCGCGCTGTACGAGCAGGTCTACTCGAAGCTGGCGGTCGACGCGCCGACGCCGGACCTGGTGATCTATCTGCAGGCGCCGATCGACGTGCTGCTCGAGCGCATCGAGCGGCGCGGCATCCGCTACGAGCAGCAGATCGAGCGGCACTACCTGGAGAAGCTGCAGGAAGCGTACGCCCGGTTCTTCCACGACTATCACGCCTCGCCGCTGCTCATCGTCAATGCCGCGCAGGCGGATTTCGTGAGCAACGAGGGCGACTACAATCAGCTGCTGGAGCAGGTCCGGCGCCTGCGCCGCGGCCGCCAGTACTACAACCCGCTCAAGAGCGCAGTCTGATATTCTCAGCGCCCCCGCCGGCTGATCCTGCAAGTCCATGTACAAGCACCTGCAAGAGCGTTATGCGCCACGCCCGCCGGTCAACGTCTCCAGCCTGATCAAGATGAAGGCGGAGGGCGAGAAGATCGCCGCCATTACCGCCTACGACTCCAGCTTCGCCACGCTGGTCGACGACGCCGGCATCGACCTGGTGCTGGTCGGCGATTCGCTCGGCATGGTGATCCAGGGGCACGACACGACTGTGCCGGTCACGCTCCAGGACATCATTTATCACTGCCGCGCAGTGGCGAAGGGTCTGTATCGCCCGTTCCTGATGGCCGATATGCCGTTCATGACGTACTCCTCGCGCGAGCAGGCGCTCGACAACGCCGTGCGCCTGATGCAGGAAGGCGGCGCGAAGATGGTCAAGCTCGAAGGCGGCGCGGGGCAGGTCGAGATCGTCGAGTTCCTCGCGGGCAAGGATATCGCCGTGTGCGCGCACCTCGGCCTGAAGCCGCAATCGGTGCACAAGGTCGGTGGCTTTCGCGTGCAGGGGCGCGAGGAAGCGGCAGCGGAACAGATGACGCGCGACGCGAAGGCGCTCGAGAACGCCGGCGCGGACATCGTGTTGCTCGAATGCATTCCGGCCGCGCTCGGCGCGTCCATCACCCGTGAGCTGCGCGTGCCGGTCATCGGCATCGGCGCGGGGCCGGACACCGACGGCCAGATCCTCGTGCTGTACGACGTGCTCGACATCACCGCCGGGCGCAAGCCGAAGTTCTCGAAGAATTTCCTGGCCGGGCGCGACAGCGCGCTCGAAGCCGTCAAGGCCTACGCGCAGGCCGTGAAGTCGCGGGAGTATCCGGCTCCGGAGCATTGCTTCTGAACATGCAGTCCGTCGCCCGACCGAGCGAGCTGCGCGATCTCGTGTCTGCCTGGCGTCGCGGCGGCGAGCGCATCGCGTTCGTGCCGACGATGGGCAATCTCCACGCCGGGCACGGCAGCCTCGTCGGCCGCGCTGCCGAGCTGGCCGATCGGGTGATCGTCAGCATCTTCGTCAATCCGTTGCAGTTCGGTCCGAACGAGGACTTCGCCGCGTATCCGCGCACGCCCGACGAGGATCGGCGCGTGCTGGAGTCGCTGCACGTCGATCTGCTGTTCGCACCGGAAGTGGCCGACATCTATCCCCGCGGACAGGAATCGACTGCGCGCGTGCACGTGCCGATGGTCGAGGACATTCTCTGCGGCGCGTTCCGGCCCGGTCATTTCATGGGCGTCGCCACTGTGGTCACGAAGCTGCTCAATATCGTGCAGCCGGACGTCGCCGTGTTCGGCGAGAAGGACTACCAGCAGTTGCTCATCATTCGCCGAGCGGCGCTCGATCTGTGCATGCCGGTGGAGATCGTCGGCGTGCCGACGACGCGCGAGCCCGACGGTCTGGCGATGAGCTCGCGCAATCGTTATCTCTCGGCCGCGGAGCGCGCCGTGGCGCCGGCAATTCACACCGAGCTCCAGCGCGCGCGTGCAGCGATCGAGTCGGATGCAACGGATCTCACGGCGATCGCGCAACGCGGCAGCGAGGCGCTGCGGCAGGCGGGGTTTCGTCCGGACTACTTCGAGATTCGCGACGCCGCCACGCTGGAGGAGCCGAACGCTCAGTCGCGCGACCTCGTCGTGCTGACCGCGGCGCGCATCGGCCGCGCGCGGCTCATCGATAACGTGAGAGCGAGAAGATAGAGAGTCAGGCTTCAGCCTGACATCTTCCGATGCTGCTCCAGCGCCCAGTCCACGTGCTCTCGCACCAGTGCAGATGGATGTTCGCGGCGCGCCGCCAGTGCCTGCACGACTGCTTCGCTCGTCGGCGCATTCCCCAACGCCACGGCAATATTCCGCAGCCAGCACTCGTAGCCGATGCGGCGGATCGCACTGCCTTCCGTGCGCAGCAGAAATTCTTCTTCACTCCACGCGAACAGCTCGACCAGTCTCGCTTCGTCCAGGGCGTGGCGCGGCGTGAAGTCGCGCTCGTGCGAGAAGCGCGCGAACTTGTTCCACGGGCATACCAGCTGACAGTCGTCGCAGCCGTAGATCCGGTTGCCGATGGCCTTGCGGAATACCTCGGGAATCGCGCTGCGCAGCTCGATCGTGAGATAGGAGATGCAACGCGTCGCATCCAGCTCGTAGGGCGCGACGATCGCGCCGGTCGGACAGACGTCGATGCACGCGTGGCAGGTACCGCAGTGGTTGGTCGCCGGCGCATCCACGGGCAGCGGCAGGTCGGTGAGGATCTCGCCGAGGAAGAACCACGAGCCGGCGTGTCGGTGCAGCAGATTCGTGTGCTTGCCGATCCAGCCGAGGCCAGCGTCGCGCGCGAACGCCTTTTCCAGGATCGGGCCGCTGTCGACGAACACGCGGTGTGAGCGCGACGCGCTGTGCGCGCGGATCTTTTCTGCGAGCTGCGCGAGCCGCCCACGCAGGACTTTGTGGTAGTCGCGACCGAGCGCGTAGCGCGACACATAACCGAGCTCGGGGTCGGCGAGGACTTCGTCCGCGTCGCGCGCCTGCGGCGGCAGGTAATCCATGCGCGCCGCGATGACGCGCAGAGTTCCGGGAATCAGCTCCTGCGGTCGGGCACGCCTGCGCCCATGCCGCTGCATGTAGTCCATCGCGCCGTGCCGGCCCCGCTCCAGCCAGCGCATCAGGCGCTCTTCGTCCGCCGCGATATCAACGCCCGCGATGCCGACCTGCTGGAAGCCGAGCTCGCGAGCCCACTCGCGGATCGAGCTCGCCAGCTCCCCGAGCGACGCGGTCGAGGCGGACGGCATTTCTTGGCTCATGCGCGGCGCAGTATACGTTTTGGTAGGCTTCGGGCATGAGCAGTCTCCCTGTCGCCGTTCACACCGCGGACCAGGTGCGCGCGCTGGACCGCCATGCAATCGACGATCTGGGCGTTCCGTCCTACACGCTCATGACTCGCGCTGGAGAAGCGGCCTTGGGCGTGCTGCGCAGCTGCTGGCCGTCGACGCAGCACGTCGCGGTCGTCTGCGGTCCCGGCAACAACGGCGGCGATGGCTACGTCCTTGCGCGACTCGCCCGTGCGCAGCGGCTGGAAGTCGTCGCGATCGGATTGCACGAGCCTGGGCGATTGCAAGGCGATGCGCGCCGCGCCCACGATGATTTCGTCGCAGCCGGCGGGACGGTCATCGCCTGGCACGCGGACTGTCTGCGCGAAGCGGACGTCATCGTCGATGCGATTTTCGGCGTCGGCTTGTCGCGGCCGGTCGCCGGCGTCGCGGCGGAAGCCATCGCAGCGATCAACGAGAGCGAGCAGCGCGTGCTCGCTCTCGACATACCGAGCGGCTTGCACGCCGACACCGGCGAAATCCTCGGCTGCGCTGTGCGGGCCGCGCGCACGCTCGCGTTCCTCGGGCTCAAGCTCGGCTTCTATCTCGGCGAAGGTCCGAACTGCACCGGCGTCGTCATGTTCGACGCGCTCGAGTTGCCGCCGCAGGCGCTCGCGCACGTCGATGCTGCGGCAACACTCATCGACGAACCTGCTGTCGCGGAACTGTTGCCGAGACGTCGCCGCACGGCGCACAAGGGTCAGCAGGGTAGCGTGCTCGTCATTGGCGGAAACATAGGGATGGCAGGCGCGGCGCGCATGGCCGGTGAGGCGGCGTTGCGTGCCGGCTCCGGGCTCGTGACTGTCGCGACGCGTACCGAGAACGTCGCCGCGATCGTCGGCGCACGGCCGGAGCTGATGTGTCGGGGAGTTACCAGCGCGGCGGACCTGACGGCGTTGATCGAGCGCGCCGATGTCATCGCGCTCGGTCCCGGCCTGGGACGGGACGAATGGGCGAAGACGATGTTCGACACCGTGCTCGGCCATGATCGGCGCACGGTGATAGATGCCGATGCTCTGAATCTGCTCGCGCAGTCGCCGCGAGCGAATGCCCACTGGATCTTGACGCCGCATCCCGGCGAAGCGGGACGCTTGCTCGGGAAAACTGCGGGCGAAGTGCAACGCGATCGTCTCGGTGCGGCGCGCGCGATCGCTGCGCGTTACGGCGGCACTGTGGTGCTCAAGGGCGCCGGCACTCTGGTCGTGACCGACGCAGCACGCCCCGCGATCTGCGATCGCGGCAACCCCGGCATGGCTTCGGCCGGCATGGGCGACGTCCTGACCGGGGTCATCGCGGGAATCGTCGCGCAAAGCGGGGATCTCGCCGCTGCCGCGCGCGTCGGCGTGCTCGTGCACGCACTCGCGGGCGACATGGCTGCGCGCCGCGGCGAGCGCGGATTGCTCGCGACCGACCTGCTCGCCTACCTGCCGACGTGCGTCAATCCATCTCAGCGCTCGTGAACGTCGCCACGGCCGACGACATGCGCGCGCTGGGGCGTGCGCTCGGTGGAGCGTTGTGCACGGCCGGCGCCGGTGCGCTCGTGATCGGCATCGAAGGCGAGCTCGGCGCCGGCAAGACGACGCTCGTCGGCGGCATCCTCGCCGGCGTCGGCATCGCGGGTGCAATCCGCAGCCCGACCTACACGCTGATCGAACCGTACGAGGCGGCCGGTCTGCAGCTCTATCACATCGATCTGTATCGGCTGAGCGGCGCACGCGAAGTCGAAGCGCTCGGGCTCCGCGACCTGCTCGATGAGCGCGCGGTGCTGCTCATCGAGTGGCCGTCGCGCGCCGCCGGTGCGCTGCCGACGGAGGATCTGAGCGTGTCGATCGAGTACCAGGGCAGCGGCGCGAAGCGCAGATTGCTCCGGGCGCAAGCTCATTCGTCCGGTGGGGACAAACTGCTGGAGCAAATCCTTGCAGCGACCTCGCAATAAGGTCTGCTATCTCCATAATTTTAATTGAAATCTTCTGCCGGCCCGCGGTAGATTATCGTCACCATGCAGCGGCTGCCGACACGCGCCTTCATCCTGGTCCTCGGCTGGACCTCACTGCTGCTGCTCGCATCGCTGGCGATTGCCGCGCCCGCTGTCACCGTGAAAGACATCCGGCTGTGGGCCGGTCCGGACGCGACGCGGCTCGTGTTCGATCTATCCGCGCCCGTCGAGCACACCGTCCTGACGCTGCAGAATCCAGATCGCGTCGTGATCGACATCATCGGCGCGCGCGTCGACGTCGCTCGACAGTTGCCGGAAGGCCAGGGCTTCGTGAAGCAACTGCGCATCGGTGAGCAGCGCGCCGGCGACCTGCGCGTCGTCATCGATCTGTCCTCGCCGGCGGCGCCGCACAGCTTCAACGTTGCGCCCGCTGCGAGCTACGGTCATCGGCTCGTCGTCGATCTCACCCCGCGCGCCTCGAACGCGCCGCCCGTCGTCGTCAAGTCCGCGGATGAGGCGCACGGTCGTGACGTGATCGTCGCGATCGATGCCGGCCATGGCGGCGTCGACCCCGGCTCGATCGGCAAGGCCGGGACCCGTGAGAAGCACGTGACGCTGGCGATCGCCCGCCGGCTGAAGGAGCGCATCGATCGCGAGCCCGGCATGCGTGCGGTGCTCACGCGCGACAGCGATTATTTCGTCGAGCTCCGCGATCGCATCGTGCGTGCGCGGCGCCAGCAGGCCGACATGTTCGTCTCGGTGCACGCCGATTCCTATCGCGACCGTTCGGTCGTCGGCTCGTCCGTCTACGTGCTCTCGGCGCGCGGCGCCAGCGACGAATCCGCGCGCTGGCTGGCGGACCGCGAGAACGCGGCCGACCTGGTCGGCGGCGTCTCGCTCGACGACAAGGACGGCGTACTGGCTTCGGTGCTGCTCGATCTGTCGCAGGGCGCGAGCATGAGTGCGAGCTTCGACGCCGCGCAGAAGGTCATGGACGAGCTGGATCGCATCGGCAACGTCACACGCCGCGGCGTCAAGAGCGCCGGCTTCCTGGTGCTGAAATCGCCGGACATCCCATCGATCCTGGTCGAGACCGCTTTCATCTCCAATCCGGCTGAAGAGTCGCGGCTCGGCAGCGCGCGTCATCAGCAGCGCCTCGCCGAGGCGATCTACCAGGGCGTGCGCGGCTATTTCTACACGAATCCGCCGCCAGGCACGCTCATCTCCCAGCTGCGCTCGCAATCGCGCGATTCCTCCGTCGTCGCGAGCGCGAAGCCGGGCGAAGACGTCCCCTCGGGCACGGGCCAGTAGCCAAACCAGCGCTCTGTTATTCTTCGCGCGGCCTCGCTCCCGCCCGCCGCGACCTATGCCCATCCGTGTCCTGCCCGAACAACTCATCCATCAGATCGCTGCTGGCGAGGTGATCGAGCGCCCGGCGTCCGTGCTGAAGGAGCTGATCGAGAACAGCATCGATGCCGGCGCGCGCCGCGTCGAAGTGGAGGTCGAAGAGGGTGGTGTGCGCCTGTGCCGCGTGCGCGACGACGGCGGCGGCATCGACCGCGACGAGCTCGTGCTCGCACTCGCGCGGCACGCTACCAGCAAGATCACGACCATCGACGATCTGGAGCGGGTCGGCACGCTCGGCTTTCGCGGCGAGGCACTGCCGAGCATCGCGTCCGTGTCGCGCATGCGGCTGGTATCGCGCAAGTCCGGTGCAGCGCTGGCTCATGCGATCGCAGCCGACAACGGGCAGGTCAGCTCGCCCGAGCCCGCGGCGCATCCGGTCGGCACGACCGTCGAAGTGCGCGACCTGTTCTTCAATGTCCCGGCGCGTCGCAAATTCCTGCGCGCCGAGCGCACCGAGACTCAGCACATCGCGCGCATGGTCGAGCGGCTGGCGCTGTCTCGCTTCGAGATCGCGTTTTCGCTGACCGCGGGCCGCCGCTCGCTCGCCGAATATCCGGCTGCGGCCTCACGGGTCGAGCGCGAGCGGCGGATCGCGCAGGTCGTCGGCGACGAATTCATCGCCAACGCGCTGTACGTGGAGCACGAGTCGGCAGGCTGCCGCCTGACCGGCTGGCTGTGTCAGCCCACGTATGCACGCGCGCAGCCCGATCTTCAGCATTTCTATCTCAATGGCCGCATGCTGCGCGACCGGCTCGTGGCGAGCGCGATCCGTCTCGGGTACCGCGACGTGATGTTCCACGGCCGCCATCCCGCGTTCGTGCTGTTCATGGAGCTCGATCCGTCTCAGGTCGACGTGAATGCGCATCCCGCGAAGCTCGAAGTGCGGTTCCGCGACGGACGGCACGTGCACGACTTTCTGTTCCGCTCGGTCGAGCGCGCGCTCCGCGACACGTATGCCGGCGCGCAGGGTGGAGCCCCGCCGCCCACCGACGCCGATTCGCTGATGCCAGCCGCCACGCGTACTGCTCAGATGTGGCCCGCCAGAGGTCACACGTCGTTCGGCCTGCGCGTGTCAGAACCGCCGCCGCCCGCGTACAGCGCGGTCGCGCGGGAGGCCGCAGTGTCGATGTCGACGCAGGTCGATACTCAGGCGCCGCCGCTCGGATTTGCGCTCGCTCAGCTGCACGGAATTTACATCCTGTCGCAGGCGCCGGACGGACTGATCCTCGTCGACATGCACGCGGCACATGAGCGCACGACGTATGAGCGTATGAAGGCTGCGCTCGGCACTGGACCGATAGCGAGCCAGCCGTTGCTCGTGCCGGTTTCGATCGCCGTGGCGCCTGCAGAAGCGGATCTGTTCGAAGAGCACGCACCCACGCTCGCGCGCGCCGGGCTCGACGTCGTGCGCTCCGGTCCGGCGAGCGTGCAAGTGCGCGCGGTGCCTGCGTTCCTCGCGCCGATGGACCTCGACGAACTGGTGCGCAGGGTCGGTGCGGACCTGTCCGCCGACGGGGCGACGCGCGGGATCGAGGAGGCGCTCAACGAGGTGCTGGGCACGATGGCGTGTCACGGCGCCGTGCGCGCGCATCGCAACCTCACCGTGCCGGAGATGAATGCCTTGCTGCGCGAAATGGAGCGGACCGTGCGCAGCGACCAATGCAATCACGGCCGGCCGACGTGGACGTACGTGAGCCTCGGCGATCTCGGCCGGATGTTCCTGCGCGGACGATGAGCTCCGCGAACGCGCGCCGCACTCCGGCGGTCCCGCTGATCCTCGGGCCGACCGGCGCCGGCAAGACGGATCTGGCGCTGCGGCTCGCAGAGCGCCACAACCTGGAGATCGTCAGCGTCGACTCCGCGATGGTCTATCGCGGCATGGACATCGGCACCGGCAAGCCGCCACCCGAAGTGCTGCGGCGGCATCCGCACCATCTCGTCGACATCCTCGATCCGCTGCAGGCGTACTCAGCCGGGCAGTTCGTGCGCGATGCCCGGCGGGCAATCGAGGACATCCGCGCCCGGGGCAAGCTGCCGCTGCTGGTCGGCGGCACGATGCTCTATTTCCGTGCATTGCGGCGCGGACTCGCGGATATGCCGGCAGCGGACCCGGCCGTGCGGGCGGCAATCGACGCGGAGGCGGCAGCGCGTGGGTGGCCGGCGCTGCACGCCGAGCTCGCGGCGCTCGATCCGCCCGCTGCGCGTCGCATCCAACCCAACGACGCGCAACGTATTCAGCGTGCGCTCGAAGTGCATCGGCTGACTGGCAAAACGCTGAGCGAGCTGCACGCCGCGCAACCGGCGAGCGCCGATCTGACATTCGCGGCCTTCGCGTGGGTGCCGGGCGATCGCGAGCGGCTGTACGCGTCGATCGAAAGCCGCTTCCACGCGATGATGCAGGCGGGCCTGCTCGAGGAAGTCCGCAAGCTCCACGCGCGCGGCGACCTGCACGCGGATCTTCCCGCTATCCGCTCCGTGGGTTATCGCCAGCTGTGGGAACATTTGAGCGGTCGCGACACTTTGGACTTTGCAACACAGCGCGCAATTTTCGCGACGCGACATCTGGCCCGACGCCAACTAATCTGGTTGCGTGCCGAGCCCGAAGTAGAATGGCTCGACGCACTTGATTCCGGCGCCGGTGCCCAAATGGAGCACGCGATAACGCAACTGCAGTAGCGATTTAACAGCTCCGTATTAGACGAAAGGCGGCTTCGACCGAACCATCGCTGTGATAGACTGCGGCACTGCAACGAGGCGCCGGAGCGGGTGCCGCTCGCTGGCCGGTCCGCAGGGAAGCAGCGACCCGGCAGCGCTCAACCAAGAATTCAAAGTGATAACAAGGAGATAAATGATGGCCAGAGGGCAATCATTACAGGATCCGTTCCTGAATACCCTGCGCAAGGAGCGTGTACCTGTCTCCATTTACCTGGTGAACGGCATCAAGCT
>DATEML010000120.1:0-20146 GCA_035275585.1 Steroidobacteraceae bacterium | reverse complement strand
CTACAGGCTGGCCGTATTCCTGTACAATGGCGCGCTTTCATCGATAACGCGGGTTCCCACCATGCGCATTCTCGAGGAAGCACTCACCTTCGATGACGTGCTGCTGGTCCCGGCACACTCCGATTTCCTGCCGCGCGACGCCGATCTCAGCACGCAGCTCACCCGCTCGATCCGCCTCAATCTGCCGATCCTGTCCGCCGCCATGGACACGGTGACCGAAGCCCGCCTGGCGATCACCATCGCGCAGGAAGGCGGTCTCGGCATCGTGCACAAGAACATGAGCATCGAGGCCCAGGCGCGCGAGGTGCACCGGGTCAAGAAGTTCGAGAGCGGCGTCATCCACGATCCGATCACGATCACCGCCGACAAGACCATCCGCGAGGTGCTCGAGCTGACACGCTCGAAGAACATTTCGGGCGTGCCGGTCGTGGTGGGCTCGAAGGCCGTCGGTATCGTCACGCACCGCGACCTGCGTTTCGAAACGAAGCTCGACGCGCCGGTGTCGACAGTCATGACGCCGCAGGAGCGGCTCGTCACGGTGCGCGAGAATGCGCCGAAGGAAGAGGTGCTGGCGCTGCTGCACAAGCACCGCATCGAGAAGGTGCTGGTCGTCGACCAGAACTTCAACCTGAAGGGCATGATCACGGTCAAGGACTTCCAGAAGGCCACCGAGTTCCCGCGTGCCGCGAAAGACGAGCGCGGCGCATTGCGAGTCGGCGCGGCGGTCGGCACCGGGGCGGACACGCTGAGGCGCATCGAAGCGCTGCGTGAAGCGCGCGTCGACGTGATCGTCGTCGATACCGCACACGGCCATTCCAGCAACGTGATCAAGATGGTGAGCGAGATCAGGCGTGCCTGGAAGGACCAGCAGATCATCGCGGGCAATGTCGTGACCGCAGACGCGGCGCGCGCGCTCGTCGAAGCGGGCGCGGACGGCATCAAGGTCGGCATCGGTCCGGGCTCCATCTGCACGACGCGCGTCGTCGCCGGTGTCGGCGTGCCGCAGATCACTGCTGTCGCCAACGTCGCAGCTGCACTCAAGGGCACAGGCGTGCCGCTGATCGCGGACGGCGGTATCCGCTTCTCCGGCGACATCGCCAAGGCGCTGGTTGCGGGCGCGCACTGCGTGATGATCGGCGGCCTGTTCGCGGGCACCGAAGAATCGCCGGGCGAAGTCGAGTTGTATCAGGGCGCGTCCTACAAGTCGTATCGCGGCATGGGCTCGCTCGGCGCGATGGCGCAGTCGCACGGCTCGAAGGATCGTTACTTCCAGGATGCGACCGAGGAGCTGGAGAAACTCGTGCCGGAAGGCGTCGAGGGTCGCGTGCCGTACAAGGGCTCGCTCGTCCAGATCCTCCATCAGCTCGCAGGCGGCCTGCGCGCCGCAATGGGGTACACGGGCAGCCGCACGATCGAAGAGATGCGCACGCGGCCGTCGTTCGTGCGGATCACCAATGCGGGCGTGCGCGAGAGTCACGTGCACGATGTCTCGATCACCAAAGAGGCGCCGAACTACCGTGTCAGCTGAAATGGCCAACCGGCCGGTCCCTTCCGCATCAGCATTGCATGCATCGGACATCCACGCGCATCGCATCCTGATCCTCGACTTCGGTGCGCAGTACACGCAGCTCATCGCAAGGCGCGTGCGCGAGAGCGGTGTCTACTGCGAAATCCATCCGTGGGACATGAGCGACGACGACGTTCGCGCCTTCGGCGCCCGTGGCGTCATTCTTTCCGGCGGCCCGGAATCGACGACGGAGTCACAGGCGCCGGTCGCGCCGCAGGCGGTATTCTCGCTCGGCGTGCCGGTGCTCGGCATCTGCTACGGCATGCAGACGATGGCGATGCAGCTCGGCGGCCGCGTCACGCCGAGCACTGATCGCGAATTCGGCTACGCGCAGGTGACCGCATCGGCGCCGAGCCGCCTGCTGGACGGGTTGCGCGATCACAGCGACAGCGAAGGTCGGCCGCTGTTCGACGTCTGGATGAGCCACGGCGATCGAGTCGATGCGCTCCCGCCCGGATTCGTCGCAGTCGGTTTCACCAGCAACGTGCCGCTCGCAGCGATGGCCGACGAGTCGCGGCATTTCTACGGCGTGCAGTTTCATCCGGAAGTCACACACACGCTGCAGGGCCTGAAGATTCTCGAGCGCTTCGTGCGCGAGATCTGCGGCTGCGAAGCGCGCTGGCAGCCCGGCAACATCATCACGGACTCGATCGCGCGCGTGCGCGAGCAAGTCGGGCGCGACAAGGTTCTGCTGGGGCTGTCGGGCGGCGTCGATTCTTCCGTCGTCGGCGCGCTGTTGCACCGGGCGATCGGCGACCAGTTGATCTGCGTGTTCGTCGATCATGGCCTGCTGCGCCTGAGCGAAGGCGACCAGGTCATGGAGACGTTTGCAAAGCACATGGGCGTGCGCGTCATCCGCGTCAATGCCGAAGCGCGCTTCCTCGATGCCCTGAAGGGCGAGAGCGATCCGGAGCGCAAGCGCAAGATCATCGGCCGCCTGTTCGTCGAAGTATTCGAGGAGGAAGCGGCAAAGCTGCCGGGCATCCGCTGGCTCGCGCAAGGCACGATCTATCCGGACGTGATCGAGTCCGCCGGCTCGAAGACCGGCAAGGCGCACGTCATCAAGAGCCATCACAACGTCGGCGGCCTGCCGGAAAAGATGAACCTGAAGCTCCTCGAGCCGCTGCGCGAGCTGTTCAAGGACGAAGTGCGCAAGCTCGGTGTCGAGCTGGGTCTGCCGCGCGAGATGGTTTATCGCCATCCGTTCCCCGGCCCGGGTCTCGGGGTGCGCATCCTCGGCGAGGTCACGAAGCAGTACGCGGATCTGCTGCGTCAGGCAGATGCCATCTATCTCGAAGAACTGCGCAAGCACGATCTCTACGACCGCACGAGCCAGGCATTCGCCGTGTTCCTGCCGGTGCGCTCGGTCGGCGTTCAGGGTGACGGTCGCCGTTATGACTACGTAATCGCGTTGCGTGCGGTCGAGACGATCGACTTCATGACGGCTCGCTGGTCACGCCTGCCCTACGAATTCCTGGAAATCGTCTCCCGCCGCATCATCAACGAAGTGAACGGCATCTCGCGCGTCACGTACGATATCTCGAGCAAGCCGCCCGCCACGATCGAGTGGGAGTGAGGGTCGGCTCGGCTTCAGGCCCGCGATAGAGGGCTGGCACACCTCCCATCCGATTTCTCGACCCGCCGCAACAGGTGGGGCTAGACTTGGGGCACCAGCCAATCTGGCCATTGGCTGGTCAACCGTAGTCCAGTCAACATTCGAGAATTCGAATATGGGGGGTTCCATGATTGTGAGCATCATTCGCTCGCCGATCGAGCAGCTTTCGGCGACGCGTATCGTGGCGATCGTGCTTATGGCGTTTGCAGCGGTTTCGACGGGTCCGGCGCACGCTCAGAACGCGCCGCCGGGGTCCGCCGCCGGCAAGTCCGGTGTGCTTGAAGAAGTCGTGATTACGGGTACTCGCCGACTCGATCGCAGCGTGACCGACTCCGCTTCGCCGGTCGACGTCATCACCGGCTCCGACATCAGCGCGCAGCCGACTGCCAACATGCTCGACTCGGTGCGCAACATCGTCCCGTCGTTTTTCGTCGGCCAAAACACCATTTCGGACGCCTCGACGTTCGTGCGTGCGCCCTCGCTGCGTGGCCTGCCGTCCGACCAGGTGCTGGTCATGCTCAACGGCAAGCGATTCAATCGCTCGGCCCTGGTCCAGGTCTACAACGGCGGCGACACGGGCCTGTCGTTCGGGTCCCACGGGTCGGACATCTCGTCCATTCCGTCGATCGCGATCAAGAGACTCGAAGTGCTGCGCGACGGCGCGACGGCGCAGTACGGGTCGGATGCGATCGCGGGCGTGCTGAACTACGGATTGCGCGACGACGCCGGCTTCGAAGTGCTGGCGCGCTACGGCCAGTACAAGGAGGACAGCGACGGCGAGAGCCAGCAGATCGCCGCCAACTTCGGCGTGGCGTTCGGCGATCGTGGCTTCGTCAACCTCTCGGCCGAATACGACGATGACGGACAGACGAGCCGCGGTGTCACCCGTCCGACGGCCTTTGCCTTTGCGCAGGAGAATCCTGGCCTGGCGAGCGACCTGCCGCACTATCCGTTGCCGGCGCAGATCTGGGGCATTTCGCCGAGCCACGGCTTCAAGGTCCTGCTCAACTCGGGGCTGGGCGTGGGCGAGCAGGGCAAGGTCTACCTGTTCGGCAACTATGCGGAAAACCACGCGGATCAGAGCTTCAACTTCCGCTCGTCGCTCGTGGGCAGCCGGACGTTTCAGGACGCCGCTGGCAACGACGTCGAGCTGGGCGGCCGTGAATTCTTCCAGCATCCCTACTATCAGACCCAATGCCCCGCGGGCAATGCCACCTGCCCGGCGGACGGCTACGTGGTCGACGACAACGTCTTCCTGTTCTCCTCGATCTATCCCGGCGGCTTCACGCCGCGATTCGTCGGCGACACCAAGCAGACCTACGCCACGCTCGGCTACAAAGGAGTCGTGGGTTCAGGCCTGCGCTACGACGTGTCGATGTCCAACAGCCGCAACTCGCTCGACCTGTCGATGTACAACTCGATCAGCCCCTCCTATGGAGCGGACTCGCAGACCACGTTCCGGTTCGGTGAGCTGATCCAGAAGGAGATGGACGTCAATGTCGATCTCTCCTACGAGATCGACGCCGGTCTTGCGAGCGCGTTGACCCTCTCGGGCGGCGCGGAGTATCGCGACGAGAAGTACGAGGCGACGCAGGGCGATCCGCAGTCCTATGGCGCGGGGCCCTACGCCACACCACACCCGCTCTTTGTCGAGACGGCGCCGGGTTCGGGCGTGTTCACCGATACCGGCACCTTCACGGAGGTCGACACTCCGTCGGCGAGTGGCTATGGCGGCACGAGCCCGACCTATGCGGGCACCGACAGCGAGACCAGCTATGGCGTTTACGTCGGCCTCGAAGGCGACCTGACGAAGCAGCTCAGCGCCGGCGCCGCCGTCCGGTACGAAGACTACGAGAATTCCGGCAACGCAACCGTCTTCAAGCTGAACGGAATTTTCAAGGTGACCGACGGCTTTGCCGTTCGCGCCACGGTGGGTAGCGGTTTCCATGCGCCTTCGCCCGGCCAGAACAACGTGCAGGTCCTGACGACGAATTTCATCGCAGGCGTGTCGGTGCAGACGGGGACCTACCCGGTCACGAGCGCGATCGCCCAGTTTTACGGCGCGCGGTCGCTGAAGCCGGAGAAGTCGGACAACTACGGCATCGGCGTGGTGATCAATCCGACGGACGATCTCACGCTGACGGCGGATTTGTACCGAATCGACGTGAGCGACCGCATCTACATCTCGCAGACCTTCCATGTGACGGCGGCGGACATCCTTGCCCTCCCCGAGCTCGCGAGCGTCGGAGTAGGCGGTGACGTTCAATACTTCACCAATTCGCTGGACACCAAGACGACCGGCGTCGACCTGATCGGCACCTGGCGCAACGATCTCGGCATGGGCGATCTCAACCTGACGCTTGCCTACAACTACAACAAGAACGAGGTCACGAAGTTCGACCCGGCGGCGATCGGGCCGGCGCAGATCCTGACCGCCGAGCGCCTGGCGCCCAATCACCGGGCGAACCTGCAGGCAGGCTGGACGTATGGCGATTGGGGCGTCAACGTGGTCGAGCGCTACTACGGCACCTGGAGCGCCGAGGCCGACTATCCCGGCCAGGAGTTCGGCGCGAAGTTCACGACCGACCTGGACGTCCGCTACACGTTCGCGGGCAAATACACACTGACCGCGGGCGCCAGCAACCTGTTCGATGAACGCCCGGACAAGATCAGGCAGTCAGACACCAATCCGGTGTTCCCGATCGTGGGCGGCCTGGCGGACGGTCAAGTGTATCCGCGCAATGGTGGTCCCTTCGGGTTCAACGGGACCTTCTGGTACGCGTCGCTCAGAATCAACTTCGATTGAGCGGTCGAGTTGAGAAACACAGGGCGGGAAGGCAGCGGCTTTCCCGCCCCGTTTCTTTCACCGGTGAAGCACCTCATGCGCGCACGCCATGTGAATTTCGCAGCGGGCGTGTTGCTCCTGCTGACGGTCGCCTCGGGTCAAGCGGCCGAGCCTGCCAGCCGGCGCGCTGATCGTGTGTATCTCAACGGCATCATCTTCACCGCCGACGCCGGCAATTCACAGGCCAGCGCGCTCGCGATTCGCGAAGGACGGATCCTGTACGTCGGTAGCGACGCGGAGCTTGCGCGCTACATCGGTCCAGCGACCGTCAAGGTGGACCTGAAAGGGCGCTTCCTGATGCCCGGCCTCGTCGACGGGCACATGCATCCCCGCGAAGCGGGCGCGACGCTGCTGAAATGCAATCTCAACTATGCGGCGCTGACCGTGGCGGATCTGCAGCAACGCGTGCAGACGTGTGTCGAGCAGACGAGAGCGTCAGAACCGGCCGGCTGGCTCGAGGTCGTCAGCTGGTTTCAGGAGAGCATGATCCCCGCCGGTGTGACGACCAGCCGTGCAACGCTCGACGGGCTCGACACCAAGCGCCCGATCATCGTGCGTTCCTCATTCGGCCACACCGTGCTCGCGAACTCGCGCGCTCTCGCGCTCGCTGGGATCACTGCAGCGACTCCGGATCCGCACGGCGGCAAGATCTGGCGCGACGCTGCGGGCGAACCGACCGGCCTGCTGGAGGACGCAGCCCACCATGTGTTCGATTCGCTCCTTCCGAAGCCGACGGCGGCCCAGGACGTGGAGGCTGCGGCGAAAGCGCTGGAGGTCATGAAGCGGCAAGGTGTCACGAGTTTTCTGGATGCCAGCGCAGAGCATGAAAACGTGGCTGCTTTCGCGACGCTTCGCAAGGCGGGCAGCCTCACGGCGCGTGCGCACTTCGCGCCTTCGATCCAGCCTGCCGAGGCGGGTAACCTGAAGGCGGCGGTGGCGCGAGTGGTGGCGTTCCGCAAGGAGTACGACGAAGGCACGATCGGGCGAGCACCAGGCATCACGGTGCGCAATGCCAAGTTGTTCCTCGACGGTGTGATCGCCGCCCCCGCGCTCACGGGTGCGATGTTGGAGCCTTATCGTCGCAATGCCGGTACAGCTGATCAGCCGCAGTGGGTCGCAGGAACGAGTCGCGGCCCGGAGGTGTACTTTCCCGCCGACGCCCTCGCAGCGGTTCTCACAGCGCTCGGTCGGGCCGGCATCGATCCGCACATGCACGCCGACGGTGACGGCGCGGTGCGCGCGGCGCTCGATGGCATCGCGGCGCTTCGCAAAGCATTGCCCGGTGCGGACATCCGCCCAGCGATCGCGCACGCTGAAATCGTCGGGCCGTCCGACCTCGGCCGGTTCCATGCGCTCGGTGCAATTCCCGTTCTGTCATTTCAATGGGAGAAGCCGGCGGGCGACACTCTCGGCCTCAGGGACTACTTCGGACCGGAGCGCATGAAGATCCTCGAGCCCGCAGGCTCCCTGGCCGAGGCCGGCGCCCGGATCGCGTTCGGCAGCGACTGGCCGGTAGATGCGCTGGACCAGTGGTTCGCGTTCAAGGTCGGCGTGACGCGCACGAATGCTCCCGAAGCTGCGGCAGAGTATCGCGGCAGACTCGGCGACGATCCCGGGCTGTCGCGCGAAACGGTGCTGCGCGCGGCGACAATCAACGCAGCCTATGAGTTGCACCAGGACGATCTGACCGGGTCGCTCGAAGCCGGCAAGCTGGCCGATCTCATCGTGCTCGATCGCAACCCTCTCACCGTGCCCGCTGAAGAGATCGCAAAAACCAGAGTGCTCGAGACCGTTGTGGGCGGAGCCGTCGTCTACACGGTGCTCTGACGAAACTCCGGGCGGAATCGCACGATCAGCAGCAGCAGGGCGAGCGTTGCCGCCAGCCACGACAGATCGGTGGGAACCTCGCGGTGCCGTGCAAAACGACGGTCCTTCATGGCGTCGCTGAGAGAGTTCTGATCCGTCAGGCGCGCGTAGTTGAGATTGAGACGCTGCGCAAGATTCTTCAAGTGCTGCTCGCGCAGCGCCGAGAAATGCTCCAGCCCCGGCGTCGCCCCCTCGATCGCGGAGTCCGACTGCAGGACTTCATCCGCGCGCCAGAATCCGTGATGGTTGCCTTCCGTGTCTATTTTCGGAATCGGGCTGGGGTCATCGCCGCCCGCGCCGACGAGCCAGCCGTGGATCGGATCGCCCTTCAGCTTCTCGATCAGGTTCGACACGAAGTCGGACTCCAGCGGCGGCGCTTCCTGGCCATCGCTCACGAACAGGATGTTCGGCGTCGAGGCCGTGGACTGCGCCGCCTGGATCGCCCAGTAGATGCCCTTGCTGATTTCGCTGGCCTCGGACCAGCGCATGCGGCCGTCGATCTGGGCGAGCGACGCCAGCAGATCGTTGTAGTTGGCGCAGACTTCGACAGGTGCGAGCAGCAGCAGTGTTCTGTTCCCGGTGAATGCGCCCCAGCCCACGCGTGAGCCACACGGCAGCGTGGGCAGGGCGTGCCTCGCGGCATCGCGTGCATAGTCGAGGCGGCTCACGTTGACGCCGGCGAGCTCATAGTCCTCGACGTTCATGCTCTGGCTGATGTCGAAGACTACGATGTAGTCGTACACCGCACGCTGCAGCGGCACCGTCGGCATTGCCAATCCCAGCAGCAGTATCCCTGCAGCGAGCGCAATGGCTGCGGAGCCGCGATCCCACTTCATGGCAGATTGACGACCTCGCTGCGTAGCGTGCTCTGGACGCGCCGCTCCTTCATCGGTGCGTCACTCTCGTCCCCTTCGAACTCCAACTCGGGTGCGAGGTAGAGCGCGCGCTCGAGGTTGTAGCGGGCATCCCAATCGACCGGCTGCTGGCGCAGCACGTCGCGATAGGCCTGTTTCGCGAGCTCGACGAGCGGCAGCGACTCGAATCCTTCGTCCGCACTACGCTTCTCGGCTTCGCGCATGTAGACGTTGCCCGTGTTGTAGAGGGCGGCAAGTCGGATATCGGGGCGTGTGCTGCGGGTGAGTGACTTGTAGATGTTCAGCGCTGCATCGAATTTCCCGGCGCGCGCGAGGCCCAATGCCCGCGCGAACTGGGCCTCGGGAACGCGCGCATCGAGATCCGTTGTCTGTGCGCTCGCGATCGCGGCATTGATGCGATGGCTGCGCACCAGCCGCACCGTCTGATAAGTCGCGATCGAGGCGCAGACCGCTGCGACCGCCCCAAAGGCAAGATGCACGACGCGTCGTCTCACTGCCATCTCCGCAACGACAGAGCCCTGTACAGCAACAGCATCAGGCAGGAAAAGACAGCGGCCGACAGGAAGTAGGGCGCATAGCTCGTCCGTGGGACCAGCTCGGTGAAGTCGAGAGGGGCGTTCTGCTCGCGTCCGACGTCGGCGACTGCTTTCGCCAGATCCTCAGGCTCCTCGGCTTGATAGGCACGGTAGGGCGTGCGCAACGTCTGGAAGAAGCGGTGCAGGGCGATTTCGGGCGCGCCGCGCTGCGCCGGATCCGAGTCGTCCAGCTTCGGCGCGCTGTAGCGGCGCAGATAGATCCAGTACAGCGCCACACGATTGCGCGCGAGCCCGTTGTCGATGCGCTGGCGCGTCGCCTCGCTCAGGTCGGACCCGCCATCGGACACGAGCAGGATGATGCGGCTGCCGGTGTATTCGCGATGGTCGAACTGCGCGATGGCGGCGAGCAACGCCGTTCCGACCTCGGTGTCCGCCAGTCCCGGACCCACGCCGGCCGCAGCGATGCCGGCCTGCACGACCGGATCATGCTGCGTGAAGGGCACGACACTCAGCGGCCGCGTGCTGAAAAGCATGAGCGAGAAGCGATCGTCCATGCGCTGTGCGACGAACTTCGCCAGCAGGTCGCGCGCCATCTGCGCTTTCGGCGGGCCGCTGTCCAGGTGCGTCAGACGATCGTTGGGATCGAGCTTGTGCCAGTTACTCGGCAGCATCCGGTCGTCCATGCTGCGGCTTCGATCCATGAGCACGATGATTTCCGCGCCGCGGCCGGTGCGTTCGACCACGGTCTGCGGCCGGCCGGGGTCCGCCAGAGCGATGACGAGCGCGGCCAGCGCGAGCATGGCGAACGCAGTCCAGAGCAGGTTGGCGATCCGGCCGACGTTATCGGCAGGCAGCCACGCGACCGATGGAAACGCCAGCGCATCGCGGCCGGTAGGCCAAAGCGGCAGCAGCGCCAACGGCAACAGCAGCAGCAACCACGGCCGGTCGAAGGCGAAGGCGGCGTTCATCGCTCGTGCTGCCTTTCCAGGCGCCGCAGTGAATCGCATAGCGAACCTATCGGCACCGCCGAGCCCTGAGTACTGCTGCCGAAGAAGCGGTCGCTCGACGCAGCGAAGAATGCCTCGATCTGTGTGCGCAACACTTGCAGGTGCGGTGCCTGCTCGAACAAGAGCGGCAATGTCTCGATGTGCATCACGCGGCCGGCGGTCCGATCGAACGCGCGATGCAGCGTTTGCCACGCCTGCGGGCTCGCCGGATCCAGCTGCTGGATCTCGTGCCAGGCGCGCGCGAAGGGCTGATTCAGCGCGGCCAGCCTGTTGCGCCAGTGGGTCCATGCGGCCCAGGCCGTCAGTGTAGCCGCCAGCGCGATGAACCAGATCCAGACTTGTCGCCTCATCGGTGCGGTGGCAATCAACGCCGTGTGCCTGTCCGGCCTGAGCTGGCCCAAGCCGCTGGCGTCGAAGGCCGACTGCGGTGTCAACGGCGCCACGCTGATCGCCCAGTCCGGCACCAGGAGTTTCGTGTCTCGCTGCTTCGAGTCGAGCAGCAACGGTGGCACGGTGATCGTAGTCAGTATTCGCGGAGCATTGATCAGTTGATACTCAACGATCAGCCAGCGCCGGCCGTCCGCCGCGGGCTCGGTGCGCGCTGCGCGTCGCTCCAGCCACATGCCCACGCGTTGAGTCGCGGGTAACTTTGCGAGCTCGAATGGCGCGCCCTCCCGCTGCAACAGCACTCGCTGCGTAATCACATCGCCCAGCACATAGCCGAAGGCGCGCGGCTGCTCTACGACTGCCTCGGGAAGCGCGGGCTGTTCCGTCGCGAGGGCGATGCCTGGTCGGCTCAGGGCGAATGCCGTCATTGCCACAGCAGTAAACAGACAGGCGAGGCGACTTCGATTCACGCGACGCTCTCGAAGAAGTAGCGCGACAGGGCATCGCTGTCGAACCTGCCGCTGATGAAAAACGGCCGCGTACCACGCAGGGCGCACGCGTTGCCGATCTGAGTTCGGCGTTCCGCTACGGCCTCGGCCCACCGCGTGCGCAGTCGCGGTCGCATCCACAGCGTACGCTGTGCGCCGGATTCCATGTCCCGCAGCGGCATCAGCGCGTCGTTGGCCGGCGGCTGCAATTCTGCGGGATCCCAGATCACCATCGGCACGACGTGCGCAGCAGCGAGCATCTCCAGCACGCCGGCGAGTCGATCCACCGACCAGTGAAAATCCGAAATCAGGAAGACCAGGCTGTGACGGCCCGCGACCTGGAGCACGACTTCCTCCAGTCCTTCGCTGCCGGCTGCGGAGGCCTGGCAGCTCGTCAGCGTTGCAGCCATGAGGCTGCCCATGCCGCGGCTGAAGAGGGCCGGCAGGAACAGGTCCGCGCGCGCGTGGCTATCGAATGCGAACATGCCCACTGCGTCGCCGACGCGGAACGCGCTGCGTCCCAGGGCCGCCACGAACTCTGCGGCCACCTGGAGCTTGCGGCCGTGCGCGCCGAAGCTCATCGAAGCAGAGACGTCCACGATCACGTGCACCGGCACGCTGATCCGTTGACGATTCACCCGCACCAGCCAGTCGGAGCGCACGTCGCGCAGGCTCGCGCGCACGTCGAGACGGCGTGGATCGGGCCAGTCGTACAGGCGCCGATGCGAAACGAACTCCTGACCCATGCCCAGGCTCGATCCGGGGTGCGATCCCTGCCGCCAGCCGCCGCCGCGGCCGGGAATCCGATAGTGGAACTCCTGGGGCTCGCCGGTCTTCATCGCGGGGTCGGTCATCGCGGCGTGGCAACTCGCTCGAGTATCTGCGCGAGTAGCTCGTCGGCGATCTGCGCGCGGCGCAACTCGTAGATCGGCGTGAAGAAGATGCGATGACGGAGCGCCTCGCGCGCCACCGCGTGAATGTCCGCCGGCGTGAGATGCGTGCGGCCGGCCAACCAGGCAACGACACGCGCGGCGCGGATCAGCGCCATCATGCCGCGAGGGCTGACGCCGGCAAGAATCAGCTTGCTCATGTCCGTCCCGTCGATACGGACGCCGAACTTTTCGGGCGTGTGAGTGGCCTGCCACAGATCCAGCGCATAGCGCTCCAGCGCCTCGCTCACCTGGACGGAGCGCTGAATCGCCGCACCGACCGTGTTGAGCTCCTGCCAGGGCAGTACACCCGGTGCGACCTTTTCCAGCAGTGCATCGACGTCATGAAAGTCCGGATTGAAGATCAGCGCGCGTCGCACCGGCTCATCGACCGGCGTCGGCATGCGCAGCTCGAGCATGAAACGGTCGCGGGCCGCCGAGGCGAGCTCGAAGGTCTCCTCCTTCTCGACCCGGTTGCGATCGGCGAACACGGTCATGTGCGGAAAGCGGAACTCCTGGTCGAACGCGGACACCGTGCGCTCCGCCATGGCCCGCAGCAGCAGCGATTGCACCTGCGGGCGCGCGCGATTGATCTCGTTGAAGAAGAACGTGACGAGTTGCTCGCCGTGGCGCAGGAGCGGTCCGGGGTCGATCCGCGGCCGGCCTTCGGCGTCGACGTACGTGTGGTACACCAGATCGCCGGGCATGAGGTCGATCGTGCCTTCGACGCGCTCGAACTCGCCGCCGACCGCGCGCGCGAACGCCCGCAGGATTGTGGTCTTGCCGACGCCGACGTCACCCTCGAGCAGCACGTGGCCGCGGGCGAACAGAGCTATGTTGATGAGGCGGATCGTGTCCTGCTGACCGATGACGACCTTGCCGACTTCATCTTCCAGGCGCAGTGCGCGTTCACGCCACTGTTGCAATTGCTCGTCAGACGCCACGCAGTGCCCCTTCGATTGTCATCTCGCGATGCACGCTACCTAAGTTTTTCCCGGCGCGCAATCGTTTGCATAAAGCGGCCGCGCCGGTCCAGCGTCGAGCAAGGTCGCCGGCCTTCAGCGCCCACGTCCGGCCGGCCGGCGCCGGGCCGGTCCGTCCGCGCTGCGCATCGGTATGTTCAGGCCGCGCTTGATCGGCTGGAACACGAACAACGTGTCGTAGCGCTTTACGTTCGGCGCGCCGAGGAACAAGCCATCGATGATCGTGCGGCAACGGGGCATGCCGTCCGCCGCGATCATGACGAGATAGTCCCACGAGCCGGCCAGGTCGTAGCACTGCTGTACTTCGACGGTGGCGCGAAGCCGCTCGCGGAAATCCGCGTGCAGCTTCTTCGATTCGCGCTCCAGCGTCACCAGGACGCACGCGAGCACGGTGCCGGCCACCACTTCCGGATTGAGCACCGCGATCTGTCTGTCGATCACGCCGCTCGATCGATAGCGTGACAGCCGGCGCTGCACGGCGCTGGCGGAAAGGCCGACGAGGTCGCCGAGCTCGTAGAGCGGGCGCGCGGCATCGGTCTGCAGCAGGTCGAGGAGCTTGCGGTCGAGCTCGTCCAGGTGGAAGGCGTGGGGGCGCGGCACGCAATATTGTTGCGTGGCAACGCGTAAAGAATCAATCGCGTCGCGGCGCGCGTCCGTAGACTGCTGTCATGAAACACCGCCTGTCGATCCAGCACATCGTCGCCGCGTCCGAAGCCATCGACCCGGCGTTTCGCGACACTCCGCAGTTCGAAGCGGAGACGCTGCGCGAGCAGTTGGGCTGCCGCCTCGTCGTCAAAGTCGAGACGCTCAACCCGATCCGCTCGTTCAAAGCGCGCGGCGCGCAGTTCCTGGTATCGCAGTTGTCCGGCTCGCCGCACCTGGTCTGTGCCACTGCCGGCAATTTCGGGCAGGGCATGGCCTACGCGGCGCGCAAGCGCGGCTGGCCGATCACGATCTTCGTCGGTGCGAACGCCAATCCGATGAAAGTCGAACGAATGCGACAGTTGGGCGCTACGGTGCGCGCGGGCAGCGACGATCCGGATGAGCTGCACGCCGAAGCGGCGGCCTTCGCTCACGAGCACGGCGCGCATCTCGTTCAGGACGGACGCGAAGCGCCGATTGCGGAGGGCGCAGGCACGATCGCAGTCGAGCTGCTGCGCTGGCCGAAGTGCTTCGACGACATCGTCGTGCCGCTCGGGGACGGAGCGCTGCTCGGCGGCATGGCCCGTTGGGTCAAGGCGCAATGTCCAACCACGCGAATGATCGGTGTGTGCGCGACCGCATCACCGGCGATGGAACGCTCGTGGCGCAGTAAACGTGTGGTGAGCGCGCCTTGCAGCAACACGATTGCCGCGGGCATCGTAGTCGGCACGCCGTTCGAGGAAGCTGTGACCGATCTGACCGGACTGATCGACGACGTGCTGCTCGTTCCGGACAGCACATTGATCTCGGCGATGCGGCTGGCGCATCGAGAGCTGGGCCTGGTGCTGGAGCCGGCTGGCGCAGCAGGGCTCGCGGCGCTGCTCGATCATCGCGAGCAATTCAAGGGACGGCTGGTCGCGACTGTGCTGACCGGCGGCAACGTCGACCCGCGAAATTTGAAGGAATGGCTATCGGGCTGAGATGGCATGGCCATCTGGCCACGCGCAAATACACACGCGGTTGCCCGCGCGGTCGGCCAAGGTCCAGTGCGATGGTGCATGCGATTCATCGACGATACGGCCGCCCGCAGCAACCGCCGTCTCGAGCCGCGCCTTGACGTGCTCGCGCGCGACAGAGACGTCGATATGCATCGCATGACGCAACGCCTTGGACTGATCGAGTTGCTGCATCCAGACGGTCGATCCATGGCCAAGGGGGTCGACCGCATTATCGTCGGCCATCGGAGCGTAACCGAGGACGGCGCGCCAGAATCCGACGTCGATCGCATCGAGTTTCGCCGCTATGGCGAACTGTACTTCCTGCACGGCCGCACGATCAGGGACTGCACCGCGTTCACGCGCAACTGCCGAAACGGCCCGCGCGAGCTCGACATGCCGTGGTTCCAGACTCCAGACGTCGCGGCTCAGCCGAACGGTTACGTGAGTATCTGCGAGAGTTAGCAGTACCCCTGCACCCGCGATGCCCGGCGCGTTCGCAACCGACTCGACCAACTGCGCAGCCTCGGTCAGCGAGCCGACGCGAAAGACAGCGGTCGCGCCGCCGTGCAATACCACCCAGTCGTCAACGCCCTCGGAAGCGAGGAAATCACGCCAACCCTGCTCGCTCATGCTCTTCCTCCGCCAGGTCAAGCGGCGATTCTACGGTGGCCTGGGCCGGCCGCCGTAAATGGCTCTTTTCGCTCCGAGCGTTCGGAGGCACCTTGCGCTCGTCTTTTCGACCCGAGCAGCACCATGAGCTCAATCACACGCAGGGACGTTCTGCTCGAAGCACTCGCCGGGGCTGCGACCGCCGGCCTGATCTCGACTACCGCGAGCGCATACCCGTCGAAGGTGCCCGCCAAACTGCCGACGGGCGACATCCACGACTTCGACTTCTTCGTCGGCAACTGGGAGTCGACCAATCGCCGGCTGCGCCAGCGCTGGGTCGGCAGCAACGACTGGGAAACCTTTCCCTGCACGATCCGCTGCGAGAGCCGCATGGGCGGCGTCGTCAACATCGACGAAGGTGTGTTCCCGACCAAAGGCTGGTCGGGCATGACGCTGCGCATCTTCAATCAGAAGACGCGCCAGTGGGCGCTCTACTGGATCAACAGCAGCACCGGCGAGCTGTTCCCTCCGGTGATCGGCGGCTTCAGCGGCGGTGACACGGGTGAGTTCTGGGGCGACGACACCGATGAAGGGCGGCCGATCAAGGTCGTGTTCCGCTGGACACGGATCGATCACGACAACGCGCGTTGGGAGCAATCCTTTTCCCTCGACGGCAAGGAGTGGGAGAAGAACTGGGTCATCGAGCACCGCCGAGTCAGGGGCTGACGGTGCGCGCCATTCTGCTGGCGCTGATTTGCGTCGCATGCGCTGCGACTGACGCAGAGCACGCGTCTGGCGCTCGACGGCGCCGGCAACGTCAGCGACAACTGGTTCGACATTCCAGGCAACGCCTATCGCGGCGTGAGCGTGCGCGCCTTCGATGCGAAGTCGAGGTTGTGGGCGATCTGGTGGCTCGACGGCCGCGATCCGATCCGCGCGCTCGATCCGCCGCTCAAGGGCCGCTTCGAGAACGCCGGCACATTTTTCGCGGACGACACGTTCAATGGCCGGCCGATCCGCGTGCGCTATATCTGGTCGCAGATCACGCCGACGAGCGCGCACTGGGAGCAGGCCTTCTCGCCCGACGGCGGCCGGACCTGGGAAACGAACTGGATCAGCGATTTCAGCAGGAGAACCGCTCATGAATAGCTTCAGCATCATGTTCGCAGCTGCGGCCGCGCTCGCGGCCAGCGTCGGGATCGTCATTCCGGCGGACGCGTCGCAGGACAACCCGCAGCGCATCGAGAAAGCCGACCTGAGCGGCCTGCGCGACTTCGATTTCCTCGTCGGCGACTGGCGCGTGCAGCATCGGCGGCTGAAGGAGCGGTTGGCCAACAGTCAGGAGTGGCAGGAGTTCGCCGGCACGTGCAGCAACCGCGGCCTGATGCAAGGTTGGGGCAACGTCGACGACAACGTGATCAATCTGCCGGGCGACGCGTATCGCGGCATCGGCCTGCGTTCCTACGACGCGAAGACCGGGCAGTGGGCCATCTGGTGGGTGGACTCGCGCACGCCGCACGGGGCCGTCGATCCGCCGGTCAAGGGCAAGTTCGTCAACGGCGTCGGCACCTTCTACGCGGACGACACGCTGCGCGGCAAGCCGATCCGCATCCGCTTCACGTGGTCGAAGATCACGCCGAACAGCGCGCACTGGGAGCAGGCGTTCTCGCCGGACGGCGGCAAGACCTGGGAAGTGAACTGGGTGATGGAATTCCAGCGAGTGTCTTAACATAGGAGCCGATGACCAAGCATGCACGCTCCGTTTTCTCCGTCGACGTGACCGGTCTCGAAACCGGGCAGGATCAGCCGGCGTACATGCGTATCTGCGATCGCCTGCGCGCGGCGATCGCAAGCGGAGCGCTGGCGCCGAATGCGCGACTCCCGTCGAGCCGGACGCTCGCCAAGGATCTCGGTGTGGCGCGCAACACGGTCGACTGGGCTCTCGGGCAGCTCGTCGCCGACGGTTACATCGTTCGCCGTCGTGGCGCCGGCACTTACGTCGTGCCGCAACTCCCGGAGCGCGATGCACCGCCGCTGACGCCGCCGCGCTCTGCGAAATCGCAGCCGCGCGGCGCACCGCTGCGTCTTTCCGAGCGGGCGGAGGCACTGCGCAGCTATCCCGGCAACTATCGCGCCGAGACGACTGCTCCGTTCAAGCCGTCGCTGCCGCCCGGCGATCTGTTTCCGCGCAAGGTGTGGAATCGCCTGATGAGTCGTGAAGCCGGCCGCGCCGGCAACGACTACTGGGACTACGGAGCGAGCAACGGTTTGCCGGCATTGCGCGAAGCGATCGCCGAGCACGCTGCCGCGATGCGTGCAACGCGGTGCTCGCCTGATCAAGTGATCGTCGTGACGAGCACGCAGCAGGCAGTCGAGCTCGCTGGCAAGGTGCTCGCCGATCCCGGCGATCGCGCGTGGGCCGAGATGCCGGGCTATCAGCCCGTGCAGCATTGTCTGCGTGCAGTTGGCCTGCGAATCGTGCACGTGCTGGTGGACGAGCAGGGGCTCGACGTGAGCGCCGGCCGTCTGCTCGAACCGCAAGCGCGTGTTGCATACGTGACGCCCGCGCATCAGTACCCGCTCGGCTACGAGATGTCGCTGGAGCGCAGGAAGGCGTTGCTCGACTGGGCGGTGGAGCAGGAGTCTTTCATTCTCGAAGACGACTATGACGGCGACTATCGCTACGAAGGCCGGCCGATCGCCTCGCTGCAAGGCATGGATGCAAGCGGCCGGGTGATCTACATCGGCAGCTTCAACAAGATCCTGTTTCCGGCGCTGCGCATCGCGTACGCGATCGTGCCCGAAGCGCTCGTCGGCGCGTTCGTCGATGCCAAGCACGTCGCCGATGGCCACACGGCGTTGCTCATGCAGGGGGTCCTCGCAGCGTTCATTCGCGATGGCCACCTGGCGCGACACATTCGCCGGACGCGCACGATCTACGATGAGCGGCGCCGCGCGTTCCTCGAGGAGGCAAAGATTCTCGAAGACTTCGTCGATTTCGGCCCCGCTCGCGCCGGGATGCATGTCACGGGTACCTTCAAGGACAGCCGTGCGCTGCGCCTCGACGATCGAGCCGTCGCTGCGGAGTGCGCGCGCTCCGGCATCGAGGTGCATCCTCTTTCCAAGTACGGTGCGACGGGTCGCGGTGGCCTGGTGTTCGGCTTCGCGGTCGCATCGCGCGCCGCGGCGCGATCGGGTCTCAGGATCGTGCGACGTGCGATCGTCACTATCGGCGGTCTGGAATCATGAGCGATTCGGTATTCATGGCCCGTGCACTGGAGCTCGCGCGCGAGGCCGAGCGCGCCGGCGAAGTGCCGGTCGGCGCGGTGATCGTCAAGGACGACGTGATCGTCGGCGAGGGATGGAATCGGCCGATCAGCACGAACGATCCGACTGCGCACGCCGAGATCATCGCGCTGCGTGCCGCCGCTGAGAGGCTCAGCACTTATCGGCTGCTCGACACGACGCTGTACGTCACGCTGGAACCGTGTCCGATGTGCGCCGGCGCGATGGTGCACGCGCGCGTGAAGCGGCTCGTGTACGCCGCAACCGATCCGCGGGCGGGCGCGGCCGGCACGATCTTCAACATCGTGCAGCATCCGTCGCTCAACCACCGCATCGAGTGCGAGGCCGGCCTGATGGGCGAGGAGTGCGGCGCGATGCTGCGCGCGTTCTTTCAAGGCCGGCGGTAGGTGGCCCATCCCTTGTCGCCATAATGGTTCTAGGAATGAACCGGGCTGCCTCGCATAGTGCCGGCGACGAAGGAGGCAGCGATGAACGCACTCAAGCTGATGTGGATTGGACTTCTGGCCCCCGCGCTCGTATGCGGCGCCGACACGCCGGCGAAGCACGACGGCCAGCGCGATTTCGACTGGGAAATCGGCACGTGGAACACGCACCTCAAACGCCTGAAGGGGCCGCTGACAGGCTCGACGACCTGGCTCGAGTACGAAGGCACGACCGTCGTCACCAAGGTGTGGGACGGGCGCGCGAATCTGGTCGAGCTGCAAGTGAAGGGTCCCGCCGGCGCGATCGAGGCGCTGTCATTGCGGCTGTACAACCCGGACTCGCGGCAGTGGAGCCTGAACTTCTCGAACAGCCGGGTCGGCACGATGGCGATCCCGGCGGTCGGCGAGTTCAAGAACGGCCGCGGCGAGTTCTACAACCAGGACACGCTCGACGGCCGCTCCATCTTCGTGAAATTCATCATCCAGTGCGAGTCGCGCGACGTCTGCAGGTTCGAGCAGTCGTTTTCCGGCGACGGGGGCCAGACCTGGGAGCCGAACTGGATTGCGACCGATACGCGGGTGAAGTGAAACGCGTCACGGGCGGAGTTTCGCGGACATCGGTACTATCGGGCCCGCGTTCGTGGTACCAGCAGGGAGCCCGTCATGCAGCTGTCCGTCACCGAGATCCGTTTTCTGTCGAGCGGCGCCGTTTCCATCGAAGTCGGCGCGAGCGCCTCGATGGACCGCCCCACGACGACCAGCGTCGATGCCGTGCGGTTTCAGGTCTACATCCCGAAGAATGAAGTTCAGAACGACCTCGACGCGCTGAAGGCGATGGCTCTCAAGGCCGTCAAGGCATTCAAGACGGAATAACGCGGCAATTCGCGTGCCGGAAAAGCAAAACCCCGCCGCGGCGGGGTTTTCTATTTTTCTGGCGGAGAGGGTGGGATTCGAACCCACGTACACCGGTGAAGATGTAACTGGAATTCCAGTCCAGCGCCTTCGACCGCTCGGCCACCTCTCCGTTTCCGGTGGCGCAGGTTACAGGCCCGGTGCCCGTCAGGCAAACCC
>DATEML010000119.1:0-4016 GCA_035275585.1 Steroidobacteraceae bacterium | reverse complement strand
CTGCGTCAGCCGCTGCGTGACTGCGTTCGGCTTCAGATCGCTCCCCTGCACCTGGTAGCCGAGATTCAGCAGCACTTCGGCGATGCCGCCCATGCCGCTGCCGCCGATGCCGACGAAGTGGATGCGGTTGATGCGGCGCATGCGATCGGTCATCGCGCGCCCCCCGCGACTGCGTCGCATGCATCCGCGAGTCGCACATCCGCGTCGATGATCGCGACAGCGCGCGCCCGAGCGGCCATCGTCGTCAACAGTTGGCGACCGCCACGCAACAGCTTCTGCAACTCCTCGGCGAGACGCGGCGGCGTCAGCTGCGCCTCGGCGATCGAGATCGCGGCGTGCGCATCGACGAGGAACTTCGCGTTGAGCGTCTGATGATCGTCGACCGCGGCCGCGAACGGCACGAAGATCGCCGGCAGTCCTGCTGCCGCGAGCTCCGAAACCGTGAGCGCACCCGAGCGGCAGACGACGAGGTCCGCCCACGCGTACGCCTCTGCCATGTCGTCGATGAAGGCTCGTACGTCGGCCTGCACGTTGTGCTTCGTGTACAGCTCGCGCGCCTGCGCGAGGTGCCGCTCGCCAGCCTGATGAATCACGAGCGGTCGCGAGGCCGAGTCGATCGTCGCAAGCGCTGCGGGCACGACCGCATTGAGACGCGCCGCGCCCTGACTGCCGCCGAACACGAGCAGACGCAGCGGCCCGCTGCGCTGTCCGAACCGCTCGGCCGGCGTCGCCAACGACGCGATTTCGCGCCGCACGGGGTTGCCGACGCGCTCGGCGTGCGCGCCGGGCGGGAAGCTCGCGGGAAACGCTTCGAGCACGCGTAGCGCGAGCCGCGCCAGCATGCGATTGGTCATCCCGGCCACTGCGTTCTGCTCGTGGATCACCAGCGGCCGGCGCGTGAGCCACGCCGCGACGCCACCCGGTCCCGAGACGAATCCGCCGGCGCCGAGCACGACATTGGGCCGGCGACGCCGCATCACCTGCAGGCTCTGCCAGATCGCCAGCGACAACTTGAACGGCGCGGCGAGCCAGGTCGCGAATCCCTTGCCGCGCAGCCCGCTCACGCTGATCCATTCGATCTCGATATGCTGCGGCGGCACGAGCTTGGCTTCGAGCCCGCGTTGCGTGCCGAGCCACACCGGCTCGTAGCCGCGTTCGCGCAGGACGCGCGCCGCAGCGAGCGCCGGAAAGACGTGTCCGCCCGTGCCGCCCGCCATGATGAGCACTGTGCCGCGCTTCATTGCGCGCGCTCCCGCCGCGGCACCGCGAGCTTGCCCGCGACGCTCGCTTCGTGATGGATGCGCATCAGCACGCCGAGCCAGCCGAGCGTCACGAGGATGCTCGAGCCGCCGTAGGACATGAGCGGCAGCGTCAGGCCCTTCGTCGGCAGCAGCCCGAGGTTGACGCCGATGTTGATGAACGTCTGCAGCCCGAGCCACAGCCCGAAGCCCGAGGCGAAGTACGCCTGGAACGCCAGGCCGGCTTCCGCGGCCTGCCGTGCGATCTTGAATGCGCGCCACACGAGCACGATGAACAACGCGAGCGTGACGACGACACCTGCGAGGCCAAGCTCTTCCGCGAGCACCGCGAATACGAAGTCGGTATGCGCCTCGGGCAGGTAGAACAGCTTCTGCACGCTCGAGCCCAGGCCCACGCCGAACAGCTCGCCGCGGCCGATCGCGATCAGCGACTGGGTGAGCTGGAAACCGGAGTTGAAAGGATCCGCCCACGGATTGAGGAACACCGTGAGACGCTCGATCCGTTCCTTCGACGTCATTGCAATGAGAGCCATGCCGCCCGCTGCGAGCACGACCAGCGTGAAGAAGTGCCGGAGCTTCACGCCTGCCAGGAACAGCATCGCGAGACCGGTCGCCATGAGCACTGTCGCGGCGCCGAAGTCAGGTTCCAGCAACAGCAGCAGCGCAGCGCCCATCAGCACGCCGAGCGGCTTGAGGAATCCCTTCAGGTCCTGCTTCAGCTCCGCTTGCTTGCGCACGATGTAGCTCGCCACGTACGTCAGCAGCAGCACGCGCGCCAGCTCGGACGCCTGGAAGTTCATGAAACCGGTACGCAGCCAGCGACGGCTGCCGTTCACCTCGTGACCGATGCCCGGAATCAGCACGACGATCAGGAACACGAAGGCGAGCAGCAGCAACGGCAGGCCGAGCCGTTCCCACACGCTGGTCGGGATCGCCATCGCGATCGCAGCAGCGACCAGTCCGAGCGCGACGCCGACCATCTGGCGCTGCAAATAGTGGAGCGGCTCGTGCAGCTGCCGATCGGCGATCGAGATCGACGCCGACGTCATCATGACGAGCCCGAGCAGCAGCACCGCCGCCACGGTCAGCATCAGGACCATGTCGAATGCGAAGCGCCGTGGGCGGGCGCTCGAGCGGGCGAAGGCGAGTGCGGCGGTATTCACGCGTCCAGCCTCCGCACCGACGCTGCGAACATGTAACCGCGGTGTGCATAGTCGCGGAACATGTCGAGGCTCGCGCACGCAGGCGAGAGCAGCACCGTTTCGCCGGACCGCGCTGCGCGCGCGGCGCGCTGCACGGCGTCGTCCATGTCTTTCGCGAACTCGATGCTCGCGACACCCTCCAGCGCGGCGGCCAGCAGCTTTGCGTCCTGGCCGAGCAAGACGACGTGACGCACTTTGCCGCGGAACGCGCCGGCGAGCGGCGCGAAATCCTGCCCCTTGCCCTGGCCGCCGGCGATCAGCACGAGCGAGCCGGGCATGCCGGCCACGGCCGCGAGCGTCGCGCCGACATTCGTGCCCTTCGAATCGTTCACATAGCGCACGCCGCGCACGTCTGCGATCCACTGCGAGCGGTGCGGCAATCCCGTGAATTCGCGCAACGCTTGCACGCACGGCTCGGGATCGAGCTGCAGCGCATCGCACATCGCGAGCGCCGCCAACGCATTCGCGACGTTGTGCAGGCCGGCGATCTTCATCTCGGACATCGCCAGCAGCTGGCGTCCGTCATGCATCAGCGCAACGTCATCGCCCACCGGGAGCGCGTAGTAGTCCCCGCCCCGATCCGCGCGCAGAGTGAACGAGAGCACGCGCGGTGCGCGATGCGTCATCGCGTGCACCAGCGGATCGTCGAGGTTGATGACGGCGGCGTCGCAGTTCTGAAAGATCCGCGCCTTCGCCGCAGCGTACTCGCCGACGGACTCGTAACGATCCATGTGATCGGGCGTCACGTTGAGCACGACCGCAGCAGCCGTGCGCAACGACCGGGTCGTCTCCAGCTGGAAGCTCGACAGCTCCAGCACGTACAGCTCCGGCACCGGGTCGTCGAGCAGGTCGAGCGCCGGCCGCCCGAGGTTGCCGCCAGCCAGCACGCGCTTGCCCGCCGCTTCGGCCATGCGCGCCACGAGCGTCGTCACGGTGCTCTTGCCGTTCGTTCCGGTGATCGCCGCGACCGGCGCCTGCGCGGTGCGCGCGAACAACTCGATGTCGCCGATGATCGGCACGCCGCGGATCGCGGCGCTCATCATGAACGGCTCGCGCAACGACACGCCGGGCGAAGCGATCACGCGCATGGCGTCGTCGAGCAGCGCTTCATCGAACGCGCCGAAACGCACTTCCGCTTCGGGGGCGAGCTTCTGCAGAGCCGCTGCTTCCGGAGGCGCTGCGCGGTTGTCGGTGACTGCGAAGCTCTCGTGGCGCGCGTGCAGATAGCGCGCACACGACAGCCCGGTGCGACCGAGTCCGACGACGATGCTGCGTGCGCTCTCGGGCATGCTCAGCGCACCTTCAGGGTCGCGAGCCCGATCAGCACGAGGATCACGGAGATGATCCAGAACCGCACGATCACCTTCGGCTCGGCCCAGCCCTTGAGCTCGAAGTGATGGTGGATCGGCGCCATGCGGAAGATGCGCTTGCCGGTGAGCTTGTACGAGGCCACCTGCAGCATCACCGACACCGTCTCCATCACGAACACGCCGCCCATGATCAGCAGCACGATCTCCTGCCGCACGATGACGGCGACGACGCCTAGTGCCGCACC
>DATEML010000118.1:0-45707 GCA_035275585.1 Steroidobacteraceae bacterium | reverse complement strand
CGCGACGGCGACAAACGTCGCCGGGACGCCGTGTCGGAGTGCAGCGCCGATGCCAGCGTTGCGTTTACGACGAGAACTTAATTTTCGTGATCTTCGCGAGAGGCCGCAGCGCCAGATCGGGGGTGCGATTGTCGAAACGGCGCTCCTGGCACAGGCGCCGGTGCATTTCTTGCAGCCTGCTTTGTAATTTCTGGAATGGGTTACAGACACTTCGCCTTGCGCAGGCGAAGGAAGATGCAGCCGTCGAGCGCAGCCATCAGCGCCAGTGCAGCTCGGGCATGTTGTCGAAGTTCATGCCATAGATGCCGACGATCAGCGTCGGCACCCCGATGAGCGCGTGATGAAAGAGAGATTCACGGAGATCGCCGTCGACGCGGATTCGCGAATCGATTCGATCGTCTGGCTGAGCCGCTGCAGGTGATCGGAGATGTCGCGGAAGTAATCCTGCATGCCTGCGCACACTGCCGGCACTCGCGCTGCTTCAACGAGTAGAGCGCTTCGATGTTGGCGCGCGGCAAAGCGGCGGCGAAGATCTGTTCCTCGATCCGCTCCAGCTCGATCTCGACGCCCTGGAGCAGCGGAAAATAGCGGTCCACGACCGCATCCATCAGCGCGTACAGCACATAGCCCGGCCCGCGTCGCAGCAGCTCAGGCTCGTTCTCGCACCGGGCGCGCACGTCCTGAAAGCCCTTTTCGACACCGCTACGGACGGAAAGGATGGAGTTGCGAGCGACGAAGACCGCGACCTCGCCGACGAGCAGCTGACCGTCGCTCGACTGCTCGATCATGTGCAGGACCACGAACAGCACCTCGCCGTACTCCTCGATCTTGGGGCGCTGATGACCGTGACGCGCGTCTTCGATGGCCAGCGGATGCAGATTGAATTCGGCCTGCATCAGGTCGAGCGCGCGTGCATCCGGTTCCAGCAGCGCCACCCAGACGAAGGTGTCGGGCAGGACGAGGTAACGATGGATGTCCTGCGGCTCGATGTCGGCCAGTTTCCGGCCGTCCTGGTAGGCAACCGAGCTGATCAGTATGAAATCCTCACACCGCGTTGTCTGCCGACACGGTTCGGCAGCGTGTCAGCATGATCGGGTTACTAGGTACGGAGCACACGATGACTGGTTCGATGGAAGTCACCATCTTCTTCTGGACAGCCGCCCTGATCCTCGTCACCTGGCTGCTCTACAAGCTCGCCGAATGGCTGGAGCCGCGCAAATGAGCATCATGAGCTGGGTCGGCCTGATCCTCGCGATCGGCCTCGCCGTGTATCTGTTCATCGCGCTGCTGCTGCCGGAGAAGTTCGAATGAACGCGCTCGGCATCTTTCAGATCGTCCTGTACACGGCCGTGCTCGTCGCGCTGGCGAAGCCGCTGGGCGCGTTCATGGCGAAGGTCTATCAGGGTGAGCGCACGTTCCTGTCGCCGCTGCTCGCTCCGCTCGAGCGCGCAATCTACCGGCTGGCGGGGGTCGACCCGGCGGCCGAGTCCAACTGGAAGCGCTACACGCTCGACGTGCTGCTGTTCAATCTCGTCGGCTTCATCTTCGTGTACCTGTTGCAGCGAATGCAGGGCGTGCTGCCGCTCAACCCGCAGGGCTTCGGCGCGATCACGCCCGACTCATCGTTCAACACGGCAGTGAGCTTCGTCTCGAATACCAACTGGCAGGGTTACGGCGGCGAAGCGACCATGAGCTACCTGACCCAGATGCTCGGCCTGGGCGTGCAGAACTTCGTCTCGGCCGCGTCGGGCATGGCCGTGCTCGTCGCGCTGATCCGCGGCTTCGTGCGCAAGCAGACAGCGTCGCTCGGCAACTTCTGGGTCGATCTCACGCGCAGCACCGTTTACATCCTGTTGCCGCTGTCGGTGCTGCTCGCACTGATCCTGATTTCGCAGGGTGTCGTGCAGAGCTTCTCTGCCTATCAGAGCGTGGATCTGGTCGAGCCGGTGCAGACCCAATCGGCCCAGGTGACGCAACAAACGATTCCGCTCGGTCCCGCTGCGAGCCAGATCGCCATCAAGCAGCTGGGCACGAACGGCGGCGGGTTCTTCAACACGAACTCCGCGCACCCGTTCGAGAACCCTACGCCGCTGTCGAATTTTCTCGAAGTGTTGGCGATCCTGCTGATCCCGGCGGCGCTGTGCTACACGTTCGGCAAGATGGTCAACGACACGCGGCAGGGCTGGGCCGTGATGATCGCGATGCTGGTGATCTTCGTGCCGCTGACCTGCGGCGTCTACGTCGCCGAGCAGGCCGGCAATCCGGTGCTCGCGGCCGCAGGGGCGGATACCGCGATCTCGGACACGCAGTCCGGCGGCAATATGGAAGGCAAGGAGCTGCGCTTCGGCATCGCCAACTCCGCGCTGTGGGCCAGCGTGACGACTGCCGCGTCGAATGGCTCGGTGAACGCCATGCACGATTCCTTCACGCCGCTCGGCGGACTGGTGCCGATGTGGCTCATGCAGCTCGGCGAGGTGGTCTTCGGCGGCGCGGGCAGCGGACTGTACGGCATGATCATGTTCGCGCTCATCGCCGTGTTCGTCGGCGGGCTGATGGTCGGGCGCACGCCCGAGTACCTCGGCAAGAAGATCGAATCGTACGAGGTCAAGATGGCCTCGCTTGCGGTGCTGGTGCCGCCTTTGCTCGTGCTCGTTGGCACGGCTATCGCCGTCGCTACGCCGCCGGCCGTCGCGAGCGTCGCGAACCCGTCGGTGCACGGCTATTCCGAGATCCTTTACGCGTTCTCCTCGGCTGCCAACAACAACGGCAGCGCATTCGGCGGGCTCTCGGCGAACACTCCTTTCTACAACATCGCACTCGGCATCGCGATGTGGGGCTCGCGCTTCTGGCTCATGATCCCGGTGCTCGCGCTCGCGGGCAGTCTCGCGGCCAAGAGGGCGACCGCCATCACGGCGGGCACGATGCCCACGCATACGCCGCTGTTCATCACGATGCTGGTCGGAGTCGTGCTGCTCGTCGGCGCGCTGACGTTCGTTCCGGCGCTCGCGCTCGGACCGATCGTCGAGCACTTGCAGATGATGGCGCGGTAGCAGCAGGCAGGTTCATCAATGGTTACTCGAGCGAATAGCGTCGCCCAACCGAAGCCCGTGCACCTGTTGACGCCCGTCGAAGGACTGGAGCGTCAGCGCGCGCCGTTGATAACCGGTCAGATCGTGCGTGCCGCACTCGTGGAGTCGTTCCGCAAGCTCGACCCGCGCGTGCAGTGCCGTAACCCGGTGATGTTCGTGGTGTTCATCGGCAGCATCCTGACGACGATCATTGGTATCGGCTCGGCGTTTGGAAATTTTCAGGGCGAGGGCAGCACCGGCTTCATCCTGCACGTGTCGGCCTGGCTGTGGTTGACGGTGCTGTTCGCCAACTTCGCGGAGGGCGTTGCCGAAGGCCGCGGCAAGGCACAAGCGGCGACGCTGCGTTCCATGCGGCGCCATGTCCAGGCGAAGAAGCTGACCGGCACCCGCAAGAGCGAGCATCAGCTGGTCGAGGCAGGCTCGCTGCGCAAGGGCGACCTGGTGCTGGTGGAGACCGGCGACATCATTCCGGCGGACGGCGAGATCGTCGAGGGTGTCGCCTCCGTCAACGAGAGCGCAGTCACGGGTGAGTCGGCGCCAGTGCTGCGCGAGGCGGGCGGCGACTTCTCGTCGGTCACCGGCGGCACGCGCGTGCTGTCGGACTGGATCGTCGTGCGGGTGACCAGTCGCGAAGGCGAAGGCTTCCTCGATCGCATGATCGCGATGGTGGAGGGCGCCAAGCGCGGCCGCACGCCGAACGAGATCGCGCTGTCGATCCTGCTCGCGATGATGACGATCGTATTCCTGCTGGCGACCGCCACGCTCGCGCCCTTCTCGAAGTTTGCGGTCCAGCTGGCCGGGCACGGCTCGGTCGTGACGATCACCGTGCTCGTGGCGCTGCTCGTGTGCCTGATTCCCACGACCATCGGCGCGCTGTTGTCGGCGATCGGCATCGCGGGCATGGATCGCATGGTCCGTGCCAACGTCATAGCGACTTCAGGTCGCGCAGTCGAAGCGGCCGGCGACGTCGACGTGCTGCTGCTTGACAAGACCGGCACGATCACGCTCGGCGACCGGCAGGCGTTCGCGTTCCTGCCTGCGCCCGGCGTGACGGAGCAGGAGCTCGCTGACGTTGCGCAGCTCGCTTCGCTCGCGGACGAAACGCCGGAGGGCCGCTCCATCGTCGTGCTCGCCAAGCAGAAGTTCCAGCTACGCGGCCGCGATCTGGCGGCGACGCCGCATCAGTTCCACAAGTTCACTGCGCAGACGCGCATGAGCGGCGTCGACATCGAAGGCCGGCACTTGCGCAAGGGTGCTGCCGATGCGGTCCGCAAGTTCATCGAACAGAGCGCCGGTTCGTGGCCGGCCAAGGTCAACGAAACCGTGGAGACGGTCGCGCGCGGCGGCGCAACGCCGCTGGTCGTCGCCGATGGCCGTCGCGTGCTCGGAGTCGTCGAGCTGCGCGACATCGTCAAGGGCGGCATCCGTGAGCGATTTGCGGAGCTGCGGCAGATGGGCATCAAGACCATCATGGTGACGGGCGACAACCGCCTGACTGCTGCAGCGATTGCCGCAGAAGCCGGCGTGGATGATTTCCTGGCCGAGGCTACGCCGGAAGCGAAGCTGGAGCTGATCCGCAGGAACCAGGCGGAAGGCCGCCTGGTAGCGATGTGCGGTGACGGCACGAACGATGCGCCCGCGCTCGCGCAGGCGGATGTCGCGGTCGCCATGAATACCGGCACGCAGGCAGCGAAGGAAGCCGGCAACATGGTCGATCTCGACTCGAACCCGACGAAGCTGATCGAGGTCGTCGACGTCGGCAAGCAGATGCTGGTCACGCGCGGTGCGCTGACCACGTTCTCGATCGCCAACGACGTGTCGAAGTACTTCGCGATCATCCCCGCGGCCTTCGCGTCCACCTATCCGATACTCGACGCGCTCAACATCATGCGGCTCGCGACGCCGCAGAGCGCGATCCTGTCGGCGGTGATCTTCAACGCCATCGTCATTCCAATGCTCGTGCCGCTCGCCCTGCGCGGCGTCAAGACCCGCGCGGCCTCGGCGGCGCAGTTGCTGCGCCGGAACCTGTTGATCTATGGCGTGGGCGGCATCCTGCTGCCGTTCGCCGGCATCAAGATCATCGACATGTTCCTGGCCGCGATCGGCGCAGCGTGAGGAGGAGAAACGTCCATGAGTGAATTGCGTCCGGCCCTGATCGTGTTCGCCCTGCTCACCGTGCTGACCGGCGTCGCCTATCCGCTGGTCGTGACGGGAATCGGACAGGCGGCGTTTCACAGTCGCGCGAACGGCAGCATCATCGAATCCGGTGGCCGCGCCGTCGGCTCGCAGCTGCTCGGCCAGCCGTTCTCGGGCCCGAAATACTTCTGGAGCCGACCGTCCGCGACCGGCCCGGCGCCGTACAACGGCGCCGCTTCGAGCGGCTCGAACCAGGGTCCGATCAATCCGGCGCTGGAGACCGCGGTCAAAGAGCGAATCGCTGCTTTGCGCGCAGCGGATCCCGGCAACACCATGCCGGTGCCCGTCGACCTCGTGACCGCGTCGGGCAGTGGCCTCGATCCGCACATCTCGCCCGCCGCAGCCGACTACCAGGTCAAACGTGTCGCACGCGAGCGCAAGATGCCCGAGGACGAGGTGCGACGCCTGGTCGAGCAGGCCACCGCCGGGCGCACCTTCGGTGTGCTCGGTGAGCCGCGCGTCAACGTGCTGGAGCTGAATCTCGCGCTCGACGCTCGCGCGAATGCACAATAGCGCGCAATGAATGAAGCGCGCCCGGATCCGGATCAGCTGCTGGCGACGGTCAAGGCGGAGGAGGCCCGGGCCCGGCGCGGCAAGCTGCGCGTCTTTTTCGGCTCGAGCGCAGGTGTAGGCAAGACCTATTCGATGCTGGAGGCCGCGCGCGGTCTGCGCGCGAGCGGCGGCGACATCGTCATCGGCTACGTCGAGCCGCATGGCCGCGTCGAGACCGAGCGCCTGATGGAGGGCCTGGAGCAGCTGCCGACGCTCGCAGTCAACTACCGCGGCACGGTGCGGCGCGAGTTCGACCTGGACGCGGGCCTGCGGCGCCATCCCGCGACCCTCGTCGTCGACGAGCTCGCACATTCCAATCTCATCGAAGGCGATCCGCCGCCGCGCCATGCCAAGCGCTGGCAGGACATCGAGGAGCTGCTGGAGCAGGGCATCAGCGTCTGGACGACCGTGAACGTTCAGCACCTGGAGAGTCTCAACGACCTGGTCGCGCAGATCACCGGCGTGCGCCAGCGCGAAACGATCCCCGATCGCATCCTCGACGAGGCGGACGAGGTCGAGCTGATCGACCTGCCGCCCGACGATCTCATCGGGCGCCTCAAGGCCGGCAAGGTGTACGTGCCGGAGCAGGTCGCCACTGCTATCGACCGCTTCTTCCGCAAATCCAATCTGCTCGCGCTGCGTGAGCTCGCTCTGCGCCGCGTCGCCGATCGTGTCGACGCGGCTGCGCGGGCATCCTCGCTCGCCGATCGCACATCGCGAGCCTGGATGGCACGCGACCGCGTGCTGGTGGCGATCGGACCCGACGAGCAGGCAGAGCAACTCGTGCGCGCCGGCAAGCGCGTTGCGGACGCGCTGGACGCGCATTGGTCGGTCGTCTACGTGGAAACTCCCGAGCTGCTGAAATTGTCGGCGGCCGAGCGCAACCGCCGTATCGATCTGCTGCGGCTCGCGGAGTCGCTCGGCGCAGAGACGGTGACGCTGGACGGACGCTCGGCGGCGCAAGCGCTGCTGGAATACGCGCGTACGCGCAATGCGACGCGCCTGATCATCGGTGCGGCCAAGCGTCGTGGCTGGCGCGCCTGGCTACGGCAGTCGACGACGACCGAGGTCGTGCACAAGGCGCGCGGCTTCGATGTCATCACGATCGGTGTTGCGGAAGGCATGCACGGCGGCGAGCCGCGGACGGCGAGTGCCAGCGCGGGCACGGACAGTCAGGCGCCGGCGTTCCACTGGAAACGCTATGCGTGGGCGCTCGTAACCACGGCGATCTGCACCGCCGTCGCGTTCGCGATGTATCCATTCTTCGAGCTGACCAACATCGTGATGGCCTACGTCCTCGGCTCGACGATCGCGGGCGTGCGTTTCGGGCGCGGCCCCGCGACTGTCGCGGCCATAGCGAACGTGCTGGTTTTCGATTTCTGTTTCGTGCCGCCGCAGTTCACGTTCTCGGTCTCGGATTTCCAGTACCTGGTGATGTTCGGAGTCATGCTGACGGTGGCGCTGGTGATCGCCAGCCTGATGGCGAGCGTGCGTCAGCAAACCCGTGTTGCCGGCGCGCGCGAACGGCGCACTGCGCTGCTCTACGCGATGAGTCGCGAGCTCGCCGCGACGCGTGGAGTATCGAGCATGGCGCGCGTCGCGGTGCGGCACGTGACCGAGGTCTTCGATTGCAAGGCCGTGGTGTTGCTGCCGGACGAGAACGGCAGGCTGCACTATCCGCGCGAGGCCCCCATCGAAGGTTCGTTCGAGCAGGCTGATCTGTCGATCGCGCAGTGGGTCGTCGATCACGGCAAGCGCGCAGGGCTCGGGTCCGATACATTGCCGGCAGCGCCCGCACTGTACGTGCCGTTGAGCGATGAGCGTCAGCGGCTCGGCGTGCTTGCGGTGCTGCCGGAAAATCGTCGCCGCGTGCAACTGCCGGAACAACGGCATCTGCTCGAAACGTTTGCCGGCCAGTTGGGACTCGCAATGGAGCGCGCGCGACTGGCAGAGCAGGCCGAGGCGGCCCTGGTCGCTGCGGAGACAGAGAGCCTGCGCAACACCTTGCTCGCGTCGATCTCGCACGATCTGCGCACGCCGCTGGCGGTGATCACCGGCGCCAGCAGCACGCTCGCGGAGCGCGGCCACGATCTGGACGAGAGCTCACGTGCGACCCTGGCACGTTCGATCGAGATCAAGGCGCGCGAGATCTCGGAGCTGGTGTCGAACGTGCTGGACCTGATGCGCTTCGAGTCCGGGCAAATTGCCCTGCGGCGCGATTGGGAGTCGCTCGATGACCTGGTCGGCTCGGCGCTCGCGCGCGTCGACGAGCGCTTGCGCGACTATCCGGTCGACGTGCAGATTCCCGCGGATCTGCCGCCGCTCTACGTCGACGCCGATCTCATCGTGCAGACGCTGGCGAACCTGCTCGACAACGTGGCGAAGTACACGCCGGGCGGAACGCGCGTGCACATTGCGGCGCGAGCCGAGGACGAATGGGTGCGCGTCACGGTCGATGACGAGGGTCCGGGCCTGCCGCCGACCGGCCGCGAGCGCTTGTTCGACAAGTTCCAGCGCGGCAAGGACGAGGGCACGGTGGTCGGCGCCGGGCTCGGGCTGGCGATCTGTCGCGCGATCGTCACGGCGCACGGCGGCGAGATTCGCGCCGGGGACCGCCCCGGCGGCGGTGCGCGCTTCCAGTTCACGTTGCCGACGCAGGAGCCGGGGCGGTGACCGAGGCGATGCATCAGATCCTCGTGATCGAGGACGATGACTCCATCCGCAACGTCGTGCGGCTGCTGCTGCAGGCGGAGCAGTATCGGGTGATCGAGGCGTCGACGGCCGCACGCGCGGAGATCGAAGCACGCAGCCACAAGCCCGATCTGCTGCTCGTGGATCTGGGTCTGCCCGACGGCGACGGCCTCAAGGTCATCGAGCGCGTGCGCCAGTGGTCGCAAGTGCCGATCGTCGTGTTGTCGGCGCGGGCGATGGAGGCGCAGAAGATCGCCGCACTCGATGCCGGAGCGGACGACTTCGTCACCAAGCCGTTCAGTGCGCCGGAACTGCTGGCACGCGTGCGCGCGGCGTTGCGACGTGGAGTACGCGGCAGCGCGCAGACTCCGCTGCTGCATATTGGCAAGGTCACGATCGATCTCACGCGCCGCGAGGCTCGTTCGCCCGAGGGTGAGCTGCACCTCACGCCGCTCGAATACCGCGTGCTGGAGTCGCTCGCACGGCAAGCCGGAATGATCGTGACTGCGAGTCAGCTGATTCAGGAAGCCTGGGGACCCGACCGGCCGGAAGACGATACGCGCAACCTGCGCGTGTGCCTGAAAAACCTGCGACAGAAGCTCGAGCCGGATTCCGCGCGGCCGCGCTACATCGTGACCGAGCCCGGTCTCGGCTATCGTTTGCGCGCTGGCGAATCGCAGTAGCGCCGACGCGGAACTTCGCCATCGCCCGCCTATTCGGCGCTATTCTGCCGGCTATGAGTACTTCGCTGCCGGTTATCGATCTTCGACTCGTCCAGCAGGGCGCGGCGGCGCGCTCGGCGCTCGCGCGACAACTCGATCTCGCGTGCAGTGAGTTCGGCTTCTTCTACCTCGTGGGTCACGCAATCGCTGGGGGGCTGGCGGACCGGCTGTTGCAGCTGTCGCATGACTTCTTCGCCCGCGACGCAGCCGAGAAACAGCGGATCCACATGTCGCATGGCGGCCGCGCGTGGCGCGGCTACTTCCCGGTCGGCGGCGAGCTCACCTCGGGACAGCCGGATCTCAAGGAAGGCCTGTACTTCGGCACCGAGCTCGACGAGAGCGATCCGCGCGTGCGTGCGGGCACGCCGATGCACGGGCCGAACCTGTTCCCCGACGTTCCGCAGTTTCGTGCGACCGTGCTCGACTACATGAGCGCGCTCGAGGCAACGGGCCAGCAAGTGTTGTCGTTGCTCGCCGAGGGATTGCGCCTCGATGCCGACTACTTTCGGCGCCAGTACACCAGCGACCCGACGGTGCTGTTCAGAATTTTCCGCTATCCGCCCGACGACGCAGCGCGTTCGGGATGGGGCGTCGGCGCGCACACGGACTATGGCTTGCTAACGCTGCTACACCAGGACGCCGTTGGCGGCTTGCAGATTCTCAATCGCGATCGCTGGCTCGATGTGCCGCCACTCGCCGATTCGCTCGTGTGCAACGTCGGCGACATGCTGGAGCGACTGACCAACGGCCGCTACCTCTCGGCGCTGCATCGCGCGAAGAATCTGACGGTGCGCGAGCGTCTGTCGATGGTGTTGTTTCTCGATCCGGCGTTCGACGCGAAGCTGGAGCCGCTGCCGGGTGTCGTCCCGGATTCGGACCACCCGCACACGAACGTACGCTGGGATCGTATCGATCCGCACGCGCTGCAGGGCACGTACGGGGAATACCTGCTGAGCAAGGTCTCGAAGGTGTTTCCGGAGCTGGCACCGACCGTCCGGTGACGGGCGGCGCCAGCGCTCTGGACTGGACTACTAGGGCTTCAGCTGCGCCCGAACCTCGCCGCCCTTGTGCGCGGCGCTGTGGACGTTCACGTACAGCTCGCCAGCCTTGTAGGCCGCGAGTTGCTCGTCGCTGAGCTTGGAGTCCTTCGGAACGCTCCACTTGCCGTCGCCGGCCTTTTCCAGAGAGATGATCGGCGGGCCGTTCTTGCCCATTGCCGCCTGGTGAATATGAGCGGCGATGCCGTCCATGCCCTTGGTCGTGACGCTGCCGCTGACGGACTTGTCCGCGCCGACAGTGATCGTGCCGCTGCCGGTGGCTGCGGTTTCAACGGCCGGTACTTCTTCCTTGCCGGTCAAGGTCACCTTGGAATCGCTGGCGAGCGCAAGGCCCGATCCGAGGAGCAGGACGACGGTGAGTGCTGCGTGGATAGTCGATTTCATGACTGGTCTCCCTAATCGCTGAAACGCTGACGATTCTTTCTTGTGCGAGCACACCAACGCATCGAGAATGATTTCGTTCCGGCGCGAGGTGCTCAATGAATACCCGAAGCGCGACTGCGATATTCCTTCTGTGCATCTGCCTGTCCGCCGGCGCCGCTTCCTACACGGCGCCGCGCACGAGCGACGGTCAGCCCGATCTGCAAGGCTTCTGGACGAACGCGACGCTGACGCCGGTGGAGCGCCCGGCGGCGCTCGGCAACAAGCTGGTGCTCTCCGAGGCCGAGGCTACGGCGATGGAACGCCAGATGGCGCGACGCATGGAAGCGGCGAACGCGCCGAGCGATCCGGACGAAGTGCAGCGCGCCGGACAAGCGGTCGGCGGCTACAACATGTTCTGGGCGGACTTCGGCACGCAGGTGGCAATCGTCAACGGTGAGCGGCGCAGCTCGCTGATCGTCGATCCGCCGCAGGGCCGCGTGCCGGCGTTGCAACCGCAGGCAGAGAAGCTGGTGAGCGCAGCTGAGCGACGCGGCTACGACGGCCCCGAGCAGCGGCCGCTCGGCGAGCGCTGCCTGCTCGCGTTCGGCAATGCGTCGGGACCGCCGATGCTGCCCGTGATGTACAACAGCAACTACCAGATCGTGCAGACTGCGGACACGGTGATGATCCTGGTGGAGATGCCGCACGACGTCCGGCTGATCCATCTGAACGGCAAGGCGCTGCCCGGCGGCCTGCGCAAGTGGATGGGACACTCGATCGGTCGCTGGGAGGGCGAGACGCTCGTCGTCGAGACGGCGGGGCTGCGCAAGGAGCAATACATTTCGATTGGCGGCGGCGGCAGCTATCGCTACGTGCCGTCGAGCGAGAATCTCAAGGTGATCGAGCGCTTCACGCGCACCGGTCCGCGCACGATCCTGTACGAGTTCACGGTCGAGGATCCGGAGATCTTCACGCAGGCGTGGCGCGGTCAGGTGCCGCTCAACGCGATCGACGAGCCGCTGTACGAGTACGCGTGCCACGAGGGCAACTATGCGTTGCCTGGAATTCTCGCCGGCGCGCGCGAAGCAGAGAAGAACGGTCGTTGAAACGTGGTCTGCGGAAGAGGAAGAGGAAGAAAATTCTCTCGCCAAGATCGCCAAGACCGCCAAGGAAGAGGGGGGAGAATTCTGAACTCCGAGTGATCAAATTCAGAATTCCCGAATTTGCAGTCTCTTACCTTGGCGTTCTTGGCGATCTTGGCGAGAGATATTCCGGCTCTCATTCCGCTCCGCTGCTACCTCATGGATTGAGTACCACGCTGCCCAAAGCTGCCGCTTGCTGTCACCGCGTGAGCCGCGCAACGTAGCCGCCGCCCGGCGCCAGCTCGATAACGAGTGACGATCGCGGGCCGACGGTGCGCGATTCGATCTGGTAATCAGCCGCGTAGCGGTCAGCGTTCACGCCATCGACCACGGCTGTTGCGGTGTATTCGCCCGAAGGCAGGAACGACAGCGGCAGCTCGATCTTGCGCGCGGTCCAATCGGTCATCGCCGCGACGTACCAGGTGTCGCCCGCGCGGCGTGCGACGACGACGTAGTCGCCGATCGCGCCCTGCAACGGTCGCGTCTCGTCCCATGTCGTCGGGATGCCGCCGAGGAAGCGCGTGAGCTCGGGCGCGGCGCGATAGTCGGAGGGCGTGCCGGCGAGATATTGCAGCGGGCTGTCGTAGATGACGTACTGCGCGAGCTGCTGCGCGCGCGTTCCCTGGCTCATCGGTTGTTCACCGACCACGCGGAAGCTCTTCTGCGTGCCGTTCAGCATGGCGCCGCCTTCCCAGTCCATCGGGCCAGCCAGCATGCGCACGAACGGTACGGTCAGCGCGTGATCGGGAGTGACGCGGTCGCTCCACATGTTGTACTCGTGCCCGAGCACGGCCTCGCGCGTGAGCAGGTTGGGGAAGGCGCGTTGCAGGCCGGTCGGTTTGGCGACGCCGTGCAGATTGACGACGAGGCGGCGCTTTGCCGCTTCGCGCGCCAGACGCTCCTGAAAGCGCAGCATCGGCTGATCGTCGCGATCCATGAAATCGACCATGATTCCGCGAGCCCCCCAGGCCGCGTAACGGTCGAGCGCCTCCTCGAGGTTGCGCGACAGGGCGTGCGCCTCGTTCCACAGCAGCACCGCCACGTCCTTACTGTTTGCGTAGGCGATCAAGCCCGGCACATCGATATCGGGATTCAGCCGGGTGTTGTCGCCCGCGTCCGACCAGCCGGCGTCGAACATCATGTATTCGACGCCGTATTCGGCGGCGAAGTCGATGTAGTAGCGGTAGGTCGCGGTGTTGAGCCCGGACTTGAAATCGACGCCGTAGAGCAGCCGGCTGGTGATCCACTCCTCGGTGGACTGGCCCGGCCGGATCCAGCTGACGTCCTGCAATTCCAGAGGACTGGCGAGCCGGTAGACGAGATCGTTGCCGAGCAGGCCCGCAGCATCCGGCGACACCATCAGCACGCGCCACGGGAATGTGCGCGTGCCGGGCGTGCGGGCGAGGTAGTCGGCGCGTCGTGTGACCAGCGATTGGCGAAACTCGCCGCCGAACATCTGCTCTTCCAGCGGATAGCGCGCGAAGTCACCCGCGAGTGCAGGCTCGCCCGGCACGCGCCGCAGCCACAGTCCCGGATAGTCACGCAGGTCCGATTCCGTGAAGCCGACGTAGGCGCCTGCGGTCTGCACGGTGATCGGCAGATAGGCCAGTCGCGCGTCCGGCACCGCGTCCGCCGCCAACTGCTGGTAGTTCTCTTCGTAGCTGGACTGGAAGCAATCGACGCCCGGCTCCGTGCGGCAGTTCACCAGCGCGATCCAGATGGAGTCGTCTTTGGCGAGGCGCAAGCCGGCGCTTTCGTTGCGCACGATCACGTCGCCGTCGATTGCGGTTTCGAAGCGATAAGCGACGCCATCGTCGTAAGCGCGAAACGTCGCGGCGAGCTTGGGACCGAAGGACAGGCGCAGCTCGTTGTAGCGGTCCGGGATGACGGCGCGCTTCTCCGCCACGACGGGCCGGATGGTCTCGCTCGCCGTGCGTCGCGCGCTGCCGGTCAGCCGCGGGAGCGAGTTGGCGCGCAGGTGTCCGTCGATCTCCAAACCCAGCGCGGGCGTGCGCACCACGGTCTTGCCGCGGTAACGCACTTCGAGAGTGAGCGTATCGTCGGCGCGGATCGTCGCTTCCAGCGCTTCCGCCGGCGCGCGCAAGCGGAAGGTCTCCGCGGCTGCTGGCAATACGAGAAACGCGAGCAGCAGGCCGCTGAGCGCCCTCATCAATCCCACGCCGGCTGCCCGGGCTCGAGCGGCACGCACGCGTCGTATCGTCCCGGGGTGATCGAATAGCGCAACGCTCGCGTGAGTCCGATCTCGGAGCTGAAGTAAGCATGGAGTGCGAGCCCGCGCACGGCCGCGAACCAGTGCTTCTCGTCAGCTTGTGCTGCCGTATCCAGCTCGCGCAGCAGGCGCTCGCGCTCGGACTGCTGCAGAGAAGCGAAGTCACCCCCGGCGTCCCGGCAAGTCGCGCGGAATGCCTGCAGTCCCTTCGCTACTCGCTGCTGCACGTCGGCTTCCATGCAATCGTTCAGGAGCAGGACCATCGTCGGGCCGACGGCCGCAGCCTTGGCGCCGGGTGATGCCGCCGTCGTCGGCAGGAGCGTATCGGCGATGTCTTCGAGCAGTGCCTGATCGGGGCTCGCGGTACCTTCTGCTGCCGACTCGCGGCTCTTGGGCGCGCAACCGGTCAGCAGGCCGGGCGCGAGCAGCGCACTACCCAGCAGGAGGGTCGAGGTCTTCAGCGCCTCGCGTCGGGTCACTCCGATTGGGGGCGTGCGCTTCACAGGTTGTGCCTGTTCAGTTCCTCGACGGCATGATTCACGGCGCGGGCCGTGAGCGCCATGTAGAGGAGCGAAGGGCTCTGGTTGCCAGTCGACGTCATGCAGGCGCCGTCGGTGACGAAGACGTTCGGGCAGGCGTGCAACTGATTCCAGCGGTTGAGCAGGGAAGTCTTCGCGTCGCGCCCCATGCGGCAACCGCCCATCTCGTGGATATCGCGGCCCGGGTTCCAGTTGTTTTCGTCCGTCTGGATGTTGCGGCAGCCGGCGACCTCGAGCATCTCGGCACACTGCGTGCGAAAGTCGCGGATCATCCGCGCGTCGTTGTCGTCGTAGGCGACCGACGTGATCAGCTGCGGCATGCCCCATTCGTCCTTCAGCGTTTCGTGCAGGCGGACGTGATTCGACTGCTTCGGGACAGTCTCGCCTTGCAGGTACATGTAGATGCGCCACTGCCCGGGCCGGGCCTGCGCATCCTTGTAGGCGCCGCCAACCCGATCCGGCGTAGTTTCGCCGCGGTCGCGCAATGCGCCCGTGAACGTGGTGTAGCCGCCGACGAAGTCCATCTCTTTCTTCCCGAGGTTGCGGAAGTTCGCGAGGATGCATTCCGAGGGCCGGCGGCCGAAGAAATACTTGTCCTCGAAGCCGTCGATGAGCCCGCCGCCGCCGGAGCGATAGTTCTGGAAAGCCACGTATTTGCCGAGCAGGCCGTTGTCGTTGCCGAGCCCCTGCGGGAACCTCGACGAGGTCGAGTTGAGCAGGATCAGCACCGTGTTCAGCGCCGACGCGGTCACGAAGATGATGCGGGCGCGATATTCGCTGACCGCTTTGGTGTGCGCATCGATCACGCGCACGCCGGTCGCGCGGTTCTGGCGCTCGTCGTAAATGATGGAATGCACGACCGCGTCGGGGCGCAGCGTCATGTTGCCGGTCTTCGCTGCCCACGGCAGCGTCGAGGAGTTCGAGGCGAAGTAAGCGCCGAACGGGCAGCCGCGCCAGCACAGATTGCGCGAGCGGCAGGCGCTGCGTCCCTGCTGCAGATGGATCGGCTCGGGCCGCGTGAGATGCGCCCACCGGCCGCGCACCACGTAACGATTGCCGTAGTGCGCGCGGATCTTGTCGCTCATGTGCTGCTCGACGCAGTTGAAGTCGAACGGCGGGAGGAATTCCCCGTCGGGCATCGACTCGATGCCATCGCGCGTCCCGCACACGCCGATGAAGCGCTCGACGTGCGAGTACCACGGAGCGATGTCCTCGTAGCCGATCGGCCAGCCGATCCCGTAGCCGTAGCGCTCAGGCGCCGTGAACTCGTAGTGACTCCACCGCTGGCAGGCGCGCCCCCACATGATCGACTTGCCGCCCACCTGGTAACCACGGATCCAGTCGAACGGCTTCTCCTGCACGTAAGGGTGCTCGGCGTCCTTCACGAAGAAGTGCTGTACGTCTTCCGCGGCGATCACGCTCATCACCGGGTTTTGCTCGACCACCTTGCGCGTCAGCTGGCCGCGGTGGGGGAGCTGCCACGGCGCGAGATTCGCGGTGGGATAGTCCTTGATGTGCTCGACGTTGCGGCCGCGCTCCAGCACCAAGGTCTTCAGACCTTTCTCGGACAGCTCCTTGGCGGCCCAGCCGCCTGCGATGCCGGAGCCGACGACGATGGCGTCGAAAGTGGTGGGGTCGGTTGCCGATTTGCTGTTATCCACGCCGTCACTATACTTCGCGACTCGAATTGATCCCACGATGCCCGAGTGGCGGAATTGGTAGACGCAGCGGACTCAGACAACACAACTTGAGCCCTCGCGGAGAAATCCACGAGGTGAAGCCCGTCAAAGTCGGCGAAGGCCCTGAGCAGTGCAGCTCGAGCTGACACCGAGCCAAGCCCCGGCGCAGCAGCCGGCGGAAGGTGTAGAGAGCAGACGGCGGGCACCTACGGCCGAACAGGCTATGGTGAAGGCGTGCTCCAGACCACGAACCCGCGGATGATTCTGCGCGGCGCGGCGAAAGCCGAAGTGGTACGAAAATCCGCCGCCGTTAAAAGCGTGTCGGTTCGACTCCGACCTCGGGCACCACTAGCGAGTTCAAGCACTTAGCGCATCGACTGCATCTGCTGTCGAGCTGACGCGGCCTGCGACCTTTTCTCCGCGTGCGGCATCTATATCTCCAGCATGTCGCAATTCGCGGGAATAGAAGTCACGGCGGAAGTGCTCAGCGCAGCGTGCGACGGCGACGCCCGCGCCCTGGAAACGATCTATCGCTCGTATCAGCGGCCGGTGTATTCGCTGATCCGGCGGCTGATCGCCCGGCCCGCGATCGCGGACGAGCTGTTCCAGGACACGTTCATCGAAATCCTCCGCAGCCTGCGCAGCTACTCCGGCGACGGCGCGTTCGGCGGCTGGGTGCGCGCGATCGCGGTCAACAAGTGCCTCATGCACCTGCGCTCGCCGTGGCATCGCAGCTTCGCGTATCTCGACGCCGACGAGAATGAGCCGCTGGCCGATCTGCTCGTGGATGGAGCGTCGAGCCTCGACGCGCAGGTGCAGGCCAGCAGCGACGTTGAACGCGCGCTCGCCACGCTGCCGCCGCTCACGCGCACGGTCGTCTGGTTGCACGACGTCGAGGGTTACACGCACGCGGAAATCGCACGCCTGATGGGACGCACCAACAGTTTTTCCAAGTCGCAGCTCGCGAGGGCGCATCAGCGCCTGCGTGAGCTGCTCGACCCGCAGTCCGAGTCTTTGCCATGCACGCATCTATCGACCATCTGCTGAGCTTGCGCGACGACCAGCCACTGGACGCTGCGACGGCGGCACACGTGGAACAGTGTCAGCGTTGTTCGGCCGAGTTGCGCAAGCTGCGCGAGATGCAGCTGAAGCTGCAGTCGTTGCCGGCACTCGATGCGCCGTCGTCGTTTGCTGAGATCCAGCGAGCAATGGCGCGGCCCGCAGCGCCGCCGCGCCGCGCAGCGACCGCGCGCCTCGTTGCCGCTTTGGCATTCGTCACGCTGACGGGCATTTTCTTCGTGGCGCTGCGCGACGAAACAGGATCCAACGTCGCGGACGTGCAGCCCACTCGACAGCAGGAATCACCGATCGATGTCGTCGATCGCGCGCGCGTGCCTGAGCTCATGGCGCAGTCGCAGCAGCTCGAAGGCCTGCTGCAGCAGTTGCCCGAGCGGCCGCGCATCGAGCGCGTGTCGACGGCCGCGATGATCGACACGATCGAGGATCGCATTCAATGGCTGGATTTCCAGCTGTCCGACGCACCGGACAGCGGGCTGAACGAGGAACAGACGCGGCGCCTGTGGCGCGAGCGTGTCGAGCTGATGGATTCGCTGGTGAAGGTGCGATACGCGGAAGGCGGAGCCAGTTTCTGAGGAGCATCGCAATGAGCAAGAAGATCTGTTACTTCGCATCGCTGGCGCTCGGCGCGCTGCTGGCGCTCGGCGCCACGGCGGGCATGGCCGCCGACGACAAGAAGGCCGGCGACGATGATGCGAAGAGTCAGGCCGAGCTGGAGCGCAAGCTCGCCGACGCGCGCAAGCGGCTGGATGAAGCCGCGCGCGAAGTCGCGAATCTGAGCATGTCACTGTCGGACGACATGGTGCCGCACATGCGCGGGGCGTTCGGCACAGTGATGGGAGGAGGTTCGCCGCGCGCGATCCTCGGCATCAACATGGGTAGCGACGACGCGCAAGGCGGCGGAGTCGAGGTCCTCAGCGTGTCGCCGGGAGGCGCGGCAGCAGAAGCTGGCCTGAAAGCGAACGACGTGCTGACCGACATCAACGGCACGGCACTCAAGCGCGAGGGCGATGAGTCCGCGCGCGAGAAGCTGCTGCGCGCGATGCGCAAGGTGAAGCCTGGCGATACCGTTGCAATCAGCTATAGACGTGACAACAAGGCGCTGAAGGCAAGCCTCGTGGCGCAGCCACTGCGTGATCGCTTCTTCACGATGGCGCTGCCGCCGGGCGCGGGCATTGCGGCGATGCCGCGCATGCCGGACTTCGTCTTCATGCGCGGCGAGGGCGTGTTCGGCTCAGCGGAGCTGGTGCCGATGACGCCGAAGCTCGGCCAGTACTTCGGGACCGAAACCGGCCTGCTCGTGGTGCGCGCGCCCGACGATAGCCGCCTCAAGCTGGAGGACGGCGATGTGATCGTGGACATCGACGGACGCACGCCGTCGAACGCCTCGCACGCACTGCGCATCCTGTCGTCCTACCAAGCGGGCGAGAAGCTGAAGCTCAACGTCCTGCGCATGAAGAAGCGCGTGTCGTTCGAGGTCACCGTGCCCGAGGACACGTTCGAGAAGCGCCTCGACGGTCCGCGGCTGGAGCGAGGTTTCATGCGCTACGGGCCGGCCATCGAAGCCATGCCGGCAATGCCGGGAGAGCCTGGCATTCGCGTCGAAGGACCCGGACCGATTTCGGTGCCGGCGCCGCCGTTGCCGGATGAGCCCGTGTAGATTACCGTGCGCGCCCAATGCGGCGCGCCGACTTCGCCTATCACCTGCCTGAAGATCTGATTGCACAACGGCCCCCGATCGAGAGATCGGGGAGCCGCTTGTTGCATCTGGATCATGCCGCCGCGCGGCTGCGCGACCTGCGATTCACCGATCTGCCTGCGCTGCTGCGCGCCGGCGACCTGCTGGTCTTCAACGACACACGCGTGATTCCGGCGCGCATCGTCGGCAGCAAACCTACAGGCGGCCAGGTGGAGATTCTGCTCGAGCGCGTGCTGGAGGGGCGCCGCATTCTCGCGCACGCGCACGCAAGCAAGCCGCTGCGCAGCGACGTTCCCATCTCACTGCCCGGCGGCGCGCTCGCGACGTACATCGGTCGCCGCGACGATCTGTTCGAGCTCGAGCTCAGCACCGATCCGCTGCCGTACTTCGAACGGCATGGCTCGATGCCGCTGCCGCCGTACATCGAGCGCGCGGCGGAAGCCGACGATGCGACGCGCTATCAGACTGTCTATGCGCGCGAACCGGGCGCGGTTGCTGCACCGACGGCGGGTTTGCATTTCGACGAAGCGCTGCTCGCGCGTTGCCGCGAAATGGGCGTCGGCTCGGCGTTCGTCACGCTGCACGTTGGCGCGGGGACTTTTCAACCGGTGCGCGTCGACGATCTGGCCGCGCATCGCATGCACGCCGAGCGGGTCACGGTCAGCGCGGACGTGTGCGCAGCGATCGAGCGAACGCATGCTGCGGGAAAGCGTGTTATCGCAGTGGGCACGACGGTGGTGCGCAGTCTCGAAGGCGCGGCACAGCTGGGCCGGCTCGCGCCGTTCTCCGGCGAGACGCGCCTGTTCATCACGCCGGGTTTCCGCTTCGCAGTCGTCGATGCGCTGGTGACGAACTTCCATCTCCCGGAATCGACGTTGTTGATGCTCGTGTGCGCGTTCGCGGGCTACGATGCAGTCATGCAGGCCTATCGCCACGCGGTGAACGAGCGCTACCGGTTCTTCAGCTACGGCGACGCAATGTTCCTGGAGCGCGCATGAAGTTCGCCCTGATCGGCAGCGACGGTCGGGCGCGCCGCGGACGCATGTCGTTCGCCCGCGGCGACGTCGAGACTCCCGCGTTCATGCCGGTCGGCACGTACGGCACCGTCAAGGCGATGACGCCGGAGGAGCTCACCGAAAACGGCGCGCAGATCGTGCTGGGGAATACGTTCCACCTGATGCTGCGGCCGGGCATGGATGTGATTCGGGCGCACGGCGGACTGCATCGGTTCATGCACTGGGAGCGGCCGATCCTGACCGACTCCGGCGGCTTCCAGGTCTTCAGCCTGGCGACGCTGCGCAAGATCACGGAGGAGGGCGTCAGCTTCCGCTCGCCCGTCAACGGCGATGCGGTGCTGCTGACACCGGAACGCTCGATGCAGGTGCAGCGGGACCTGGACGCCGACATCGCGATGATCTTCGATGAGTGCACGCCGTACCCGGCGACCGAGCAGGAAGCGCGCACCTCGATGGAGCTGTCGTTGCGCTGGGCCGAGCGCAGCCGCGCCGAGTTCACGCGCTTGCAGAATCCGCATGCGTTGTTCGGCATCGTGCAGGGCGGCATGTTTCCCGGCCTGCGGCAGGAATCGCTCGCGGGCCTGCGCAGCATCGGCTTCGACGGCTACGCGATCGGCGGCCTGGCGGTCGGTGAGCCGAAAGAGGAGCGCGAGTCGATGCTCGATGCGATCGAGCCGCACCTGCCGGCGGACCGCCCGCGCTACCTGATGGGCGTCGGCACGCCCGAAGACCTGGTCGAGGCGGTCGGGCGCGGCATGGACATGTTCGACTGCGTCATGCCGACCCGGCATGCGCGCAACGGCCACCTGTTCACGTCGAGCGGCGTGCTCAAGATCCGCAACGCGCGCTACGAGTCGGATACTGCGCCGCTCGATCCGACATGCACTTGCTACACGTGCCGTCACTACAGCCGCGCTTACCTGCGTCATCTGGACAAGTGCGGCGAGATTCTGGCCGCGCGGCTCGGCACGATTCATAATCTGCACCAGTACCTGTCCCTGATGCAGTCCATGCGTGCGGCGATCGAACAACGACGGTTCGACGCATTCGTGGCCGACTTCCACTCCCGCCGTACCCAGAGCGACTGACGCGCACCGCATGCTCGCCGATCTTCCGACTGCACCCTGGTTCCGACGCGTCCTCGTCGCGGCGCTGATCCTGGGCATCGTGCTGCTCACATTCAGCGTGCTGCAGCCGTTCATCGTGCCGCTGATCTGGGGCGGCATCCTCGCTTACGTGAGCTGGCCGCTGCAGCAGCGCATCGAGCGCGCGATCCGCGGACGTTCCGGGCTCGCTGCGCTGGCGACTACCTTGCTCGTCACGCTCGCCATAGTCGTTCCGCTCGTGTGGCTGATCCTGATGGTGCGCGTCGAAGCGGTCGAAGCGTACGCCAAAGTGCAGACGTTCCTCGCGTCGAAGCCGTCGTTGCCGCCAGCGCTGCGCGAGCTGCCGTGGGTGGGCGCGTGGGCGCAGGACATGCTGCAGCAGTTGTCAGCCGATCCGACGGCGATCAACGAACAGCTGGTGCTGACGCTCGAGCAATCCTCCGTCGAGATGTCGAAGCTTATCGGCGGCGTCGGACGCAACGTCGCGAAGCTGTTCTTCGCCGTGCTCTCGATGTTCTTCCTGCTGCGCGACGGGCCGCGCCTGCTGCGCGAGGCGCGCGCAATTCTCGAAGCGATCCTCGGGCCGCGAGTGCACGACTATCTCGACGCGATCGGCGCGACGACGCAGGCGGTGGTGTACGCGCTGATTCTCGGCGCGATCGCGCAGGGCACGGTCGCCGGCATCGGCTACTTCTTCGCCGGCGTCGAGGCGCCGGTCTTGATGGGCGCGCTGACGGTGCTGATCGCGCTGATTCCGTTCGGGGCGCCGCTGGTGTGGGGAAGCCTGGCGTTGTGGATGCTCGTCAACGGCCACGTGGGGCACGGAATCTTTCTGCTGGTGTGGGGCGTGCTGGTCGTCAGCTGGGTGGACAACCTGGTGCGACCGATGGTCATCTCCAACGCCACGCGCATGCCCTTCCTGCTCGTAGTGTTCGGCGTGCTGGGCGGCGTGCTCGCGTTCGGCCTCGTCGGCTTGTTCATCGGCCCGGTGCTGCTTGCGGTGTCGCTCGCGATCTGGCGCGAGTGGCTGGAAGAGCACCAGCAGAAGGAAGCGCCTAGTCCCTAGCGGGCGGCGCCTTCTCGTGCTTCGACAGCAGGATCTTGTCGATCCTCACCCCGTCCATGTCCATGATCTCGACCTTCAGGTCGCGCCACGTGAGCGTGTCGCCGGCCTTCGGGATGCGGCCGAGACGCGCCAGCACGAAGCCCGCGACCGTGTGGTAGTCGCGGCCGACCATGTCGCGGCGGTTCAGGCGCCGCTGCAGCTCCTCGATCGGCAGGTGACCGTCGACCAGCCATGAGCCGTTCTCGCGCTGCGTCGCCTCCGGCCGCTCGCGGCTGCCGAGCTCCGGCAGCTCGCCGGCGATCGCCTTGAGGATGTCGATCGGCGTCGTGATGCCCTCGATCTCGCCGTACTCGTCCGTCACCACGGCGAGATGCGTGCTCGATTTCTGGAATTGATCGAGCAACTGCAGCACCGAGATCGAATCCGGTATGTGCAGCGGCGGCTCCAGATCGCGGTCGGGATCGAGCACGCCGCGATGCACGGCCTCGCTGAGATTGGCCAGCGTGATCATGCCGAGCAGGCCTTCCAGCTTCTCGCGCGCGATCAGGAAGCGCGCATGGCCGCTGGCCTTCGCCTGCTGCCACAGTGAGTCGATCGGGTCATCGATGTCCAGCCAGATGACGTCCTGGCGCGGAATCATGATCGAGCCGACCTTGCGGTCCGCGAGCGCCAGCACGCCCTCGAGCAGGCGGCGCTCGGTAGCGAGGAACACGCCGGCACGCGTGCCTTCCGCCACCAGCGCGCGGACGTCGTCTTCGGTGACTGCCGCCTGGGGCGCGGCGGAAATCGGCAGGATCCTGAGGATCGCGTTGACTGCCGCGCGCAGCAACCAGATCGCGGGGGCAGTGATCTGGGCGATGATGCGCATGATCGGGGCGACCCGCAGCGCCAGCGTTTCGGCGTGCAGCAGCGCGAGGCGCTTCGGCAGCACCTCGCCGACGATGAGCGTGACGAAGGTAATGATCACCACCACGATGCCTTTGGCGAGCTCTTCCGTGTACTGCGGCGGCACGCCGTAGGCCGTCAGGATCGTGGCCATCGGTGCGGCAAAGGTCTCGCCGCCGTACAAGCCGGTAAAGATCGTCAGCAAGGTGATGCCGATCTGGACCGCCGACAGGAGCGTGGTGGGATCCTCCACCAGCGCGATCGCCGATTTCGCGCCAGCGCGTCCCTGCTCGGCGGCGGCGACCAGCCGGGAGCGTTTGGCCGACACCAGGGCCATCTCCGACAGCACGAAAAAGCCGTTGAGGAGGATGAGCAGGAGGATGAAGAGAACTTGGCTGGAGCTCATTGAGGGCACTCATCCCGCCGGAATCCGGGTGCGCAGAGTGTACATTCCAGCGCCCCCATGCGCCGGGCGGGCCTGTGTATAATGCGCCGCTCTTTTCCACAGGCATTCAATATGGACTGGCTGATTTCCACTGCCGCCGCACAGGCGCAGGGCGGCGCATCGGGACAATCGGGCATCGTGAGCATGCTGTTCGTGCCCTTGATGCTGGTCGTCTTCTACTTCCTGCTGATCCGCCCGCAGACGAAGCGCGCGAAGGAGCACCGCGCCATGGTCGCCGCGCTCGAAGTCGGCACCGAAGTGGTCACGAACGGCGGCATCCTCGGCAAGGTCACGGAGCTCGGCGAGCAATACCTGACGCTGGAAATCTCGGACGGCGTGAGCGTCAAGATCCAGCGCGCCACGGTCGCGCAGATACTGCCGAAGGGCACGTTGAAGAGCCTCTGACGCAGACCCCGCATGTATCAGTTCTCCCGCTGGAAGTATTGGCTGGTCATCATCGTCGTCGTGACCGGTACGCTGTTCGCGCTGCCGAACGTCTTCGGCGAAGGCCCGGCATTGCAGCTGTCGCGCAACGATCGCGTCGCGATGGACCAGGCTGCGCAGCAACGCGTGATCGGTGTGCTCGACGCCGCCAAGGTCACACCGGAGGTGTCGTACCTCCAGAAGGACCGGCTGGTGCTGCGCTTCGCCGACGATCAGCAGCGGACTACGGCGCGCGACGCGATCATCAAGGGTACTTCGGGCGACTACCTGGTCGCGCTGTCCAGCGTGCCGCGCACGCCGGAGTGGATGCGCTTGATCGGGCTGAAGCCCATGAGCCTGGGCCTCGACCTGCGCGGCGGCGTGCACTTCGTGTACGAGGTCGACGTTCAAGGTGCGCTGGCCCAGACGGTGGAGCGGCTGGAGCGCGACGCCCGCACGACGCTGCGTGACAAGCGCATTCCCTACGGTGCGGTGACATCGAACAACGGCGTGGTGCGCGTCGTGGTGCGCAACGCCTCGGACCTGCAGGCGGCGATGGATGCGCTGAAATCGCCGGACGGCAGCATCCAGATCACGACGGGTCAGGAACAGGACGGCGCATACGTCGAGATGCGCATGACGCCTGCGGAGCTCAAGCGCCGGCAGGACGTCGCCATCGAGCAGAACATCACGACGCTGCGCAATCGCGTCGACGAGCTCGGTATCGCCGAGCCGATCGTCACGCGGCAGGCGGCGAATCGCATCGTGGTGCAGCTGCCGGGGGTGCAGGATCCGAACGAGGCGATCCGCGTGCTCGGCGCGACCGCCACGCTGGAATTCCGCCTGGTCGACGAGGCCAACAATCCGTACGAGGCAGAGCAGAGCAAGCGCGTGCCGATCGGCTCGAAGCTCTACTACATGCGCGCCGAGCGCGGCCAGAACGGGCAGCCGCCGCCTCCTACGCAACAGCGCCGCCCGATCCTGCTGAAGCGCGACGTCATCGCGACCGGCGAGCAGCTGACGGATGCGACCTCGAACATCAACACCCAGGAAGGCCAGCCGCAGGTCAACGTGAAGCTCGACTCGCGCGGCGGCCAGTCGATGTTGAACGCCACCAAGGACAACGTCGGCAAGCGCATGGCGGTGGTCTACATCTCCAAGAAGCAGCTCGCGCAGGGTGAGCAATGCAAGGGTGTGCGCTCCGGCGCCATCTGCACCGAGGAAGATGTCATCAGCGCGGCGACCATCCAGAGCGTGCTGTCATCGAGCTTCCGCATCACCGGTTTACAGGCTACGGAAGCGCGTGAGCTGGCGCTGCTGCTGCGTTCCGGCGCGCTCGCCGCGCCTCAGACGATCGTCGAGCAGCGGTCGGTCGGTCCGAGCCTCGGCGCGGACAACATCCGGCGCGGCTGGCACGCGATGGGCGTCGGCCTGATCCTGACGTTCGCGTTCATGGCGGTGTACTACCGCGGCTTCGGCTGGATCGCCAACGCGGTGCTCGCGGCCAACCTCGTGCTGACGGTGGGCTTGCTGTCGATGCTGCAGGCGTCGCTGTCATTGCCTGGCATTGCAGCGGTCGTGTTCCACCTGGGTATCGCGGTCGACGCGAACATCCTCATCTACGAGCGCATCCGCGAGGAGCTGCGCAGCGGCAACTCGCCGCTGTCGGCGATCAACGCGGGCTTCGAGAAAGCCTTCGCGACGATCGCGGACTCGAACGTGACCACGCTGATCGCCGGCGTCGTGCTGTTCGCGTTCGGCACCGGCACGATCCGCAGCTTTGCCATCGTCATGACCCTGGGCATCCTGACGTCGCTGTTCACCTCGGTGGTCGGCAGCCGTGCGCTGGTCCATGCGATCTGGGGCCGCAGACCGCGCCTGGCGCACCTGCCCATCTAGCTCACGACTTCGCCACGAGCCCGGTACCGCACATGGAGTTCTTCCACAAAGTCACGACGTACCCGTTCATGCACACGCGTCGCATGTGGTACGGCGTGTCGAGCGTCGCGATCATCGCCTCGATCGTGCTGCTGTTCTGGCACGGCCTGAACCTCGGCATCGATTTCACGGGCGGCGTGGTGCTGGAATTCAGATATCCGCATGCGGCGGATCTCGAGAAGACGCGCGCCACCCTCGAGCAGGCACGCTTCGCGCATCCGCAGGTGCAGAACTTCGGCGATGACCGCACGATCGCGGTGCGGCTGCTGCCGCAACAGAACCAGGACGTGAACGCCGTCAGCAAGGCGGTGACCGAGGTTCTGCGCAAGGTCGACCCGAGCGTCGAGCTGCAGCGCGCGGAAGTGGTCGGCCCGCAGGTCGGCAAGGAGCTGACGAACCAGGGCGGCCTCGCAATCCTCTTCACGTTCGTGCTGATCGGCATCTACACCTGGCTGCGCTTCCAGTGGAAGATGGGCATCAGCGCGATCATCGCGACGCTGCACGATCCGATCATCATTCTCGGCTTCTTCGCGGTCACGCAGCTCACGTTCGATCTCGCCGTACTGGCCGCGATCCTCGCGGTCATCGGCTACTCGCTCAACGATACGGTCGTGGTGTTCGACCGCGTGCGCGAGAACTTCCACAAGACGCGGCGCGCCAGTTCCGAGGAAGTCATGGACGCGTCGGTCAACCAGACGCTGTCGCGCACGATCATCACCAGCGGCGCGACGTTGCTGGTCGTGGTCGTGCTGCTCATCATGGGGGGCGAGACGCTGCGCGGCTTCTCCTGGGCGCTGACGATCGGCATCATCGTCGGCACGTATTCCTCGATCTACGTCGCCGGAGCGCTGGCGCTCGACATGAAGCTGTCGGCGCGCGACCTGATGGAACAGAAGGAAACCTCCAAAGTAGACGCGATGCCATGACCCGGCACGGCAGCGGAGCCTGAGTTCGCATCATGAACTGGCTCATCTGGCTGTGCTTCTTCGCGATCTTCATCGGCGTCCTGGCACTCGATCTCGGCGTCCTGCATCGCGAGTCCCGCGCGATGCACGTGCGGCAGGCGCTCGGCTGGACCGTCGTGTGGGTCCTGGTCGCGCTGTCCTTCAGCGGCCTCGTCTACGGCGTCTACGAGCATCACTGGTTCGGCTGGCGCGGGATGTCCGAGGACGCGCCGAACGGCTCCGAAGCCGCAATCCAGTTCATCACCGGCTACCTGCTCGAGTGGTCGCTGTCGGTCGACAACATCTTCGTCATCGCCATCATCTTCACGTTCATGAAGATCCCGGCGCAGTTCCAGTACCGCGTGCTGTTCTGGGGCATCGTCGGTGCGATCGTGCTGCGCGGCGCGATGATCGCGATGGGCGCCGCGCTCATCCACGCGTTCGATTGGACCTTCTACCTGTTCGGCGCGATCCTGCTGTACTCCGCCGCGCGCATGCTGCGCAGCGAGGAGGAGCAGTTCGATCCGAGCAAGAGCATGCTCGTGCGCGTGGCGCGACGCGTCTATCCCGTCACCGACAAGCTGGACGGCGAGCGTTTCTTCACCGTCGTGAATGGCGCGCGCGCCGCAACGCCGTTGTTCGTGACGCTGCTGCTCGTGGACTTCGCCGACGTGGTATTCGCCGTCGACTCGATCCCGGCGATCTTCGCCGTGACCCAGGAGCCGTTCATCGTCTTCACCTCGAACGCGTTCGCGATCCTGGGGCTGCGCTCGCTGTACTTCGCGATCGCCGGGCTGATGATGATGTTCAAGTACATCAAGTTCAGCCTGATCTTCATCCTCGGCTTCGTCGGCGTGAAGATGCTGCTGCATCATCACCTCGAGATCCCGCATGCAATCTCGCTCGGCGTGATCGTCGGCTTCCTCGCGATCGGCATTCTCGCGTCGCTGTGGTCGACGCGGCGCGAACAACGTACGCAGCGATAAAGACCGCGCACCATGGAAATACTCAGCGACCCGCAGACCTGGCTGGCCTTCCTGACGCTGACGGCGCTCGAGATCGTCCTCGGCATCGACAACATCATCTTCATTTCGATCCTCGTCGGCCGCCTGCCGAAGGCGATGCAGCCCCGGGGGCGCACCATCGGCCTGGCGCTGGCGATGCTGACGCGCATCCTGCTGCTGCTGTCGATCACGTGGGTAATGAGCCTGCAGGCGGAGCTGATCTCGATCGGCGAGCGCGGTATCTCCGGACGCGACCTGATCCTGATCGGCGGCGGCTTGTTCCTGCTCGCGAAGAGCACGCTGGAGATCCACAGCGGGCTGGAGGGCGGGGAGGAGAAGCATAGTCCGGGCGCCGTGCGCGCGACGTTCACGAGCGTGATCATCCAGATCGCGATCATCGACATCGTGTTCTCGCTCGACTCGGTGATCACGGCAGTCGGCATGGTGGATCACGTGCAGGTGATGATCGCCGCGGTGATCGTCGCAGTGATCGTGATGATGTTCCTGGCTGGACCGATCAGCGACTTCGTCGACCGTCACCCGACGATCAAGATGCTGGCGCTGGCATTCCTGATCCTGATCGGCACGGCGCTGATCGGCGAGGGCCTGGGGTTCCACATCCCGAAGGGCTACATCTACTTCGCGATGGCGTTCTCGGTCGCGGTGGAGATGCTGAATATCCGCACGCGCAAGCGGCTGGAGCCGGTGAAGCTGCGGAAGAAGCTGGACGAAGACTGAAGAAGCGTCAGGCTGAAGCCTGACTGCGCATGTTCCTGTTCTTGATGTCCAGATACAGGTTGTACAGCGCCACGAACAGCGGGAACAGATTCGACAGGATTCCCACCGAGTCATTCTTGCCGAACACGAAGTACGACAGCAGCAGCACGCTGCCGAGTGCGCTCATGTACCAGAACAGGCGGGGCATCACGACCTTGCCGCGTGCCTGCGACGCCGCGAGTTGCACGAACCAGCGGCCCGCGAACAGGAACACGCCGACATAGCCCACCAGCTTCCAGGGCGTGACCGTGACACCAAACATCACGAGCCACACCTTGTTCATGGCGAAATCCTCGCGTTACTTGCCGGGTTGCGCCGAGGCCTCGCCGATGGGACGGCCCGACGAGCCATTGCGCAGCGTGCTGTTCTTGTAGCCGTAGCCGAAATAGATCACGAAGCCGATGATCGTCCAGCCGACGATCCGGTACCAGGTGCCGCCGGTCGCGAACAGGCTGAGCAGCATCAGGCCGCAGAACAGCGTGCCCAGGCCGCCGACGAGCCAGACAGCTTTCACTCTGAAGGGCCGCGGCAGCTCGGGCTTGGTCACGCGCAACACCATGATGCCGATGCACACGGTGACGAACGCGAGCAATGTGCCGCTCGAGACGAGCTCGCCGAGCACGTTCAGCGGCAGCAGACCGCCCATCAGGCCGGCGCCGACGCCGGTCAGCACCGTGGAGAACACCGGGGTCTGCCACTGCGGGTGGCACACGCGGAACCGCGGCGGCAGCAGGCCGTCGCGCGACATCGAATAGAAGATGCGCGATTGCGCCAGCATCATGACCAGAATCACCGAGGTGAGGCCGGCGAGCGCGCCGAAGATCACCGGGATCGTCAGCCAGCGCAGCTCGGGATGCGCTATCAGTGCGGCGGCGACCGGCGCCGCGTCGTTGAGCTGCGGATATTCGAGCATGCCGGTCAGCACGCCGGACATCAGGATGTACAGGACCGTGCAGATGATGAGGCTTGCGAGAATGCCGATCGGCACGTCGCGCTGCGGATTCTTCGCTTCCTGGGCTGCCGTGGAGACGGCGTCGAAGCCGATATAGGCGAAGAAGATGATGCCGGAGGCGCGGATGATGCCGCTCCAGCCATACTGACCCCACACGCCGGTGTTCTCCGGAATGAACGGATGCCAGTTGTCGGCGGTGATGTAGAAAGCGCCGAAGGCGATGACCGCCACGACGATCGCAACCTTGACGGCGACGATGACCGAGTTGACCAGCGAGGATTGCCGGATGCCGAGCACCAGGATGACCGTGACGATCGTGACGATGACGACCGCGGGGAGATTGAACATCGCGCCGGTCGCGAAGAAGCCTTTCTCGACCGTGTAGTCGATCGGCGCGCTACTGAGCGCCGCCGGTATGAAATTGACGTGGAGCTCGTCCAGGAACTTGACCAGATAGCGCGACCATCCGACCGACACGGTCGAGGCGGCGAACAGGTATTCGAGCACCAGGTTCCAGCCGATGAACCATGCGACGCCCTCGCCGAGAGTCGCGTAGGAGTATGCGTAGGCGCTGCCGGAGACCGGGATCATCGCCGCGAACTCGGCGTAGCACAGACCGGCGAAGACGCAGCCGATGCCGGCGATGATGAACGACAGCACGATGGCGGGGCCGGCATGCTGGGCGGCCGCCAGGCCGGTCAGCACGAAGATGCCGGTGCCGATGATGCCGCCGATGCCGATCGCTGTGAGCGCGGTCGGACCCAGCGTTCGACGCAGCTCGCCCTTAGCGCTCTCGGCCTCGAGATCCTTGACGGGTTTCACCGCGAGCAGGTTCTTTAGCATGGTTCTTTATGTCCTAGGACTGGTTTTCGCAGGTGCTGCGCTGCGCGGCACTCTAACGCAAATGCAGTTCAGGTCAATTCCGCAGGCCCTCCGGCACGTGCGGCGCGAGCAACTCGAGCAACGGGGCGTAGACCTTCGGGGTGCCGGCGACGATGTCGCCCTCTTGCTTGTATTCGCTGCCGTTCAGTCGGCCGATCATGCCGCCCGCTTCGGTGATCAACAGAGTTCCGGCCGCGGTGTCCCAGGGCGACAGGCCCAGCTCCCAGAATGCATCGAGCCGGCCCGCTGCGACATAAGCCAGATCGAGCGCAGCGGAACCGGGACGCCGAATGCCGGCAGTCGTCTGGATCACGGCTTTGAGCATGTCCATGTAAGGGTCGAGCCACTGCAGGTTCGCGCGAAACGGGAATCCCGTACCGATCAGCGCGCGATCGAGGCCGATGTGCGGGCTGACGCGGATGCGCTTGCCGTCCAATTGCGCGCCTTCGCCGCGCGAGGCGGTGAACAACTCCTGCCGCAGCGGATCGTAGACGACCGCGTGCTCCATCCGGCCGCGGCGTTGCACGCCGATGGATACGGCGAACTGCGGAAAGCCGTGCAGGAAATTCGTGGTGCCGTCGAGCGGATCGACGATCCACACGAATTCGGTGTCGCTGCCGCTCTGGCCGCTTTCCTCCGCCAGGAACGAGTGCTGCGGATAGTGCTTGTGCACGATCTCGATGATCTCGCGCTCGGCCTGCGTGTCGATCTCGGTGACGAAATCGTTCTGGCCCTTGACGCGCACGTCGAGCCGGTGCACCCGGTTCATGCCACGGGTGATGACTTCCCCGGCGCGGCGCGCGGCGCGAATAGCGATGTTCAACAGCGGTTGCATGCAGAGCGAGCCTCGTCGTGGAGCGGTGCGGAGCGGAGCGGTTAAAGAGCAGGGCCGGGCGGTGCCGGCGACGGGTAGAATAGCAGGTGACACCATGTCCATCCGCATCGTCCTGGTCGACCCGAATCATCCCGGCAACATCGGCGCCTGCGCGCGCGCGATGAAGAACATGGGACTCACGGAGCTGCATTTAGTGCGGCCGAAGTTCTTCCCGAACGCAGATGCTACGGCGCGCGCCTCGGGTGCCGACGATGTTCTCGAAGCCGCGCGCGTGCACGAGGACTTCGCGGACGCAATCGCGGACTGCGGCCTGGTCGTTGGCACGAGCGCCCGGCAGCGGCACCTGCCGTTCGACCTGGTGGAGCCGCGCGATTGCGCCGAACAGATCGTGCAGGCGGGCCGATCCGGCGGGGCTGCCATCGTTTTCGGATCGGAGCGCATCGGCCTGACGAACGTCGAGCTCGCGCGCTGCAATCTGCTGGCGGCGATTCCGACCGATCCGCGCTACAGCTCGCTCAACCTCGCGATGGCGGTGCAGGTATTCGCCTACGAGCTCTGGCTCGCCGGGCGTCCCGGCGCACCGGAGATTCCGCCGCGCGACATCCCGCTGGCGAGCGCTGCGGAGATGACGCGCCTGTACGAGCACTTCGAGCAGGTGCTCGAGTACATCGACTTTCGCGACCGCACCGGCGGCGGTCACCTGATGGCGCGCATCCGCCGCTTGTTCAATCGCGCGCTGCTCGATCAGAACGAGATGAACATCCTGCGCGGCGTGCTCACCGCGGTCCAGGCGCGGCGGCGGCCGGCAAAAAGGCAAAGTGACGAGGCGACGAAAGTGACGGAGTGACGCAGAGGCGCAATTTTCTTTATCCTGCACGGCAGTGAACACAGCGACTACGATTTATCTCGATTACGCGGCCTCCACGCCGGTCGATCCGCGCGTCGCGGACGCGATGATCGAGTGTCTGCGCCCGAGCGGCGCGCAAGGCAATCCTTCTTCGGCCGGTCACGACTACGGGCGCCGCGCGCGCGGGCTCGTCGAGAAGGGGCGGGCGCAGGTCGCGGCAGCGATCGGTGCGCGCCCGGAATGCATCGTCTGGACTTCCGGCGCGACCGAGTCGGACAACCTCGCGATCTTCGGCATCGCGCGCTTCAACGCGGATCGCGGCCGCCACCTCGTGTCGTCGAAGACCGAGCACAAGGCAGTGCTCGATCCGCTCAAGCAGCTGGAGCGTGAAGGGTTCGAGGTCACCTGGCTGAAGCCGGGCGCCGACGGCATCGTGCGGCCGGAGCAGGTGCAGGCGGCGCTGCGCCCGGATACGCAGCTCGTCTCGCTGATGCACGTCAACAACGAGATCGGCACGATCCAGGACATCGCAGCTGTCGGCGCGATCTGCCGCGAGCGTGGCGTCGCGTTCCATGTCGACGCGGCGCAGAGCTTCGGCAAAGTGCCGCTGAACGCCGAGGCGATGAACGTCGATCTGCTCTCGCTCACGGCGCACAAGATCTACGGACCGAAGGGTATCGGCGCGCTCTACGTGCGGCGCAAGCCGCCGCTGGCGCTCAAGCCGCTGATCTACGGCGGCGGCCAGGAGCATGGCATCCGCTCCGGAACGCTGCCGACGCACCAGATCGTGGGCATGGGCCTCGCGTTCGAGATCGGCGCGCGCGAGCGCGAACAGGACATGGCGCGCATCGGCGCGTTGCGCGACCGGTTGTGGGCGGGCATTCAGAGCATCGGCGACGTCGAGCTGAACGGCCATGCGCAGGAGCGCGTGGCGGTGCTGCTGAACGTCAGCTTCCATGGCGTCGAAGGCGAGAGCCTGCAGTTCGCATTGCGCGAGCTCGCTGTGTCGGCTGGGTCGGCGTGTTCGTCGGCCTCCGAGGAGGCTTCGTATGTTCTGCGTGCGCTCGGCCACAGCGACCAGCTGGCGCAGAGCTCGCTGCGCTTCAGTCTCGGCCGCTTCACGACCGCCGAGCAGATCGACACAGCGATCGCCGCAGTGAAACGCGAAGTTGCGCGGCTGCGCTCATTCGCGCCTCAGGCAACGAGCTCGGAGACGAAATCGTGAGCGAAGCGCCCTACAGCCCCCTCGTCGTCGAACACTTTGCGCAGCCGCGTAACGTTGGCCGCTTCGCGTCGGCTGCGGACGTCATCGCCGCTTCCGCGGGCGACCCGGAGCAGGGCGTGCGCTTCGATCTGAGCGCGCGCGTGCGCGACGATCGCATCGTGGCGCTGCGGTTCGAGGTTTACGGCTGCCCGCATTGCGTCGCGGCCGGATCGCTCCTGAGCGAGCGCCTGCAGGGGGCAACGCAGGACGAGCTGCGCCGCTGGAGCTGGCGCGAGGCCGCCGACGAGCTGGAGTTCCCACCGGAGAAGCGCGGGCGCCTGCTCGTCCTGGAGGACGCCGTACATGCGCTGGCGGCGGAATGGCAGCGGCAGATTGCGACCCATGCATCAATTCGCTGACCCGGTTCGATCGTACAATTTGCCCCCGGCATGGACTCATGCAGGATCCGAATCAGCCGCTGGCCTTGACTCCCACTCGTTGACCGCCATCTCCCTCCTATGTCCATCTCACTGACCTCATCCGCCGCCGACCGCGTCCGGTCCTTCCTCGGCCGCCGCGGGCATGGCGTCGGGCTGCGCCTGTCGGTCAAAAAGACCGGCTGCTCCGGTTTCGCGTACGTCGTGAACTATGCCGACGAGATCGGCGCCGACGACGTGGTGTTCGAAGAGCAGGGCGTGAAGGTGATCGTCGACCGCGCCAGCCTCGACTACATCGACGGCACCGAGGTGGACTTCGTCAAGCAAGGCCTGAACGAGGCCTTCCGCTTCCGCAACCCGAACGTGAAGGGCGAATGCGGCTGCGGCGAAAGCTTTACGGTCTAACCTAACTTCGCGTCGCCGTTAGATTTCTTGCCGCTCCGGGGCTCCCCCGGTAGACTGCGCCGCGCGCGCCGGCTCCCCGGCCTTCGCGCGTTCCTAACTCATTGATCCAATTCAGATCGAGGACTCGGATTCATGGCGCTCGAACGCACCCTTTCGATTGTGAAGCCCGACGGCGTACAGAAGAACGTGATCGGCAACGTCTATAGCCGCTTCGAGAAGGCCGGCCTGCGAATCGTCGCGGCCCGCATGATGCAGCTGACCCTGGCCCAGGCGGAGGGCTTCTACGCGGTCCACCGCGAGCGTCCGTTCTTCAAGGACCTGACGCGCTACATGAGCTCCGGCCCGATTCTCGTTCAGGTTCTGGAAGGCGAGAACGCCGTGGCGAAGAACCGCGAGCTGATGGGCGCCACCGACCCGAAGAAGGCTGACAAGGGCACGATCCGCGCCGATCTCGCCACCAGCATCGAAGAGAACGTCGTGCACGGCTCCGACAGCGCGGACAACGCGCGGACCGAGATTGCCTACTTCTTCGCCGCTGCCGACCTGTGCCCGCGGACCCGCTAAGATTGCAGCCGCGATGAACGCGAGCCTCGACCCCACCGCGAAGACGAACCTGCTCGGGCTGACACGCACCGAGCTGGAAGCGTTCGTCGCCGGGATGGGCGAGAAGCCGTTCCGCGCGCGTCAGCTGCTGAAGTGGCTGTACAAGCGCTGCGTCGCCGATTTCGACCAGATGACGGACCTGGCGAAGAGCTTCCGCGAGCGCTTGAAGGAAGTCGCCGTCGTCGCGACGCCGTCGATCACCACCACGCAGGTGTCTGCCGATGGCACGCGCAAGTGGCTGCTGGCGATGGACGGGACGCAAGGCATCGAGACCGTGTTCATCCCCGAGCCCGGTCGCGGCACGCTGTGCATCTCCAGCCAGGTCGGCTGCGCGATGGACTGCACTTTCTGCTCGACCGCGCAGCAGGGGTTCAACCGCAACCTGACCGTCGCGGAAATCGTCGGCCAGGTGTGGCTCGCCAACCGCGAGCTGGGCTATCAAGCGGGCGGCGATCGTGTCGTCACGAACGTCGTCTTCATGGGCATGGGCGAGCCGCTCGCGAACTATCGCAACGTCGTGCCCGCCGCCGAGATCATGATGGACGATCTCGGCTTCGACATCTCCCGTCGCCGCGTGACCGTCAGCACGTCCGGCCTCGTGCCGCAGATGTTGAAGCTGGCTGCGGAAACGAACTGCGCGCTGGCTGTGTCGCTGCACGCGCCGAACGACAAGCTGCGCGACCAGTTGGTGCCGATCAACCGCAAGCATCCGATCGCCGAGCTGCTCGACGCCTGCTGGCAGTACGTGAACCAGCAGAATGCGCGTAGCATCACGTTCGAGTACGTGATGCTCGACGGCATCAACGACCAGCCGGAGCATGCGCGCGAGCTGGCGTCGTTGCTGAAAGGGCAGCCGGCGAAAGTGAACCTGATCCCGTTCAATACGTTCCCCGGGACGCGCTACCAGCGCTCCAGTGCGGCGGCGATCGAACGGTTCCGCGAGATTCTCAATAACAACGGCGTGATCGCGACGACGCGGCGCACGCGCGGCGACGACATCGATGCCGCGTGCGGTCAGCTGGTCGGCCGGGTCAACGACCGCACGACAGTACGACTGGGCTCGAAGCTCATCTCAGTGGCGGTGCAACCGTGAAGCGTGCAGCGACGATCGTGGCGATCGGCCTCGTGGCGGTCCTGGCGGGATGCACGAGCAACTCGCAGCTGAGCACGCCGCAGCCGGAGAAGGCGGCGGAGATCAACCTGGAGCTCGGCATCGAGCACCTGCGCAAGGGCAACCTGCAGCAGGCCAAGGACAAGATCGACCGCGCGCTCGAGCAGAACCCGCGCTACGGACGCGCGCACCTGATTGCCGGCATGCTGTACAACCGGCTCGGCGACGAGCGCAAGGCCGAGTCGCACTTCGAGCGCGCCATCTCGCTCGAGCCGCACAACCCGGAGTTCAAGAACAATTACGCGGTCTACCTGTGCCAGCTGAAGAAGTACGAGCGCGGCACGAAGGTAGCGCTCGAAGCCGCCGCCGATCCGCTGTACAAGACGCCGGAAGTGGCATTCCTGAACGCCGGCAACTGTGAGCTCAGCGCCGGCGACATCAAGGGCGCCGAGGAGAATTTCCGCAAGGCGCTGGCCGTCAGGCCGCGCTTTGGCGAAGCGCTGTTCCAGATGGCCGAGCTCGAGTACCGCCAGACCGAGTACATGTCGGCGCGCGCGTTCCTCGCGCGTTACATGGAAGTGGGTCGCACCAGCCCCGCGACGCTGTGGCTGGGCGTGCGCATCGAGCGCGGCCTCGGCAACCAGGCGCAAGCCCAGCACTATGCGCAGCGCCTGAAGAGCGAATATCCGTCGGCGGACCAGACCAAAGAATTGCTGGAGTCCGAGCGGAACCCGGGATGAATGAGTCGGGTCGTGGCGGTCCAGCGGATGCGGCAGTTGCCGGGCCGGACACGCCGGGCGGGATGCTGCGGGCCGCGCGCGAGCGCCGCGGCTACTCGGTGCAATACGCCGCCGAGGATCTGCATCTCGACGTGTGGGTGATCGAGGCGCTCGAAGCGAACCGCTTCGATGCGCTCGGCGCCCCGGTGTACGCGAAGGGACACCTGCGCAAATACGCAACGCTGCTGGGCGTATCGCCCGCGACCGTACTCGAGCGCTATGACGCGCTCAGCGGTACGCCGAGCGAGCCGACGCCGATTCCGGCGGCGATGGTGACGCCGGTGCCGCAGCGTCGCAGCGTGCCGAAGCTGCCGTTGTGGATCGCTTTTGCGATCGCGGTGGCGGCCGGTGTTGCATGGCTCGTCTACCAGCTGTGGCCGATGACGCAGGGCGCCGGTGTCGCGACGACGAGCAAAGTGCCGACGGTGACAGCGCCGCAGCCGAGGCCGAGTGAGCCGCCACAGGTGGAGCCGGCGACTGCGCCAGTCGCTCCCACGCCGTCCCTCGCGCGTAGTGCGGGGGAAGCGGAGGAGGTGCGCGTGCGCCTGGAGTTCAGCGAGCCATCGTGGGCGGAGATCTACGATTCGACCGGCAAGCGCCTGATGTTCGACATGGGCACGCCGGGCCGGCCGCGCACGGTCGCGGGCGTACCGCCGTTGCGCGTCAACGTCGGCGTGGCTTCGGCGGTGAGCGCGCAGGTGGGCGACCAGCGCATCGTGATTCCGCGCCGGGCGGGCCGGGACGGGGCGAGATTCGTGATCGAGGCGGATGGCTCAGTGAGATCGGACAGTTCCCTGAAGACTGCGGAGCGCGAGTGACGCAACAACAGATTCAGCCGCCCCGTGGGATGAACGACGTGTTGCCGGCGGATATTGCCGGCTGGCACCGGCTCGAAGGCGTGGCGCGCGAGCTGTTCGCCGCGTACGGCTACCAGGAAATCCGCGTCCCGATCGTCGAGAACACGGCGCTTTTCAAACGCTCGATCGGCGAGTTCACCGACATCGTGCAGAAGGAGATGTTCACGTTCGAGGATCCGGGCGGCGACTCGCTGACGCTGCGCCCGGAGGCGACGGCCGGCATCGTGCGCGCGATGATCAGCAACGGTCTGCTGCACAACCAGCGCCAGCGCGTGTGGTGCGCCGGCCCGATGTTTCGCTACGAGCGGCCCCAGGCTGGCCGCTTCCGTCAGTTCTACCAGCTCGATGCCGAGGCGTTCGGCTTTCCCGGTCCCGACATCGACGCGGAGCTGATCATGTTGAGCGCGCGCTTGCTGCGCACCCTCGGTCTGCAACGCATCGAGCTGCACCTGAATTCGCTCGGCACGCCGGCATCGCGGCGCGCGTATCGCGAAAAGCTGGTCGAGTACTTCACCGCCCACAAGGCGCGGCTCGACGCGGACAGCCTGCGACGCCTCGAAGGCAATCCGCTGCGCATTCTCGACAGCAAGAATCCGGAGCTGCAGGACGTGATCGCCGGCGCGCCGGTCCTGACGGAGTACCTGGACGAGGAATCGCGCCAGCACTTCGCCGGGCTGTGCCGTCATCTCGACGCGGTCGGCATCCGCTATGTGCTGGATCCGCGGCTGGTGCGCGGCCTCGATTACTATACGCACACAGTTTTCGAATGGCTGACGACCGAGCTCGGCGCACAGGGCGCGGTTTGCTCCGGCGGGCGCTACGACGGCCTGGTCGCGCAGCTGGGCGGCGAGAACACCCCGGCTGTTGGCTGGGCATTGGGGCAGGAACGCATCGTGTCGCTGCTGCGCGCGCAACACGGCGAGACGCCGGCCGTCGCCCCGGACGTCTACCTGGTGATCGCCGGCGAGCGTTCCGAGGCCGAGGGCCTGGCGCTGGCGGAGCGCATCCGGGATGCAGTCCCGACAGTGCGCATAGAAAGCCACTGCGGCGGCGGCAGCTTCAAGTCTCAATTGAAGCGCGCCGACAAGAGCGGGGCGAATCTGGCGCTGATTCTCGGCGACGCGGAAACCGAACGGCGCGTCGTCGGTCTCAAATCCCTGCGCGTGGAAGCGCCGCAGGTCGAGCTGGCCTGGGACCGCGTCGCGGACGAGATCGCCGCACGGCTCGGTCGCTGAGCCCGGCACACACTTACCTACACAGATGACACTGCCATGGTCGAAGACTACTTAACCGATCGCGATCAGGAAGAAGCGCTGCGCAACTGGTGGCGCGAGAACTGGAAATTCATCCTCGCCGGGATTGTCCTCGGTCTGGGTGGGCTGGCCGGCTACAACTACTACCAGAAGTACCAGGACGCGCAGGCGGAGCACGCCGGCAAGGTCTATACGGACTTCCAGAAGGCGTTGGCGGGCAACGACGACGCGCAGGCCGGCAAGCTCCTCGACAGCCTGGCCGGCGAGCACGCGAGCTCCGCCTACACGCAACAGGGTCGACTCTTGCTCGCCAAGCGGCACGCCGACGCGGGTCGCTTCGATGAGGCGATCAAGCAGCTGCGGCAGGTGGTCGACAGCTCGAAGGACGAGGAGCTGGCGCACATCGCGCAGCTGCGGTTGGCGCGGCTGCTGATCCAGACCGGCAAGCATGACGAGGCGCTACAGCAGCTCGATGTCGAAAAGGCCGGCGCCTTCGCCGCCCAGGTCCGCGAGATTCGCGGCGACGCGCTGCTCGCCAAGGGCGACGCGCAGGGCGCACGCGCGGAATACGCCGCGGCGCTCGCTGGTGACACCAAGGGCGAGATCGACCGCGCGACGGTCGAGCTGAAGCTGCGTGATGTCGGCGGAGATGTGCCGGCTGCGCCGAAACCGACGACTGCACCGGCAGCGAAAGGAGACTCCTGATGTTCTCCCCCCATCGCATCCGCGTGGTGCTGGCTGTGCTCGGCACCGCTGCGTTCATCACGCTCGCCGCCTGCGGCGACAAGGTAGTGGATCCTCCCGCGGAGCTGGTCGACATCGTTGCGAAGCGCGTCGTGCATCGCACCTGGAGCGCCGGTCTGGGCGGCGACTCGGAGCGTCTGCGGCTTGCGCTGCGTCCCATCGTGGTGGACGGAAAGGTGTATGCCGCTTCACATGACGGCGAGGTCGTGGCGCTGGCGGCCGATACTGGCCGACGCGCGTGGACGGTCAAGACCAAGCTGGCCCTGTCGGCCGGACCCGAGGTGGACAACGGGCTGGTCGTCCTCGGCTCCAGCGACGGCGACATCATTGCGCTCGACGCCGCCAACGGCAGCGAGCGCTGGCGCAAGTCGATCGGCAGCGAAGTGCTGGCCCGGCCGCTCATCGCGAAGGACGTGGTGGTGATCCGCACCGTCGACGGCCACGTCGAGGGAATGGCGGCTACGGACGGCTCGCAGCGCTGGGCGGTCGACGAGCAGGTGCCGCGGCTCACGCTGCGCGGCACGGCGCCGCCTGTGCTCGCAGGTGACCGTGTCGTCGCTGGTTTCGATGACGGCAAAGTGCTCGCGATCGACCCGCGCAACGGCGACGTGCTGTGGGATGCGGTCGTGAATGCGCCGCACGGCCGTACCGAGCTCGAGCGGCTCTCCGATATCGACTCGCCGGCGCGCGTCTCCGGGGACGACGTGTTCGTCGTCGGCTTCCAGGGGCGCATTGCCATGCTCGCGCTCGATTCCGGACAGATCTGGTGGGCGCGTGACGCTTCCAGCTATCGCGGCTTCACCATGGATGACGACAACATCTATCTCACCAACGCCGACAGCGTCGTGGTCGCGATGAAGCGCAGCGACGGCGCCGTAGTGTGGGAGCAGGACGCGATGAAGCGCCGGGGTCTGACCGCGCCGGCACTGGACGGCGACGCGCTCGTGGTCGGCGACTTCGAGGGCTACATGCACTGGCTCGACAAGGCGACTGGCGAAATCGTGGCGCGGCAGAAGACCGACGGCGAGCGCATCACCAACTCCGCGGTCACGACCGACGCGGGAGTCTTCGTGCAGACCGACTCGGGCAAGCTGCTGGCATTCAAGAGCACGCCGAAGGCGAAGCCGTCGCCCGACTCGTCGGAGCCGCTGCCGGCGCCCGCCGAGCCGAAGCCCGAGCCGGAAACGAAGCCCGAGCCCGAGACGAATGGCGGATAAATGCTGCCAGTCATCGCGCTGGTCGGACGGCCGAATGTCGGCAAGTCGACGCTGTTCAATTTCCTCACCGGCACCCGCGACGCGCTGGTCGCGGACCTGCCCGGTCTGACGCGCGACCGCAAGTACGGCTACGGCAAAGTCGGCAGCATTCCCTACCTGGTCGTCGACACCGGCGGCCTCGTCGTCGATGCGCGCGGCATCGAAGTCCTGATGGCGCAGCAGACGCTGCGCGCGATCGAAGAGGCCGATCGCGTGCTGTTCATGACCGACGCGCGCGAAGGGCTCACGCCCTCGGATCACTTCATCGCGCAGACGCTGCGCAAGCTCGACAAGCACGTCATCGTCGTCGCCAACAAGGCCGAGGGCCTGGACGCATCCACCGCCGAGGCGGATTTTCATCAACTCGGCCTGGGCGAGCCGCAAGCCATCTCTGCCGCGCACGGCGACCGCGTCCGCGCACTGATGGATGAGGCGCTGACCGGATTGGAGCATGCGGTCGAGACCGATGCTGCCGGGCCGGACGATATTCGCGTCGCCGTGATCGGCCGTCCGAATGTCGGCAAGTCGACGCTCATCAACCGTCTGCTGGGTGAGGAGCGGCTGATCGCGTTCGATCAACCGGGCACGACGCGCGACGCAGTGTTCGTACCGTTCGAGCGCGACGGCCGGCGCTACACGCTGATCGACACCGCCGGCGTGCGGCGGCGGGCGCGAGTCGAGGAGGCGGTCGAGAAGTTCAGCGTCATCAAGGCGCTGCAGGCGGTCGATTCCGCGAACGTCGTGATCGGCATCATCGATGCGCACGACACCGTCGCGGAGCAGGATGCGACGCTGTTCGGAATGGTCGCCGAGCGCGGCCGCTCGCTGCTCATCGCCGTCAACAAGTGGGACAACATTCCCATGGACAAACGCGACGAGATCCGCACCGGTCTCGATCTGCGCCTGCCATTCCTGGATTTCGCGCCGGTGCATTTCATCTCGGCGCTGCATGGCACGGGCGTCGGCGAGCTGATGCGGGGAGTGAGCGAAGCCTACGACGCTTCGATGCGCGAGATTCCGACGCCGGAGCTGACGCGCGTGCTCGAGCTTGCGATTCAGCAGCACCAGCCGCCGCTGGTGCGCGGCCGCCGGATCAAGCTGCGCTATGCGCACCAGGGCGGGCGCAACCCGCCGATCATCGTCGTGCATGGCAACCAGGTGCAGCACGTGCCGGACGCCTACCGGCGCTATCTCGCGAACCTGTTCCGCAAGCACTTCCGGCTGGAAGGAGCGCCGGTGCGGGTGGAGTTCCGCGCCGACGAGAACCCGTTCAAGGGCCGGCGCAATCCGCTCACGCCGCGCCAGGTCCGCTCGCGCAAGCGCCTGATGAAGCGCGTCAAGCGCTGAACGATTACACTGACACCGCCATGGCGACCGCCAGGAAAATACTGAGGCTGCAGCGGCCGTTCCCGATGCGTCGCGGCGGCGCGTTGCCTAGCGTCGAAGTCGCTTACGAGACCTGGGGCGATCCGCAGGCGCGGCACGATGCCGCCGTCATGATCTTCACCGGCCTGTCGCCGTCGGCGCATGCGGCGTCGTCGACGGAAGATTCCGCGCAGGGCTGGTGGGAAGACATGATCGGCCCGGGCCGGCCGATCGACACGCGGCGCTTCTTCGTCATCTGCATCAACTCGCTCGGCAGCCCGTTCGGCTCGACCTCGCCGATTTCACTCGATCCCGCGACCGGCCGGCCGTATCGCCTGACGTTTCCGGTGCTGACGGTGGAGGACATGGCGCGTGCCGGGCACGAGGTCGCGGTGTCGCTCGGGATCAAGAAGCTGCACACGGTGATCGGCCCGTCGCTCGGCGGCATGACTGTGCTCGCCTACTGCGCGCTGTTCCCCGACGAGACGCGCAATGTCATCTCGATCTCGGCCGCGGCGCGTTCCGCGCCGTTCTCGATTGCGCTGCGCTCGCTGCAGCGGGAGATGATCAGGCGCGATCCGGCGTGGCAGGAAGGGAATTACAGCGCCGATGCGATCCCGGTGCAGGGCATGCGCCTGGCGCGCAAGCTGGGGATGATCACCTACCGCTCGGCGAAGGAGTGGGCGCTGCGTTTCGGCCGCGAGCGCGTCAGCGCCGAGCACCAACCCGGCGATCCGTTCGGCATCGACTTCGAAGTCGAGTCGTACCTGGAGAACCACGCGACCAAGTTCATCGGCCAGTTCGACCCGAACTGCTACCTGTACATCTCGCGCGCCATGGATCTTTTCGATCTCGCCGACCACGGCGGCACGGTGCAGCAGGCACTCAGGCGCTTCGCCGTCGAGCGGGCGCTGATCATCGGCGTGGAGACCGACATGCTGTTTCCGCTGGCGCAGCAGCAGGAGCTCGCGGAAGGCCTCGCCGCCGGCGGCCGCGAAGTGCAGTTCGTGCGCCTGCCTTCACTCCAGGGGCACGACTCGTTCCTCGTCGACATGGATCGGTTCAGGCCGGTCGTCGGCGATTTCCTGCAGAACAAGCTGAAGAGTCCGCCTGAAGGGCTGTAGGTCGGGCTGAAGCCCGACCTACTCCCGATCCAGAAATAACGCCGGGTCCACCATGGCGCGATTCAGCGCCACGCCCCAGTGCAGATGCGGGCCGGTCACACGACCCGTCGCCCCGACGGTGCCGATCAGCTCGCCGGCAGCGAGATGGTCACCGACTTTCACTTTGATCTCGTCGAGGTGGCAGTACATCGTCACGAGCCCGTAGCCGTGATCGATGTACAGCGTGTTGCCGTTGAAGAAGAACGTGCCGGCTTCGACCACCGTGCCGGCCGCAGGCGAACGGATCGGCGTGCCCTTCGCAGCGGCGATGTCCATGCCTGAGTGCGGATTGCGCGGCTGGCCGTTGAAGATGCGGCGCGAGCCATACGAGTCGGATCTCTTGCCTTCGACCGGCGACAGCAGCGCAAATGCCGGCGTGCCGCTGGTCGTGAACTTCGACAGCGCGGCGTTGGAGCGCTCCGTCTCCGCCGCGATGCGCTTCAGGTCCTCGGGATTGGGGTTCACCTGGCGCTCGTTCTTGATCGTCAGGCGTTGCTCGCGATAGCGCTTGTCGGTCACCTCGAACGGCACGTCTACCGTCTTCGTGCCCGTCGTTACGCGGAGCTTCTGCGAGCCCGGCTTGGTCGCCAGCGGAATGCCGACGATCGCGAGCCAGCGGTCATCGTGACGAATTACGGCCGCGCGCCGCGCGTCGATCAGCGCCGTCGGCGGCAAATCGCCGCCGGGAATCTCGATGAGCGCGATCCCGCCGGGCACGCGGCTCTCGTGCGGCAGGTCGCCGGCGTGCGCCGCGCCGGCCAGCGACACGCAAGCGAGGGTTGCCGCTGCGAGGCGGCGGACGCGCAAGGTCATTTCTCGTCGACTCCGGGAAGGCGCAGATCCAGCTCGGGATTCGTGGTGCGCTCGATTCGTGCGCGGATCGAGCCTTGCGTCAGCCGCGCGTCGATCAGCTGGCCGGCGCGAACGTCCTGCGCATTCGTGATGACCGTGCCCTTCGAATCAGTGACGATCGCATAGCCGCGCTCGAGCGTTGCGAGCGGGCTGACGGCGTCCAGCGTTCGCGCCGCCACGGCCAGACGCTTGTTCAATTGCTCCACGCTCGCCCGCGTGATCGTCTCGATGCTTGCGCGGGCGCTGTCCAGACGCCGACGCGCATTCGCGACGCGCAGCGCCGGCGAGTGCTGACGCAACTCCGCTGCCAGTTGCACCAACGTCCGGCGACGCGCGTTGAGATCCGCTCGTAACGCGCGGATCAGTCGCTGTTCCAGATCGTCGAGGCGCTGCGCGCGTTGGCGCAGCTCGACGCCGGGATGCAGCTGCGCGAGCCGCCGTTCCAGCCACGACGCGCGATCCTGCTGCGTCTTGAGCTTGCGGCTCAGCGCGGCTGCCAGGCGGCTCGTGAGGCGCAGGACGTTGCGCAGCCACTCGCCGGAGTCCGGAACGGCCAGCTCCGCGGCGCCCGACGGCGTTGGCGCGCGCACATCGGCAACGAAGTCCGCAATCGTGAAATCGACCTCGTGGCCGATGCCGGCGACGATCGGAATCGCCGAGTCGTAGATCGCACGCGCCACGCTCTCTTCGTTGAACGCCCACAGATCTTCGAGCGAGCCGCCGCCGCGCACCAGAATCAGCACGTCGCATTCGGCCCGCGCGGACGCGCGGCGGATGGTTCTCGCGATCTGCGCCGCTGCGACGCCGCCTTGCACCTGCACCGGGTAGAGCAACACGGGGATCGCGCAGAAGCGCCGACGCAGAATGTGCAGGACGTCGCGGATGGCGGCGCCGGTCGGCGAGGTGATTACACCGATCCGCCGCGGCAGGCGCGGCAGCGGTTTCTTGTGCTCTGTGGCGAACAAGCCCTGCGCCGCGAGCTTGACCTTCAGCAGCTCGAAGCGCTGTCGCAGCGCGCCTTCGCCGGCCTCTTCCATGTAGTCCGCGATGAACTGGTAGTCGCCGCGCTGCTCGTACAAGCTCACGCGGCCCCGCACGAGCACGTGCGAGCCGTCCCGTGGCGTGAACCGCGCCATGAGGTTGCGCTGCCGGAACATGGCGCAGCGGAGCTGGGCGGCCTCGTCTTTGAGCGAGAAGTACCAGTGGCCCGAGGAAGGGCGCGACAGGTTCGAGATCTCGCCCTCCAGCCACAGTGCCGGCAGGCCGCGCTCCAGCAGCGTGCGCGCCTCGCGGTTCAGGCGCGACGGGGTGTAGATGTCGCGAGTCTCCGCGGGCTGCGGCGGTGGCGCGGGCGCCGAGAAATCGAGCTCCAGGTCCGAAGGAGGCATGGAAAAGAAGGCTACAGGCTGGCCGTATTCCTGTACAATGGCGCGCTTTCATCGATAACGCGGGTTCCCACCATGCGCATTCTCGAGGAAGCACTCACCTTCGATGACGTGCTGCTGGTCCCGGCACACTCCG
>DATEML010000117.1:0-9244 GCA_035275585.1 Steroidobacteraceae bacterium | reverse complement strand
GAGCTTCTTCAGCTCAGCGCCCGCAAAATCGTACTTCTCCGGGTGCTCTTCGGGCGGACAGCAGGGATTGTCCGAAGCGCAGCGCTTTCCATGGGACTTTGACGGAATCCTCGTCGGCGCGCCTTCTCCGACATTTTCAGGGCCCATGATGAACTATGTATGGGCCTCACGGGCGCTCGTTGGCAATGTGGATCGGTCGGACGTCGAGCTCGTGCATGAAGCAGCCGTCGCGCAATGCGATATGGACGACGGCGTTCGCGACGGCATCATCGGTGATCCGATTCATTGCCCATTCGATCCGACATCCTTGCTTTGCAAGTCTGGGCAAAGCGCCGGTTGCCTGACGACGGCAAAAGTCGATGCCATCAAGAAAGTCTATTCCGGTCCGACGACATCCCAAGGAATCAAGATCTATTCGGGCGGGCCCCTGCCGGGCTCTGAGCTCAATTGGTTGTCCGACGAACTCAGCCCGGCCTACCTCATCGGTGGGGCGCCCTCGCCATGGCCGAAGGAATACTTTTCGTACATCGGATTCATGCCTGCGCCCGGACCAGGCTGGAAGCTCGATGATTTCGATTTCGACCGAGACTACAAGCGACTACGCATGGCCGAGTCTTTATTCGGCGCAGCCGACAATCCTGACTTGCGAAAATTCAAAGCCGCAGGTGGCAAGATGATCATGTATCAGGGCGCAGCCGATGAGTCTGATATTCCTGCGGACTCCATCGACTACTATGAATTGGTGGAAAGGACCATGGGAGGACGCACTCAGACGCAAGAGTTTTTCCGGTTCTTTCTAGTGCCCGGAATGAATCATTGCGATGGCGGCGCAGGCGCATTCGCCATTGACTATTTCAACTATCTCGAAGCGTGGGTGGAAAAGGGGCAGGCACCCGACGTCCTCATCGGTTCGCATCTCGAATCCGCTGGGGCCGAAATGGAACCGAAGACGGAATTCACTCGTCCGATCTACCCCTATCCCAGTCGCGCCAAGTACAAGGGCAAGGGCGATCCAAATCGGGCAGAGAACTTTCGACCAGTGTCGCCTTGACAGATGATCTGGCGGAAACAAGGATGATCTCCCACTCTTCGCCGGAGAGTTTCGGACTCGCTGAAATTTGAGCTCGTCCGATCGTGGTGATCGGGCGACCGTTCGTGCGTGCGCGCATCGACAGATGCGCCTAGCCTGCTGCTTCATGAATCAGGAGGCAGCATGGAACGAAAGTCGATCAACCCCTGGTCGTGGCCGGTCAAGCTGGGATTCGATCAAGCCCAGCTCATCAGCGGTCATCGGCGCATCCTCATGCTGAGCGGGCAGGATTCTGTGGACGCGAACGGCAACGCGCAGCATCCGGATGACATGGGCGCGCAAGTCGAGCTGTCGCTCGACAATCTGCAAGGTCTGCTCACTGCCGCCGACATGAGCTTCGCGAACGTCGTTCGGCTGAACGTCTACACCACCGACATGGACCAGTTACTCAGACAGTTCGGACGTATCTCGAAGCGCTTCGGCAACGCGGACGCTCGCTATACGACGTCGCTGCTCGGAGTCACGCGGCTACCACTGCCGCAGCTGCTGGTGATGCTCGAGGCAACTGCAGTCGACTAGAGCATGCGCCGATACCGCTGATCGTTGATCTGCACGCCCCACACGGTATCCGTGCGCCGCGTCCCGTCGGCCGTCCAGCCATCCTGCTCGTAGAAGCGCTCGGCGCGAACATTGCCGACGAGCACCCACAGGAGCGCGCGCCGGAATCCCGAGTCGAGCAAGTGGGCGCGAGCGGAGGCGAGCAGTGCCTGCCCGACGCCGCGGCCCCACCAGTCGGGATCGACGTGAATTGCCGCGAGCTCGCCGTAGCCGGGTACGTCGTCGTCGCGCGCTGCGCAGGTCGTGACGAACCCGCGAACCGTTCCGGCATCGTCGACCGCGACCGTCGTCATCGGTTGGCGCGGATCTGTGCCGCCGAACGTGTAGCGCTGCGCGCGATCCTCCGGCTTCAGGCCCGCGAGGTAGTCCGCCGGCAGCAGGTCGCGATAGCCGATCTGCCACGCGCGCACGTGGACGCGGGCGACGGCCATTGCATCGGCAGGTTCAGCGGGTCGCAGCAGCATACCGGCGTCGCGAGCGCGCGTAGAACCGCTGGGCTTTCGCGACGTTGCCGCACACCGCCATGTCGCACCAGCGGCGGCGCCCGGCCTTCGAGCTGTCGATGAATACCCAGGCGCAGTTCGTTCCGCCGCAGACGCGCAGGCGATCGACTGGCTGCGGCATGACGTGCTCGACCATCCGGTACGCGACGAGCGCGGCAATCAGGTCGAGGTCGGCAGCGTCCGCGCGGATGTCGGCGATGACGCGGCCGCTTTCGAAGCGCAGCTCGTGCGCCTCGATGCCGGCGAGCCAATGCTCGCGCAGCGTCGCGAGAGCACTCTTCGGCGGCGCATTGCGCGTGGCGATGGCGCTCACGAGCGCAAACAGGTCTTCGCGCAGCTCCTTCGCGCGCGTCAGTGCGCGAGCCGCGGCGGCGGGCTCGCCATGCATCTTCTTCGTCAGTGCACGCAGATTTTTTTCCGGCAGCAGCCGGACCAGCGTCGCCCATTCGAGCAGGCGGGCGTAACTGTCCAGCCAGTCCCGCGGCGACTGGTCGCGTCCGCTGACCGTGTTGATGAAGTCCAGCGCGGCGTCGCCGCCGATGAAGTCGCGCGCGGCGAACTCGTGAGATTCGATCGTATAAGCCACTAGACTCGCTGAATCGGGGCGCTGCGCGGGTTGCCTGCGGGACGCACCGGCGCGCCGCACGAAGCGCGGATGATCAGCTCCGCGGGCACGGTCTCGGTGACGGGCTGGAACTGCGCCGGACTTTCGATCGCGGTTGCCAGCGAGTCGAGCGCGCGTCCGCCCATGTCCGAGATGCGCACGCGCACGGTCGTCAGGGCCGGCACGACGAAGCGCGCAGTCGGGATGTCGTCGAAGCCCGCGAGCGCGATGTCCTGCGGCACGCGCAGACCGGCTTCGGTCAGCGCGCACAGACAGCCGATCGCCATCATGTCGTTCCCCGCGAACACTGCGTCCGGACGCATCGCTATGACGAGCAGCTCGCGCCCGGCGCGATACCCCGACTCCTCGGTGAAATCGCCGCGGATGACGTACTCGGGTGCGCCGGGCAGCTCGCGATTGAGTGCTGCACGATAGCCACGCAAGCGCTCCTGCGCATCCACGTTCACGTCGGGACCTGCGATGTGCGCGATCGTGCGATGCCCGCAGCCCGCGAGGTGCGCGACCATCGCGTAGGCGCTGCTGTAGTTGTCTACGTAGAACGACGTGTGCTGGTGATCGGCGTCGACTGTGCTGATCAGCACGATCGGCAAAGTAGCGCGCACGCGCTCCTGCAGGAAGCGGCCGTTCACGTACGGCGACATCACGAGCAGACCATCGACGCGGCCGATGAGCGACTGCACTGCCTTGCCGGCCTCGGTCGCGTCGCAGTGGGTGCTGGAAATCAGCAGGTGCAGTCCGCGGGCGCGCGCCGCGACGTCGATGCCGCGAATCAGCTCGGAGAAGAACTCGCCATACAGAGTCGGCAGCACGATGCCGATCGTATGGGTGCGACGGGTCATGAGACTCTGCGCGCCGCTATTCGGTACGTACTGCAGACGGGCTGCAGCCTCGAGCACGCGCGTGCGGATTGCCTCCGTGACGACGCCGGTGCCGTTCAGGGCCCGCGAAACCGATGCCATGGAGACACGGGCTTCGCGGGCCACGTCTTTCAGTGTTGCGCTCACGCGTCAACCTGGAGTGCGTGCTCCAGATTCCCCCTCTTGCCACACTGCTGTGAATCGCAGCGTGCGCCTATTCTGCGGAGGGGGTGGAGAAGGTGTCAAACCGATTCCGCCCCTCGCTTGCGTGCGGCGATTTCCTGCACCAGGCGCGCGTGCGTCGATGCATCGAGCCGGTAGAAATGCATCACGAGCGCAGAGACGAGCAGGCCGCCGGCCGCCACCAACGTAATCATCAACTTGATTGCCTCGGCCGTCTCGGGTGTCTGCGGCTGATTGGCTACATAACCTGCCCAACTGAGGTACGCGCCAAGGAACGCCGAGGAGGTGCCGAGCGCGATCTTCTGGATCAGCGTGACGAAGCCGAACACGAACGCCTCGGCGCGCACGCCGGTGCGCCACTCGCCGTACTCGACGGTGTCCGGAACGATCGACCAGAAGTTGATGCCGATGGAAGCGCTGCCGATCGCGTACACGACGATGTAGCCGTACAGGACGCTGGTCTCGCGCGAGTCCGACAAAAACAGGCCGATGAGCCCGGCGAACGCGATTGCCAGCCCCGCCTGCCACGCCCAGCGCTTGCCGACGTAGCGCGCTGCGATCGTCCACGGCAGGATCATCACGGTGATCGTGATCTGCATCAGGCTGGCGGCCTGTCCCGCGACTGCCGTGCTCTCGTCCAGGTAATACTTCACGTAGTACACGAGACCCGAGGTCACGAGGATGTTCGCGAAGCTGAAGAAGCCGATGCCGGCGATGATCTGCAGAAACGGCACGTTCTTCGCGAGCATGCGCAGCAGCTCGCTCACCGGCGGCGGCTGTTCCTGCGCATGCGTGATCGCGGAATCCTCGCGCGTCGCCGCGAACGTCATGATCGTGAATACGGTTGCAATCGCCGCCAGGACTGCGGTTGCTCCGAAGTAGCCCGTGGTACGGCCGCCGCTCGTGAAGTACGCGACGAGTAGCGGCGTGAAGTAGCTGACGACGGCGGTGCCGAGGAACGCGCAGATCATGCGCGCTCCCGCCAGCCAGTTGCGCTGCATGGAATCGCGGGTCATCGTCGCCATCAGCGCGCTGTACGGAATGTTGACGAGACCGTACATCGTGCGGAACAGCACCTGAGTCGCGAACGCGTAGCCGATCAGCGCCGCGCCTTGCAGCCCGGTCGGCGCGAACATCAAGGCGAAGCTCACCGCGAGCGGCACGCTGCCGAGCAGCAGGTAGGGCCGATACTTGCCCCAGCGCGTGCGCGTGCGATTGGCGAGCACGCCGATCGCCGGATCGATCAGCCCGTCCCAGGTGAGGCACAGGAAGATGATGAGCCCTGCCACTTCGCTGCGCAGGCCGAGCACGTCGGTGTAGTAGTACGCGAGGAACAGCTGCAGCGAGAACCAGTAGAAGTTGAAGCCGAAGTCGCCGATGCCGTAGCCGAGGATGCGCGGCAACGGAATGCGATCGGCGCTCGCCGGAGATGTCCCTGCTTTCACGCCTGGCTCCGCTACTGTCTCTACGTTGGTCGCCATAAGTTTGCTCAACCCCGGATGACTCTCGCCAAGAACGCCAAGATCGCCAAGGAAATCCATCAATTCCTGATTCTTCTTGGCGACCTTGGCGAGAGAATTTTCTGGTTGTCGTTCACAAATCGTCCTCGAACGTCGACTCCTCGACGGGGGCGCGATCATCCACTGGCGCTATCCAGGTGAACGAGCGCGTCGCGCGGATGTCCGCGGCCGAGCTGCCCACGTACAGGCGATAGTTGCCGGGCGTTGTTATCCACGCGCAGCGGTGCACGTCGTAGTAGGCGAGGTCGTGCGTATTCAGCGTGAAGCGCACGACCTGCGACTCGCCCGGCGCCAGCTCCACCTTGTGGAATCCCTTCAGTTCCTTCACCGGCCGCACGACATCCTGCGTCACCTCGTCGCCGACGTACAGCTGCACGGTTTCGCGACCTGGCAGCGTGCCGGTATTGGTCACTTCGACGCTCACGTGGATCGGCTGGCCGGCCAGGATCTCGTCCGGCGCACGCAGGCTCGCGTACTCGAACGTCGTGTACGAGAGACCGTGGCCGAACGGGAACAACGGCTCGACCTTCCTCTTTTCGTAGTAGCGATAGCCGACGAATACGCCCTCACCATAGTGCGCGTCGCGGCCGTTCGAGTAATACAGGTAGCTCGGATTGTCCTCGAGCCGCCGCGGAAAGGTGAGCGGCAGCTTGCCGCACGGGTTCGCGATGCCGAGCAGCACTTCCGCCACCGCGCGCGCGCCTTCCTGGCCCGGCAGCCAGGCTTCGACGACCGCGCTGACGCGGTCGATCCACGGCAACCGCAGCGGCGCACCGTTGTTCAGTACGACGACCGTCTGCGGATTCGCTGCGGCGACTGCTTCGACGAGCTCATTCTGCGGCCCGAACAGCTCCATGTCGCGGCGATCCGCACCTTCGGTTTCCGAGGTGGTCGAGACCCCGACGAAGACCACTGCGACGTCCGCGTTGCGTGCGATGCGCACCGCTTCGTCGATGGTGCCGGCCGGCGGGCGAATGCCGAAGCGGAACAGATGAAAGGCCAGCGTGCCGCTCACGTACTCCAGCTGGATCGGATAGCCGCGGCCAGCGCGCAGCTCGAGCTGCACGACGCGCATCGGGATCGGGAACAACTCCGCGCCCGCCGGCGGGCGGGTCGGTGTCTCATCGTCGATGATGCGTGCGCCGTCGATCGTCAGCACCGCGCTACCGACCTGCGTGAGGCTGAATTCGTACGTGCCCGACTTGGGCGGCCAGAAGTAACCGGTCCAGCGCGCCGAGATCGGATCTTCCTCCGCGGGGGTCAGGCCTTCGCCCAGGCTCAGCTTGTTGAAGTATGTATCCACGCCCGAGCTCGCCGGTTTGCCGGCGAACTTCGCGTTCGCATAGATCGCGAACTGCAGACCCTGCACCTCGCGCTTCGACGTCGTGCTCAGCAGGCGGCTGTCCGCCGCCGGTGTCACGAGCTCGTTGTCGACGCCCTGCGCGTACTCGACGTGCATGCCCGACAACTCGCGCAGGCTTTCGAGCGCCGTCACGACGCGCGATGGAATCACGTTGGCGCTGCCGCCGCCCTGAATGATGGCTGCGTCCGCATTCGGACCGATGACGGCAATCGAGCGCACGCGCTCGCGCGACAGCGGTAACAGGCCGCGCTCGTTCTTCAGCAGCGCGATGCTCTCGCGCGCGATATCGAGTGCAATATGGCGATGGCGTTCGCTGCCGAGCTCGCCGGCGGGGCGGCGCAGTCCATCCATCACTCCCGTCCTGAACAACGTGCGCAGCACGCGTCGCACGTTGTCGTCGAGCTGCTCGATGTCGACCTGAGCGTTGCGAACGGCCTTCACGAGCATGGCGCCGTAGTAGCGCGCCGGGCCCGGCATCTCCAGGTCGAGCCCGGCGTTCGCCGCTTCGACGGTCGTGTGAATCGCGCTCCAGTCCGACATCACCATGCCGTCGAAGCCCCACTCGCGCTTGAGCACTTCGGTGAGCAGCCGGCGATTCTCGGTCATGAAAGTGCCGTTGACCCGGTTGTACGAGCTCATGATCGTCCACGGCTGCGCCTGGCGCACGATCATCTCGAACGGCGCGAGGTAGATCTCGCGCAGCGTGCGCTCGTCGACGTTCGAGCTGCCGATGCGCCGTTGCCGCTCCTGCTCGTTCGCGACGAAGTGCTTCACCGAAGCGCCGACGCCTTCGCTCTGCAAGCCGCGCACGAACGCGCTGCCGACGCCGCCGCTCAGCAGCGGGTCCTCCGAATACGTCTCGAAATTGCGCCCGGCGAGCGGATTGCGCTGGATGTTGATGTTCGGCCCGAGCAGGACGTGCACGCCGAGCGCGCGCGCCTCGCGGCCGATCGCTGCCGCTGCGCGCGCGATGAGCTCCGGATTCCACGTCGCTGCCATCGCGACGCCGGTCGGGAATGCAGTCGCCGCATCGCCGCGCGTCGAGCGCACGCCGTTCGGTCCGTCGGCGAAGCGCATCGGCGGGATGCCGAGGCGCGGCAGCGCGAGCGTCGAGAAATTGTCGGCGCCCGCGACCAGTGCCGCCTTCTCCTTCGTCGTCAGGCGCGCCAGCAGATCGGCGACGCGATGCTCGAGCGCAGCGGCCGAGTTCTTGTACAGCGGCAGCGCGCGCGCCGGCGCAGTTGTGGTGGCGAGCTCGTCCTGGGCGATGCGCGTTGACATGGAGGTGCGCGCCTTTTTTTGCGCAAGTAAGAGAAAGACCGGTGAGCGATCATGTTCGAAGTCGCACGCGATTGGAACTACGCGGCAGCGATAATTTTCAGTGAAAGCGCTTTCATTTTGCGCGCACGCGAATCGAGCTGCGTTGAAAGCGCTTTCTTCGCCGGTCGCGAAAAAATAGTTGAGTGAAAGCGCTTTCTTCGTCGCCGTTGCGTTGACACGTCATCAAGGCCGTGCGCAGACTCGAATCACCACGAGTGAGTTACGCGACGCGCAGCGTGCGCAACACACGTGCACGGTCAGTGCACAGCACAAGCAGAAGGTCGCAATGGGGGTCAGAATGTCAGCCAACGAAGTGAGTCATCGAGTTCGTCGTTCGGCGCTGTTGAGCGCGGCGATTTCTTCGTGTCTAACGATGGGTGCCCATGCGGCACAACCTTCGTCGCCGGCCGCGAGTACCACTACCGAGCCGCTCGAGGAAGTGGTGGTCACGGGCTTCCGCGCCTCGCTGGCCGATGCGCTGCAGAACAAGCGCGAGTCCAACCAGATCATCGAATCGGTGTCCGCCGAGGACATCGGCAAGTTCCCGGACCAGAACGTGGCGGAGTCGCTGCAGCGCCTGCCCGGCATCTCGATCGATCGTTCCAACGGGCAGGGCACGAAGGCGCGCATCCGCGGCCTGGACCAGAACGTGACGCTGCTCAACGACGATATCTTCCTGAGCGGCCTGGAGCTGTACACGCAGGGCGAAGGCAACGTTCGCGAGGCCGATTCGCTCGAAGGCATCCCGTCCGAGTTGCTCGGCGGCATCGATGTCTACAAATCGCCGAACGCCTCGCAGAGCGAGAGCGGTCTCGGCGGAGTCATCAACCTGAAAACACGCAACCCGTTCGACCTGAGCGGTACGACGCTCGCCGGCAACCTGCGCTATGCGGATAGCGGCGAGGGCTGGGAGCCGCTCGGCGCACTGGTGTTCAGTCAGCAATTCAACGAGCGCCTGGCCGTCATCGCATCCGTGTCCTACGACAAGCAGCAGTTCCAGACGGACGTGCTCGGCGGTCAGAACCGCGGTGGCTGGCGGTTTTCCAATCGTAACGACCGCGCGACGGTGACGCAGGACTACTTTGCGCCGGAGTATCGCTACGCGACCGATCGTGACGAGGAGCGCGAGCGCCTGGGCGCGTCGGTCGCCGTGGCATTTCGTCCGAGCGATGCGACCGAGATCGAAGCGCAGTGGTTCCACTCCGACCTGGACATCCTGACGCAG
>DATEML010000116.1:0-6422 GCA_035275585.1 Steroidobacteraceae bacterium | reverse complement strand
GCGCTCTTGAGATCGACGGAATTCGGCCCCGCCATGATCCGAAACTCGCCGGGCTCGACGGCGTACTGCATCGTCTCGTTCCAATACGCGAATGCCTCCTTGCCGAGCGTGAACTCCACGGTCGTCGTCGCGCCGGGCTGCAGCGTTACGCGCCGAAATCCCTTGAGCTCCTTGACCGGCCGCGTGACCGAGCTGGCGACGTCGCGAACGTACAGTTGCACGACCTCATCGCCCGCGACAGCGCCGGTGTTGCGCACATCGACGTAGACCTTCACGGCTTCGTTCGGCGCGATTCGGGGCGCGGAGAGGCGCGGCGTGCCGATGTCGAATGTCGTGTACGACAGTCCATAACCGAAGGGAAATAGCGGTTCGGCAGAGTCGAAGTGATACCCGCGGTGCGCACTCGGCTTCTGGTTGTAGAACATCGGCAACTGGCCGACCGAGCGCGCGATGGTCACCGGCAGCTTGCCGCCCGGGTTTGCATCGCCGAACAGAATGTCCGCGAGGGCCGTGCCGCCTTCCTGACCGGGATACCACGCTTCGAGCAGCGCATTCGCCGCGGCTGCAACCTCCGGGATCGACAGCGGCTGACCGTTGATCAGCACGACGGCCACCGGCTTGCGCAGCGCGAACATCGCTTGCGCGAGCTCATTCTGCTCGCCGATCAATCCGACGTTGGCGCGATCGCCCAAGTGATTCTTCGCCCAGGCTTCGCGGCTGGTGGCACTGCTGCCGCCGATCACGAGCACGATCGCATCGGCGCCTTGGGCGACCTGCACGGCTTCGCGAATTCGCTCGCGGTTGCGTTGCGGGTCGGATAGCACGACTTCGTCCTGGTACCAAGTGCCGCTGTCCGTCAGCTGCACGCCTTCGGCGCTCACGACGTTGACTCGGTCGCCGAGTTTCGCGCGGATGCCATCGAGCACCGTGACCGCGTGATTGGGCACGTTCGAGTAGCCGCCCAGGTCGATGCGCGCTGCGTTCGGTCCGATGACTGCGAGTGTCTTCAGCCGGTCCGCGCGCAACGGCAACACGCCATCGTTCTTCAGCAGCACGACCGACTTGCGTGCCGCTTCGAGCGCCAAAGCACGTGCCTCAGCGTTGTCGGTGATTGCCACGGCACGGTTGGCGTCTGCAGGCGATTCTTCGAAGAGACCTGCCATGAACTTCAGGCGCAGCATGCGGCGCACTGCCGTGTCGATCTCGGCCTGCGTGATCGATCCCTGCGCCAGGGCGCGCGGCAGCAGCGCGTAAGACTCACCATCCGGCATGTCGATATCGACGCCCGCCTTGAAAGCGCGGACGGCCGCGCTGAGAGGATCGGTCGTCGTGTGATGAACATCCATCAGCTCCTTGATGGCGAAGTAGTCGCTGACGACGACGCCTTTGAACCCCATTTCGCCGCGCAGCACGTCCTGCAGCAGCCAGCGATTTACGTGCGAGGGAACGCCGTCGATTTCGTTGTAAGAGGGCATCACCGCCTGCGCGTTGCCGCGCTCCACGGCGGCGCGGAACGGCGGAAAGAACACCTCGCGCAGAATGCGCTCGGAGATGTTGGCCGGCCCGACGTTGGTACCGCTCTCAGGCTGCCCATGCCCCGTCATGTGCTTGAGCGTCGCGAACACGCGATCCTTGGCGAGCGGCAGTGTCGGCCCCTGAAAGCCGCGTACGGCCGCAACACCGAGCTCGCCGACCAGGTACGGGTCTTCGCCGTAAGTTTCCTCGATGCGGCCCCACCGCGGGTCGCGCCCGACGTCGACGACGGGAGCGAGTACCAGCTGCACGCCACGCGCACGGATCTCGCGGCCGGCAACGGTGAATACTCGTTCGAGCAGTGCAGGATCCCAGCTGCTGGCCAGCGCGATCGCTTGCGGGAAGTGCGTGGCGCCGCGGGCTGCATAGCCATGCAAGCCCTCCTCGTGAAACAGCACCGGAATGCCGAGCCGCGTACCGCGTGCAAAACGCTGGATCGCGTTGACCAGCTCGATCGTCTGGCGCACGTCCCGGTACGGAGTCTTGAAAGGATCGCCGGGGCCCTGCAGGTCGCCGGGCCGCGCAAATTGGCCGATGCCGTTCGGGTACAGGCGGCGCGCCGCTGCAGGATCGAACCGTCCGTCGCGCTGGAACAGCTGGTTCTTCTGCGTCCAGATCGCCGTGAGCTGCGCGATCTTCTCGTCCTGCGTCATGCGTGCCAGGAGGTCCTCCACACGCTGCTCGATGGGGGCCGCGGGGTCGCGATAAAGCGCGCGCTGCTGAGCGTGCAAGGTGGTCGCCGTGAGCAACGCGATCGCCAGCAAGCCCAAGTTCTTCATCGCTATTCCCCCTGCCGCACGACGCAGCACGACGGTTGGTATTCTGCGGACTGATACCGCTATCATTATCGCAGCCGGTAGCCAGGGTCAAATGGCCTGCGCCTTGGAAACGACAGTGACTCCTGCCCGCTTCGCGCGCGAAAGGCTCCGCGAATCCGACCGGCGACTAGTCCGAATCAGTACCCGCTGCCCCGAGCGCCTTTCTCTTCGACTCCCAGGTCGCGGCTGTCTGCGGCTTCACGAACAGCAGCGAGACTTCGGGATGCGCCGAGCGGATTTCCTGTTCCAGGGTTCTCACGCAGTCCTCGATCTCCGGCGTCGTGAGCCGGTCATCGAACTCCGCGCTCAATGCTGCCACTACCTGATCGGCACCCACCTGTGTGGTGAGGACGCCGTTGGCTTTCGCGATACCGGCGTGACGACTGGCGATCTCGAGGATCGAGCAACGCAACTCCGGCGATGCCTGTTCGCCGATCAGGAGCTGCTTGGTTCTGCGCGCGAGCGCTGCACCTGCCACCGCCAGCACGAGTGCGATGCCGAGCGACGCGATCCCGTCGAGTTTCGGCATGGCAAAGACCTGCGCGGCCCCAATGCCGGCGAATGCGATCAGCAGACCCGCAAGCGCAGCGGAGTCTTCGAACAACACGGTGAACGTCGTCGGGTCTTTGGCCACGCCGATGGCCTCCAGGTACCCGCGTTGACCTTTTGCCGCGCGAAATGCTTGCAATGCCACCAACCAGGAACCGAGCTCGAAGACGAACGATATGCCGAGCACGACGTAGTTGACCGTGGGATTCTCGATCGGCACGGGGTGAAGGATGTGATTGACCCCCTCGAACAGAGAGACGCCTGCACCCAGGCCGAACACCATCACTGCGACGACGAAGCTCCAGAAATACAGCTCGCGTCCGTGACCCAGCGGATGTGCCCTGTCCGGGGGCCTCCTCGAGCGATGCATTCCATACAAGAGGAGCAGTTCATTGATCGTGTCCACGAGCGAGTGCACCGCCTCGCTCAGCATCGCGGAACTGCTCGTCCAGGCCGCCGCGGCGAACTTGGTGATCGCAATCAGGACATTGCCCAGCAGGGCCGCATAGACGACTTTGCCTGAGGAAGAATGTCGCGCCACACGCGACTCTATAGCATCGAAGAACGGTGGCGTCTCGATGTGGCTCGCCACTGGTATCCCTGACGCCAGCGCCGCCGTAGACTCGCCGCGAGAAGAAGGAGGTCCGATGACGATCAAGACGTATAGGGGCAGCTGTCATTGTGGCGCGATCGTTTATGAAGCCGACATCGATCTCGCCAAGGGAACCGGCAGATGCAATTGCACCTTCTGCACCAAAACGCGCGCTTGGAAGAGCTTTGTTCAGCCGTCGGCGTTCCGCCTCCTGCACGGCGCCGACAAGTTCGGGAGCTATCACAAGCATGCCGAGGCGCCACTCAAGCACTTCTGCCAGACGTGCGGCGTCTATACGCACGAGACCGGGAGTGCCGACTATATGGGCGGCGACTTCGTTGGGGTTTTCATTGCGAGCCTGGACCAGGTCGAGCCCCAGGAACTCCTCGCAGCGCCGGTCAGGTACGCCGACGGACGCAACAACAATTGGGGCAACCCACCGGAGGAAACGCGGCACTTGTGACCTGCGTCCGCCGGCGCCGCGGGTACATGAGGTGACGCGGCCGGGGCAGCTCTTCAGCTAGGCCTTGCCCGCGTAGATCAGCCGTCCGGGGCCGAGCCGCTTCAGGATCTCTTCCAGGCTCGAGCCTGAAACGGCGAAACATCCCTGGCTGCGCCCGAGCGCTCCGCGACTTCGGGCCATTTCCTCACTCACATACCACGCGCCGTGTACGACGATTGCTCTCGCGGCGGCGTTGCTGTTGCTCGGGTCGAGTCCCGCGAGGCGCATCGAATGGCCGTGGGCTCCAACGTATCGGTCACCTGTCAGGTACGCTCCCGAGGATGTCGCATTCGAGTGTGGCTCGTTCGAGAAGCGTTCGAGCCATCCAGTGTGCGCGGGGTCGGATCCCCTTCCGTGCGCGACCAGGTGTGAACTCGCTGAGCCGTCGGCGAGCGTCATCAGATGGAATCTCGGTGCGCGCGAAGGCAGGGAAAAATCGGCGATGCCAATGATGTCGCGGTGAACAATTCGCTCGCGATGTTGCTCCAGGGCGGTGAGCGCGCGCCGCAACAGGTCGGCGTTCAGATCTCCAGTAGAGCTCTCCGTGGAGGTGGGCACGGCAGGCAGCGCGACGGCAGACGCCACGCCGCACAGAGCCGCTCCAAGTAAAAACCGACGCGAAAGTATCAAAGACGGCATCCTGCGATGTGGGTAGGCTCGGGAGACTTCATTGACTGCTCGAAGGTCCATTCGTTCCCATGGCGTCAAGATTCCGTATGCATCGCATGAGTCCTGGGTTCCGTATCCTGTTGATTGTGGCCTGCGTGTCGTTACACGCCACGGCACAGGCCGACTCGGTCCCCTTCTGGGGAGCGCGGGCCTCGGTTGCCATCGACACGCCGATCGATCAGCTCAAGAGCGGCGAGTTTCCATGGTTGGGCGAGGCCCTTTCTTCAGGCCCTCTCGTCATGGTGGTCAGCATCACTGAGCAGAGAGGATATGTGTATCGCAACGGGGTTCTCATCGGCGCCACCAGCGTGAGCACCGGCCGGCCGGGACACGCGACGCCGATCGGAGTATTCACAGTACTGCAGAAACAGCAGGAGCATCGCTCGACCATCTACGACGGCGCGCCGATGCCGTACATGCAACGACTCACCTGGGGTGGCATCGCGCTGCACGCGGGCGGGTTGCCCGGCTATCCCGAGTCGCACGGATGCATTCACCTGCCGAGCGAGTTTGCGAAGTTGCTCTTCAGTATCACCTCAACGGGCATGACGGTGGTCATTGCCAACGACGCCTCCGAGCCGCAGCGAGTCGCGCATCCGGGATATCTGGCGCCGGTCAGTGTCGGTGGCACGCCCGTCGAGCACGCACCGTTCGCGCCGACGGAGGAGGAGCGTTGGCATCCCGAGTCTTCTCCCACAGGCCCGATCAGCATCGTACTCAGTCAGGGCAGTCAGCGCGTGGTCGTCTATCGCAACGGAATCGAGATCGGTCGAGCACGGCTGAGCGTCAGCGGCGACGCGCCGCTCGCGAGTCATGTCCTGGTATTGACGGAAGGTCCCAGCAGCATGACGGATCCCTACGTTCCCGATTCATCCAAATACCGCTGGTTGAGAGTCGGCGTTCCCGGTCATCCGGGCGAGGCCGGCACTCAGGTCGATCCGGCGGAGCTCGCGAGGATCCACGTCCCTGACAGTTTCGTGGCGCAGGTCAATGCCATCCTGTCCCCTGGAGCAACCGTGCTCGTCACCGATGAGTCGTTGTCTCCGCAAACGACTGGCGCCGCCGCTCAAGTCATCGATGCAGATCCGCCGAATGCGGAGCATTCGACAGATTGAGCCTCGCGACACTCATCGCCGCGCATGGCTACTGGATCCTGGCCCTCGGCTGCCTGCTGGAAGGCGAGACCGTGCTGGTGCTCGCGGCGCTCGCCGCGCATCGCGGCTATCTCGATCCCGTCACCGTCGTCACGATTGCGGCGACGTTCGCCTTCGCCGGCAATCAGTTCTTCTTCTGGCTCGGACGGCGCCACGGCACCGCGCTGCTCGAGCGCTGGCCCGTCCTCGCCACGCACTCGGCGAAGATACGCCGGCTCATAGACCGTCATGCATCGCTTGCCGCCGTCGCCGTGCGGTTCGCCTACGGCACGCGCATCGCTGGCCCTATGCTGCTCGGTGCGTCGTCGATGTCGTCGCTGCGCTTTGTCGTGCTGAATGCGCTGTCTGCTATCGCGTGGGCACTGCTGGTGGGTGCCGCGGGCTGGTTCTTCGGTGAGGCGGCCGAAGCGATCTTCGGTCATCTCGCCCACGTCGAAGGTTGGCTGTTCGGCGCGCTGCTTGCCGCGCTGGTCGCCTGGCGTCTGCTCCGGCGCCGTTCGGCGCAGGCCGAGGTCAATCGACGCTGCTCAAATACGCCGCGATCGCTTTGACCTCTTCCGCGCTCTATGCGCGGATCTCCGGCGAATTGCGGCCGACGTGCGGCT
>DATEML010000115.1:0-13349 GCA_035275585.1 Steroidobacteraceae bacterium | reverse complement strand
GCTTGGCCCAGCCTTTCTCTTTCGACAACTCCACGTGCACGAAGTCGAGACCGAAGAACGGATGACTCGTGTTCTCGATGCGGCCGTACATGTGCACACCGCATCCGCTACAGGCGTAGCGCTGGATGGGCGCATTCGCGTCCACGACCTTGAGCTTCTGCGCGTTCGCCGTGACGCTCAGATTGTCGCGCGGCGTCACGGCTACCATCGAGAACAATGCACCCGAGGGCTTCCAACACTTGGTACAGCCGCAGACATGATTGAACGCGACGTTCCCCCGGATGCTGACGGTCACGGGCGCATCGCTGCACTTGCAGGTCAGCGTCCCACCCTGGAACTCCGGCGATCCCGGCTTCACGCCGTTGTCCACTGCTGGATGAATTGCTATGGCCATGGTGGTCTACCTCTTGCCGATGATGACAGCTTGCCTGCGCACTCAGAACAACACCACGCTGCGGATCGACTCGCCCGAGTGCATCAGGTCGAACGCCTTGTTGATGTCGTTCAACGGCATGGTGTGCGTGATCAGGTCGTCGATGTTGATCTTGCCCTGCATGTACCAGTCGACGATCTTCGGCACGTCGGTGCGCCCGCGCGCGCCGCCGAACGCCGTGCCCTTCCACACTCGACCCGTCACCAGCTGGAACGGACGCGTCTTGATCTCCTGGCCCGCGCCCGCGACGCCGATGATCACGGACACGCCCCAGCCCCGATGACAGCATTCGAGCGCCTGGCGCATCAGATCGACGTGCCCGACGCACTCGAAGCTGTAGTCAGCGCCGCCGTCGGTCAGCGCGACCAGGTGCTGCACCAGATCGCCGCCGACTTCCTTCGGATTGACGAAGTCGGTCAGGCCGAACTTCTCGGCGAGCGCCTTGCGCTTCGGGTTCAGATCGACACCGATGATGCGGTTCGCGCCGGCCAGCCGTGCACCCTGCACCACGTTCAGGCCGATGCCGCCGAGGCCGAACACGACCACGTTCGCGCCCGGCTCGACCTTCGCCGTGTTGATCACGGCGCCGATGCCGGTCGTGACGCCGCAGCCGATGTAGCAGACCTTGTCGAACGGCGCGTCCTCGCGAATCTTCGCCAGCGCGATCTCGGGCAGCACCGTGTGATTCGAGAACGTCGAGCAGCCCATGTAGTGATGAACCTTGTCCTTGCCGATCGAGAAGCGGCTGGTGCCATCCGGCATCACGCCCTTGCCCTGCGTCGCGCGGATCGCCGTGCACAGATTGGTCTTGCGCGACAGGCACGACTTGCACTGGCGGCATTCAGGTGTGTACAGCGGGATGACGTGATCGCCCGCCTTCAGCGTGGTCACGCCGCGGCCGACTTCGAGCACCACGCCGGCACCTTCGTGACCGAAGATCACCGGGAACAGTCCCTCGGGATCCGCGCCGGAGCGCGTGAATTCATCGGTGTGGCACACGCCGCTGGCTTTGATCTCGACGAGCACCTCACCTTCGCGCGGACCTTCCAGGTCCACGGTGACGACTTCGAGCGGTTTGCCGGCTGCCCAGGCGATGGCGGCACGAGTTTTCATAGGAATTGGCCTCGGATGAGCGACGAGCGGGGAGGCGCGTATTTTGCGCTCATCGCCAGCGCGAGCGCCACTGCAGGACTGCGCCGTCAGGCGTCGCAGCCACAGTGAACGAAGCAGTGCCCGGATCGAGTCCGAGGAAAGCATCGTTGACGAACGATGCCATGAAGTTGCCGAGCGCCATGCCGACCAGCGTGTCGGCAGGGAAGTGCCAACCAGCTTCGATGCGCGACCACGAGGTGCCGATCGTCAGTGCATACAAGCCGATGTCGAGCGTGCGCCGCGCGCCTGCCGGCATGTCGATCGAGCGCAGGTTGCGTGAAGCGAGCCGCGTGTGTACGGCCGAGGACGACGTGTGGCCCGACGGGAAGCTCTCGTCGTCCGCGCCGTTCGGGCGCGTGCGGCCGACCGTCGTCTTGAGCGAACGCGTGACAGCTACGGTCGCACTGACAGCCGCGACGTCGACGAGCGTACCCCGCGCCTTGTTCGCGAGCCATTCGCCGAAGTCATCGCCGCTCGGCGTCGCGAGGAGGGTCGCGTAGTGCGCGACGACTGAAGCGGTCCGCAGGTCGTCGCTCCAGTTCTCGGCGTTGCGTTGGGAGCCGAAGACCGGCGTGTGCTCGCGAGCCCAGTCGGCAGTGCGCCGATCGAGGTCGTCGATCTGCAGAACGGCAGCACCGGCGAGCGGCGCCCAGACCCAGGGATCGCGCGCCGCATTGACAGCCGAACTCCGCACGCGCTCCCAGCCGGGCCGCCACGTCGCATCCTCACCCCAGCCACGCCCGGACGGCAGCGTCCCGCAGCCGGCGAGCAGCAGCGACAGCAGCAACAAGCACAGACGACGCTGACTCATTGGAGTGGGTCAGGCTTTAGCCTGACTCAGATCTTACTCGTGTCGCAGCGCCTCGATCGGATCGAGCTGCGCGGCGCGGCGGGCCGGGAAGAATCCGAACACGATGCCGACGGCCGCCGAGAATGCGAACGACAGGATCACGATCCCGGGATTGAACACGAACGGTACGCGGAACGCACTGGTGGCGAGCAGCGCGGTACTCAAGCCGAGCGCAATACCGATGATGCCGCCGAACGCCGCGAGCGTGACCGCTTCGACCAGGAACTGCAGGAGCACGTCGCGCGCCATGGCGCCGACGGCGAGACGAGTGCCGATCTCGCGCGTTCGCTCGGTCACGGACACCAGCATGATGTTCATGATGCCGACACCGCCCACGACCAGGCTGACCGCCGCGACCGCACCGAGCAGCGCAGTGAGCACGCGCGATGAGCTCGTGAACGCGCTGGTGATCTCCTTCAGATCGCGCACGTTGAAATCGTCCTCGGCACCTTCGCGAATCTTGCGCCGCTCGCGCAGCAGCCGCTCCAGGTCGGCCTGCACTTTCTCGGTCGACACGCCGTCGCGCGCCGAGACCATGATCGCATTGACGTCCGAGTTGCCGGCCATGCGCCGCTGCAGCGTGCGCAGCGGCACCACGACGATGTCGTCCTGGTTCTGGCCGAAGCCGGACTGACCCTTGACCGAAAGCAGCCCGATGACCTGGCACGACAGCTTGCCGAGGCGGATCGACAGGCCGAGCGGATCCTGGTCGCCGAACAGCTCCTGCTTGACGGTATCGCCGAGCATGCATACGGACGCACCCGCGCGCAGCTCGCTCTCGGAGAAATTGCGGCCCGAGGCCAGCGGCCAGTCGCGCACCTCGAGATACTTGTCGCTGGTGCCGGTGACCTGCGTCGACCAGTTGGCGTTGCCGTAGATCGCCTGCGTTCCCTGGTTCGAGGTCGGCGCCACGGCGCGCACGCCCGAAATATCGTTCTCGATCGCGGTCACGTCATCCATCGTGAACGGAGGCGACGAGGATCGCGCGCCGCCGCCGCCACCGCCGAAGCCCTGGCCGCGGAAGACCTGCAGCAGATTCGTCCCGAGCTTCTGGATATCCGCCTGCACCTGCGCCGTCGCGCCCTGCCCGATCGTGACCATCGTGATGACGGCCGCGACGCCGATGACGATGCCGAGAATCGTGAGCGAGGAGCGCAGCACGTTGCGGCGGATCTCGCGCAGCGCCAGCAACATTGCATTCCAGAACATCAGAGCGTGCCTCGCACCGGGGTGTTGGCTTCGTCGCTCTCGATCGCGCCGTCGCGGAACCGCACGATGCGCCGCGTCCATGCCGCGATGTCGGGCTCGTGCGTCACCATGACGATGGTGATGCCGCGCTGCTCGTTCAGTGCGGTGAGCACCTTCATGATCTCGGTGCTGGTCGCGGTGTCGAGATTGCCTGTCGGCTCGTCGGCGAACACCACCTGCGGCTGCGCGACGATGGCGCGCGCGATAGCGACGCGCTGCTGCTGACCGCCTGACAGCTGGCTCGGGACATGCGACTCACGGCCGGACAGTCCGACCTCCTGCAGCGATTTGCGTGCGCGGGCGTGCCGCTCTTCGGCCGGCAAGTGCCGATAGATCAGCGGCAGCTCGACGTTCTCGAGCGCGGTCGTGCGGCTGAGCAGATTGAAACCCTGGAACACGAAGCCGAGATGATTGCGACGCAGCAGCGCGCGTTGGTCCGTGGTCATCGTGCCGACCGGCACGCCGAGAAAGCGGTAGGTGCCGGAGGTCGGCGTGTCGAGGCAGCCGAGGATGTTCATGCACGTCGATTTGCCCGAGCCGCTCGGGCCCATGACGGCGACGAACTCGCCCGGTGAGATCGCGAGATCGATGCCGCGCAGCGCGTGCACCGTGCCCTCGCCCTCGCCGTACACCTTCGTGACCTGCGACAGCTCGATCACGTGGCGCGGAGGTGTCGGCATGCCGGTCATTTCTTCGGTGCTTCCTCGTCGACGATGACCTTCGTGCCGGGCTCGAGCTTGCGCTCGAGCGCCGCCTTGAACTTCGGATCGTTGGCCATCGCAGCCATGCGGCCGCTGGCCGGCGTCTGACCCAGTGGCAGCACCTGCGTCATGCGCCCGTCGGTCGCGCCGGGCTTGAACATCACCAGCGCCGGCTTGCCCTCTTCGACGACCCAGACGCGGCCCATGCGCCCGCCGCCGCGCTGCTGGCCGCCGAACATCCTGCGCGGGAACGAAGGCATCAGCGCGGAGAGCGCGCCTCGCGATTGCTGTGCGTTCGCAGGAGCACCGGGCACCTCGACACCTTCCGGAGTGAAGCGCAGCGCGGCGTTCGGCACCAGCGTTGCATCCTTGATGCTCGTCGTCACGATCTCGGCCGTCGCCGTCATGCCCGGCCGCAGCGACAGATCGGAGTTGTCGACTTCGAGCACCGTTTCATACGTCACGACGCCGGTCGAGGTCGCGCTTGCCTGCGAGCCCTGCCCGCTGCTGCTCGTGCTCTTCTGCGTGTTGTTCGAAGCGAAGTCGACGCGCGTGATCTTCGCGTGGAACTGGCGATTCGGAAACGCATCGACCGTGAACGACGCCTGCTGGCCGATCTCGACGGAGCCGATGTCCGCCTCGTCGACGGCCACGTGCAGCTCCATCTTCTTGAGATCCTCCGCGAGCGTGAACAGCACCGGCGCCTGCAACGATGCCGCGACCGTCTGGCCCGGCTCCACGGAGCGCACCAGCACCACGCCGTTGATCGGCGATTTGATGTCGGTCTTGCCCAGGTCCGTCCTGACCACATCCAGGTTCGCCTGCGCCTGCGCCACGGCCGCTCGCGCGGCCGCCACTTCGCCTTCCCCTTGCGCCACCGTCGATTCGGCGACGTCCATGTCCTGCTGCGACGGCAGCTTGTTGCCGCTCAGCTCACGCACCTTCTGCAGCCGCGCATAGTTCGCCTGCGCCTCCTTCAGCGCGGCGATACCCTGCAGCACTCGCGCCTGGGCCGAGGCGAGCGAGCTCTGCGCCTGCAGCGCCTGCGCTTCGAGCCGCGACGTGTCCAGCTTGGTCAGCACCTGTCCGGCTTTCACCGGATCATTCACATCCACTGTGACGCTGCGGATCGTGCCGGACAGCTCGCTGCCGATGTCGACCTGGTTGCGCGGCTCGAGATTGCCCGTCGCTGTCACGGTTACAGTGAGGTCGCCGCGCGTCACGTCCTGCGTCACGTACTTCGTCGCACCGCTGCCGCTGCGGCCGAAAATCAGATAGCCGACGATGATCACGACCAGTGCAACGACGCCCCAGCGCACCCAGCGTTTCCATGGCGCCGGCGCGGGCGCGCCGTAGTCGAGCGAGGGTGTGACGTCCGGCGACGTCGAGGGATTCGTTTCGGTATCCATCAGCTATTCCTTGGGAAAGACCGACCAGCCGCCGCCGAGCGCCTTGTAGAGGCGGACCAGGTTCGCCGTCATCTCGCCGTCGCTGACGGCCAGCGAATCCTCCAGCGCCAGCAGCTGGCGATCCGCGTTGAGCACGGTCGTGAAATCCACGAGTCCGGAGTTGTATTGCGTCAACGCGAGCTCCGAAGCGCGGCGCGCGCTGTCGACGCCCAGCTGCAACGCTTCATGGCGCGCATCCTCGTTACTCGATGCCGAGAGCGCGTTCTCGACTTCCTCGTAAGCGGCCAGCACGGTCTCTTCGTACGAGGCGAGCGCCTGGTCGACGAGCGCGTTCTGCGCGTTCACGTTCTGTCGCAAAGCACCGCCGCGGAACAGCGGCACGTTCAGCGACAGGCCGAGGCGATCGGTCCGGAAACCATTGAGCACGTCGCTCGCCGTCAACGATTGCAAGGTGATCGATCCGTTCAGTGTGAGACTCGGATAGAGCGCAGCAGTCGCTACGCCGACCTCCGCTGTCTGCGCCGCGAGGCGGCGTTCGGCGCTGCGGATGTCCGGACGGCGACGCAAAACATCGACCGGCACGCCGGCGGCGATCTCCAACGATGCAACCGGGACCGGCTTGCGCTCCATCAGCAGCGCTTCGAGCGATCCCGGTGGATCGCCGGTCAGCACTGACAGCCGGTTCATCGACTGCACGAGTGCCGACTGCAGCGACGGAATGGCCGCGCGCGTCTGTTGATAGCTGCTCTGCGCCTGCTCGACGTCGAGCACGGTCGCGAGTCCCGCGGCTGCGCGCCATTGAGTGATGTCGAGCGTGCTGCGCTGACTTTCGAGATTCTTCTCGGCGAAGGTGAGCCGCGACTGCGAGGTGCGCACGTCGACGTAGCTCAGGGCGACGTCGCCCAGCAGCGTCACCAGAACATCGCGGAGGTCCGCCTCGCTGGCGCCCAATTGCGCGCTGGCTGCTTCGAACGCGCGACGCTTGCCGCCGAACAGGTCGAGCTCCCAGCCGGAATCGAGGCCCGCGTCGTAGATCTCGTCGGTGCCGCCCGACAGGCCCACGTCGGGATCGCTGACCCGGGCTTCGGAGCTCGTGCGATTCCCACCGGCCGAAGCGCCGAGCGTCGGCCAGAAATCGCCAGCGGCGACGCCGCGCCGGGCACGCGCTTCGACGACGCGCGCATAGGCCTGCTTCGCGGTCTTGTTGCGGGCGAGGGCCTGATCGATCAGCTGATTCAGAGTCGGATCGTTGAGCGTCTTCCACCAGTCCGCGAGCGCCGCTGGATCGCCCGCGGGCGCCCCGGCTGGCAGCGCATGCCACGCGTCCGGGGTTGCGGGCTGCGGCGTGCGGTAATCGGGACCCACGGCACAGCCGGCGCAGGCCAGCGCGACGAAGGCGGAAGTGACGGCGGCGGCGGTCCTCAAAAGATCTGCTCCGGATCCTAAGTGGCCTGAAGGGTAAGTCAGCTTCCATTAGACTGAAGTTCCGGGCCGGGCGGGGCAAAGAAGTGTAATCCAATGTAACTTTATGTATCTGAAATTCCGGTAATTTCCGCCGAAGTCCTTATGCCCTGGAGTGCCTCGGGGCAAACGATCCCGTCATATGCGTGCGGCCCGGCCGTGCCGCACAATCGCTGCTACGCAACCTGGGTGGAACCGTTTTGCCACCTGCCGGCTTTTGACGGACAGCAATGACTCGACTGACGCACCTGCAACGCCTCGAAGCCGAAAGCATCCACATCCTGCGCGAGGTCGTCGCCGAGTGCGAACGACCGGTGATGCTCTACTCCATCGGTAAGGACAGCTCCGTCCTGCTGCACCTGGCGATGAAGGCCTTCCACCCGGCGAAGCCGCCGTTCCCGTTGCTGCACGTGGACACGACCTGGAAGTTCCGCGAAATGATCGCGTTCCGCGACGCCCTGACGGCAAAGCTCGGGGTACAGCTGCTCGTGCACATCAACCAGGACGGCCTGGCGCGCGGCATCGGTCCGTTCACGCACGGCTCCGCCGTGCACACTGACGTGATGAAGACGCAGGCGCTCAAGCAGGCGCTCGACCAGTATGGCTTCGACGCGGCGTTCGGCGGTGCACGACGCGACGAAGAGAAATCGCGCGCGAAGGAGCGAGTGGTGTCGTTCCGTTCGGCGCAGCATCGCTGGGATCCCAAGCGTCAGCGCCCGGAGCTCTGGCGCCTGTACAACACGCGCAAGGGCAAGGGTGAGAGCCTGCGCGTGTTCCCGCTGTCGAACTGGACTGAGTTGGATATCTGGCAGTACATCTATATGGAGAACATCCCGATCGTGCCGCTGTACTTCTCCAAGGAGCGGCCGGTCGTGCAGCGCGACGGCGCGCTGATCATGGTGGACGACGAGCGCATGCCGTTGCACGACGGCGAGCGGCCCGAGCTGCGCTGGGTGCGCTTCCGCACGCTCGGCTGCTATCCGTTGACCGGCGCGGTCGAGAGTCGCGCGACGACGCTCCCGGAGATCATCCAGGAGATGCTGCTGACGACCAGCTCCGAGCGACAGGGCCGCGTCATCGATCACGACAGCGCGGCCTCGATGGAGAAGAAGAAGCAGGAAGGGTATTTCTGAGCGATGGCCCACAAGTCCGACCTGATCGCCGCCGACATCCTCGCCTACCTCGATGCGCATGAGCACAAGGGGCTGCTGCGGTTCATTACCTGCGGCAGCGTCGACGACGGCAAATCGACGCTGATCGGCCGGCTCCTGTACGAGTCGAAGCTGATTTTCGAGGACCAGCTCGCGGCGCTCGAGGCCGACTCGAAGAAGGTCGGCACGCAAGGGGGCGAGCTCGACTTCGCGCTGCTGGTCGACGGCCTGGCGGCCGAGCGCGAGCAGGGCATCACGATCGACGTCGCGTACCGCTTCTTCTCGACCGACCGGCGCAAGTTCATCGTCGCCGACACGCCGGGCCACGAGCAGTACACGCGCAACATGGTTACGGGCGCATCGACCGCGGACGTTGCGGTGATTCTCGTCGATGCCCGCAAAGGGGTGCTGACGCAGACGCGACGCCACAGCTACATCGTCTCGCTGCTCGGTATTCGCCACGTCGTGCTCGCGATCAACAAGATGGACCTGATGGAGTACTCGCAGCAGACGTTCGACGGCATCGTCGCCGCCTACCGCGAGTTCGCGCAGCAGATCGGGCTGACTGACATCACGGCCGTACCGCTCTCCGCGCTGCGCGGCGACAACATCCTCGAGCGCAGCGAGCGCATGCGCTGGTATCAGGGACCGACGCTGATGGGTTACCTCGAATCGGTCGAGATCGATGACGACCTGCAGACCAAGCCGTTCCGTCTGCCGGTGCAGTGGGTCAACCGGCCGAACCAGGATTTCCGCGGCTTCGCCGGCACGATCGCCAGCGGCACGCTCCGCCGCGGCGACAACGTGCGTGCGCTGCCATCAGGGCGGCAGAGCCGCGTCACCCGGATCGTCGGCTACGACGGCGACCTCGAGACGGCCGTAGCGGGCCAGTCCGTGACGCTGACGCTTGCGGACGAGATCGACGTCAGCCGCGGCGACGTGCTGGCCGCAGCCGATGCGCCGCCGGGAGTCGCCGATCAGTTCCAGGCGACGATCATCTGGATGCACGAGGAGCCGATGCTGCGCGGGCGCCCGTACATCATCAAGCTCGGCACGCGCACGCTCACCGGCAGCATCACGACGCCGAAGTACAAGGTCAACGTCAACACGCTGGAGCGGCTCGCGGCGAAGCAGCTGGAGCTGAACGAGATCGGCGTGTGCAACCTGAGCTTCGACCGCGCGATCCCGTTCGATCCGTACGCAGACAATCGCGAGACCGGCGGCTTCATTCTGGTCGACAGGGTGTCGAACGACACGGTCGGCGCGGGCCTGCTGAACTTCGCGTTGCGCCGCGCCGAGAACATTCACTGGCAGGCGCTCGACGTCAACAAGGGCGCGCGCGCTTCGCTCAAGGGACAGCGCGCGTGCGTGCTGTGGTTCACCGGTCTTTCGGGCGCCGGCAAGTCGACGGTGGCAAACCTGGTGGAGAAGCGTCTGCACGCGCTCGGCCGCCACACCTATACGCTCGACGGCGACAACGTCCGCCACGGGCTCAACAAGGATCTCGGCTTCACCGATGCGGATCGCGTCGAGAACATCCGGCGCGTCGCGGAAGTGTCCAGGCTCATGGTCGATGCCGGCCTGATCGTGCTGGTGTCGTTCATCTCACCGTTCCGCTCCGAACGGCGGCTGGCGCGCGAGCTGATGCAGCCCGGCGAGTTCCTCGAAGTGTTCGTGGATACCCCGCTCGCCGAGGCCGAGAAGCGCGACGTGAAAGGCCTGTACCGCAAAGCACGCCGCGGCGAGCTGAAGAATTTCACCGGCATCGATTCGCCGTACGAGGCGCCCGAGCACCCCGAGATTCACCTGCGGACCGTGCTGGTCTCGCCCGAAGAGGCAGCCGAGGAGATTCTCAAGGCGCTGCGCGACGCCGGGATGCTGCAGGCCCCGGACGAGGGAGCGTCCTTTGACTACTGATGCGAGGCTGCTGTCGGACGTGGTGTTGCTCGCGCGGCGCGCAGGCGATGCCATCCTCAGCGTCTACGGCCAGCAGTTCGAAGTGACGAACAAGGCGGACCAATCGCCTCTGACGCTCGCGGACACGCAGTCGCACGAGATCATCGTGCAGGGCCTGCGCGCGCTGACGCCGGACGTGCCGGTGCTCTCGGAAGAAGCCAGCGACATTCCCTACAGCGAGCGGCGCCAGTGGCGGCGCTATTGGCTGGTCGATCCGCTCGATGGCACGAAGGAGTTCGTCTCGCGCAACGGCGAGTTCACCGTCAACATCGCGCTCGTCGACGGGCACGATCCCGTGGTCGGCGTCGTGCACGTCCCGGTCAGCGATACGACGTACACGGGTGCACGCGGCACCGGCGCAACCCGGCAGATCGGCCGCGAACCGGCGGTCGCGATCCACACGACCGTGCCGGCGCCCACGCCGCTACGCATCGTCGGCAGCCGCTCACATCGCGACGCCATACTCGATCGCTATCTGCCGCACCTCGAACCGTACCAGCTCGTGGCGGTCGGCAGCTCGATCAAGTTCTGCCTGGTCGCGGAAGGCAGCGCGGATTTCTATCCGCGCTTCGGACCGACCAGCGAATGGGATACGGCCGCCGCCCAGGCGGTCGTCGAAGCAGCCGGCGGGCGCGTGATCCAGACCGACGGCCAGCCGTTGCACTACAACGCCAAGGCCGAGCTGCTGAATCCGCACTTCCTCGTGTCCGGGGACCCGACGCGCGACTGGATCGCGGACTTGTCCCTTTAGTGCAGGACCTTAGCGGCGGGCTCCAGCAGGGAAAGCAAAGGCACGGCCATGACGAGCGTGGTCGCGACGAGCAAGGCGCCTTCGAATGCGCCAGTCAGACGGCTGAGAAATTTCATGAGTGCTGCTCCAGAGTTGCGGAAATCGTGCAGACCGCGAATACCAGATAGCCGCAACACCCTCGAACATCACGCCGATGGCTCTGAGCTCCTGTTGCTGTCTGCTTGTCATGGTGCGCACTTTGCCGGGCGCACGTGACAGCCGAGTGAGTGGGCGTGTGAAAACCGCGTGAAAATGCCGATTATTTCGCGCGGACGAAGACCTGCGCGCCGCGCAGCGTGTCGTCGGGCGCCGGCAGCTTGCTGGTGAAGCGGATCGGATACTCGCCGCTGCGGGCAGGGCGCATGCAGATGTCCTGCGCGTGCGTGAGCTGCAGCTGCGGCTTGTGATCCTGGCGCACCGCTATCTCCAATGGCACCCCCGCGATCGGACGTCCGTCCGCATCAAAGGTCCGCACCTGAAGCGAGCTGACGCAGACCGCCTTGCCGACCGCGACTTCGACGATCGTCGGCTGCACGTCGACGCGCTTGACCTTCGTACCCGGCTGGATCGTCGCGGCCTCGCTCCCAGCCGACGAGATCACCTGCCCGATGGTGACCCACGCAATCTTGAACTCGGCGCGCTGGGCCAGCCCAGGGACCGGGCAGATCAGCCCCGCAGCCAGCAGGGCGATCACAGCATTGCGGAGGGTCTGTTCCATTCGGGCACCTTGCCTTGCGCAGCGGCCTGCTGCTAGATTCCGGCCATGCGCACGAAACAGCAACAGTCCGCTCTGCCCCGTCGAGGCAGTGAGCTGCTGCGTGCGCGCCTGCACCTGCGTCGCTAAGACGCAACCTTCCAAGCATCGCCAGGGACTGGCGCCAACAATTCGCTCGACTCCGTCTTGCCCCCGTCACCGGGGTACCCAGCATAGGAATGCCTACGATGTTGCAGGATCCAACGAAGAAATACCGCCCGTTCGCGCCGATCGACCTGGCCGCGCGGACCTGGCCCGACACCACGATCGCCGCACCGCCGCTGTGGTGCAGCGTCGACCTGCGCGACGGCAACCAGGCGCTGATCGAGCCGATGGACGCGGCCCGCAAGCGGCGCATGTTCGACCTGCTGGTGCGCACCGGCTTCAAGGAAATCGAAGTCGGATTCCCGGCCGCGTCGCAGACGGACTTCGACTTCGTGCGCGAGCTGATCGAGCGCAACCTCATTCCGGACGACGTGATCGTGCAGGTGCTGACACAGGCCCGCCCGGAGCTGATCGAGCGCACGTTCGAGTCGCTGCGCGGCGCCAAGCGCGCGATCGTGCACTTGTACAACTCGACGTCGACAGTGCAACGGCGCGTCGTGTTCGGCCTGGACCGGCCCGGCATCGTCAACATTGCCGTGCAGGCCGCGCGCTGCGTGCGCGATCTTGCAGCCGCGCGGCCCGGCACCGACTGGCGCTTCGAGTACAGCCCGGAGAGCTTCACCGGCACGGAGCTCGACTTCGCGGTCGAGATCTGCGACGCCGTGACGGAGGTCTGGCAGCCGACGCCGGAGCGCAAGGCGATCCTCAATCTGCCGGCGACCGTCGAGATGGCGACGCCGAACATCTACGCCGACCAGATCGAATGGTTCGGCCGCCACATCGCGAAGCGCGATTCGATCGTCCTGTCGGTCCATCCTCACAACGATCGCGGCACGGCGGTCGCCGCGGCCGAGCTCGCGGTGATGGCTGGCGCCGAGCGCGTGGAAGGCACGCTGTTCGGCAACGGCGAGCGCACCGGCAACGTCGATATCGTGACGCTCGCGCTCAACCTGTTCAGCCAGGGCGTGCACCCGGGCCTCGATTTTTCCAACATCAACGAAGCCGCGCGCTGCGCGGAGTACTGCAACCAGCTGCCGATTCACCCGCGTCATCCATATGTCGGCGACCTGGTGTTCACGGCGTTCTCCGGCTCGCACCAGGACGCGATCAAGAAGGGCTTCGCGGCCCGGCGCGAGGGCGACATCTGGGAAGTGCCCTATCTGCCGATCGATCCGCGCGACCTCGGCCGCACGTATGAGTCCGTGATCCGCGTCAACAGCCAGTCCGGCAAGGGCGGCATCGCCTATCTGCTGGAACGCGACTACGGCCTGACGATGCCGCGGCGGCTGCAGATCGAATTCAGCCAGGTCGTCCAGTCGGTCACCGACGCGACCGGCAA
>DATEML010000114.1:0-22224 GCA_035275585.1 Steroidobacteraceae bacterium | reverse complement strand
GATCGACTGCGCGCGAGCCAGCCGGCATGGGCGCCGTTCTACACGTTGCACAAGATCATGGCCGGTATGCTCGACATGCACGTACTCACCGGCAACGCGCAGGCACGCGAGGTGCTCGAAGGACTGGCGACGTGGACCGCGCAATGGGTGCGGCCGGTCGACAATGCGCTGATGGATCGCATCCTCGAACGCGAATACGGCGGGATGAACGAAGTGCTGTACAACTTCGCCGCGCTCACGGGTCAGGATCGCTGGCGCGAGCTGGCGGATCGCTTCAATCGCCGGCGGATCGTCGAGCCGCTCGCTGCGGGTCGCGACGAGCTGCAAGGCCTGCACGTCAACACCACCATCCCGCAGATCATCGGCGCCGCTCGCGGCTACGAGCTGACCGGCGACAGAAATCTGCGCGACAGCGCCGACTACTTCTGGCACACGGTGACTGAGCGTCGCTCGTACTGCACGGGCGGCACGAGCAACGGCGAATCGTGGAATGCGCCGCCGGGGAAACTTGCGGGCGAGCTCTCGGGCTACACGCAAGAGTGCTGCGTCACTTACAACATGCAGAAGCTGACGCGCCACATCTTCAGCTGGACCGCCGATCCGCGCGCGGCGGACTACTACGAGCGCGCGTACTACAACGGCATCCTCGGCGTGCAACACCCGAACGACGGCAGCAAGCTCTACTACGTTCCCCTGCAAAGCGGCTTCTGGAAACTGTTCGGCACGCCGATGCACGATTTCTGGTGCTGCACCGGCAGCATGGCGGAAGCGTTCTCGAAGCTCGGCGACAGCATCTACTTCAAGGACGACGACGGTCTCTACGTCAACCTGTTCGTGCCGTCCGAAGTCACATGGCGGGAGAAGGGTCTGCGCATCGTGCAGGAGTCGACGCTGCCCGCGAGCGATCGCGTAACGCTCACGATCCGCGCGAGCGCACCTCGTCGCGCACAACTGCGCATCCGCGTGCCGTACTGGGCCACCGGCGGCTCCGCTTCCTTGAACGGCGCCAGGCTCGAAAGCTTCGCGACACCGAGCAGCTACTTCGTGCTCGACCGTACGTGGCGTGACAACGATCGCGTGGACCTGATCTTGCCGATGCGGCTGCACTCCGAGCCGATGCCCGACGACCCGACCCTGCAGGCCGTGATGTACGGCCCGATCGTGCTCGCCGGCAAGCTCGGCACCGTGGGCCTTACCGCCGGAACTCTGCGTGCCGAGCCGACCAAGCCGCGCACCGTCCCCGAATACAAGCTGGAGCCGATCGCGGCTCCGACGATTCGTGCGTCTTCCGCCGACCCCGCCACCTGGCTCGAACGCGTCGACGGCCGCGGGCTCGCGTTCCGGACCGTGGGACAGCCGAACGAGTTGACGCTCGTTCCGCTCAACAGCCTCTATGACGAGCGCTACGCCGTCTATTGGAAAGTTTCCGCCTGACGATGTAGGAACGCGGCCCGCTGGTTCGTCATTGGGATGTGGTCCACGAAAGCGGAGGTCATCCCATGAGCGAACGAGGCAGCGTCCCGAGCCCCAGGGTCGTGTCGGCAGGCGAATGGCAGAGCCAGCGTGACAGCCTGCTCGCGCAGGAAAAGGAGCTGACCCGCCAGATGGATCGCGTGAACGCCGCGCGCCGCCGCCTGCCGATGGTCAAGCTCGACAAGACGTATACGTTCGAAGGGTCGAACGGCAAGGCGACACTGCTGGACCTGTTCGAGGGTCGCCGGCAACTGGTCATCTATCACTTCATGTTCGACCCGGCGTGGGAGAAGGGCTGCCCCGGCTGCACCGGCTACGTCCAGGCGCTCGGCGACCTGTCGATGCTCGGCCAGCGCAATACCAGCTTCGCGCTCATCTCGCGCGCGCCGCTCGCGAAACTCGAAGGCTACAAGCAGCTCAAGGGCTGGAAGTGGCCGTGGTACTCGTCGTTCGGCAACGACTTCAACCGCGACTTCGGCGCGACCACCGACAAAGGCGAGGCGCACGGCCTGAGCGTGTTCTTCCGCGTCGACAACGACATCTTCCACACGTATTCGGCGTATCGGCGCGGCACCGAATCGCTGACCGACTCCTACGCGCTGCTCGACCGCACGCCGTACGGACGCCAGGAAGATTTCGAGGACTCGCCGCCGGGCTGGCCGCAGAAGCCGACCTACGGCTGAAGCCGTCGGCGGACGAGGAGCCACGCGGCGACCGTGCCCGCCGGCACGATCACGAGGTTGTTCCAGAAAGGCACGAAGATCAGCAGCAGCCCTGAGGTCGACCCCTGCGGGGCGATGAATACTTCGAAGTGGACGAGCGTGTCCACTGCCAACGCCAGCGCGCCGCCGACAATCGGCGCGGCGCGCGACCTGCCCAGGGACGAGATGAGCAGACACAAGCAGTAGGGAGTCATTCCCCAGGCGAAGAAAATCACGGCAGCATCGGACAGACCCTCGGCGAAGCACTCAAACGCGTGCAGCAGTGCGGCGACCGCAGCGACTGCACCAACACCCCCATGCGGCCGCTTGAACACAAGCGGCCTCTGGGCGACTACGAGCGTGCCCGCTCCCGCGAGCACGAGGACCAGGCCGACCAGGGAGAGCAACCCGGATCTCGCACCGAGCAGTCCGTACAGGCCCATCATGAAGAGCAGAGCGCCGATCGCCAGTGCCGCGACCGCGATCGGCTTTACACGTTGCGGCATGCACGAAGAATAGCAGCTAGCCCTCCCGCTTCATCCGCTCGCGCCGCGCGAGCTCGTCGGCCGACGGCTGATCGAGCGCGAACGAGCCGACCTTGACATCGCCCGCCCGCTCGTACGAGTTGATCGTGACCCCCGACGCCGACGCCTTCGAGTCGACCAGCTTGAGCGCCGCCGGGATTGCACCGGCGCCGAACAGCCGCTTGCCCTTGCCGAGCACGACCGGGTAGACGAGCAGCGTGAAGCGATCGACCAGGTCGTGCTTCAGCAATGTCTGCAGCAGCTGGCTGCTGCCCTGGGTCATCAGCGTCGGACCGTCCTCGCGCTTCAGCCGTGCGATGTCCTTCGGCACGTCGTGAATAGCGATCGAGTTCTTCCAGGTCAGCGGCGCCTTCGACGACGTGGCAACGTACTTGCGCACGTTGCTCAGCGCCTCCGCGAACGGATCGTCCTTCGCGTACGGCCAGTGCGCAGCGAAGATCTCGTACGTCTTGCGCCCGAGCAGCAGCTCGTACGGCACGCTGAAGATGCCGCCCATGACCTGCGCGATAGCGTCGTCCCAGTAGTTCGCCGTCCAGCCGCCGAACTGGAAACCACCGGTCGGATCTTCCTCGGGGCCGCCCGGCGCCTGCATCACGCCGTCGAGACTCACGAATGCCGTAGCAAGGACCTTTCTCATGGGCTTCTCTCCTGAAGAGTTGTTCGAACTGTCCCAAGGACGGATGGGCGGCGGCGCTGCCGACAACAAATTGGCATATCAACATGTCCGATGCATTGGCAACCGGTCAGTAAATTGTTATGGCTCTGTTACGTTCCGTCTCTGACGCGCGACACGCCGACGATTGGACAGCGCATTGCTGCCTCGGAAGAACGAGTGAGTTTCGCCGCGCCCGGTTTCTCGATCGCCGCGCCGTGAATAAGGTACGCCCCATTCGCTTCGTTCCGACCTCCGCCGGGGAGTTGAGTTTCCATGTTGAATCGTAAGATTGCGTCGATCGTTCTCGTGGTCGCAGTGATTGCTACCGGCAGCGCGCTGGCGGCGTGGAAACATTCCGCGCTCGAGAATGCGAATGCTGCCGCAGCCCATCAGCCCGAGCCTGTGGAAGCCGTGCAAGCGGCCGTCGCCAGGCAACGCGAATACAGACCTGTGACCACTGCGATCGGCACTGTGGTAGCGACGCGTTCGATCAGCGTCCGCAATGAGCTGCCGGGTACGGTGCGCCGTGTCACGCTCGAGCCCGGGCAGATCGTCGAGGAAGGTACCGTTCTCGTCGCGCTGGATGTCGCCGTCGAGCAGGCCGAGCTGAAAGCGCTCGAAGCTCAGGCGGAGCTCGCGCAGACGCAGTTCGCGCGCGTGCTGAAGCTCAGCGAGCAGCGCGCCGTCTCCGCGGAAGAAGTCGACAGCACCCGCGCTACGCGCGACGTGGCGCTCGCGCAGATTGCCCGCATCAAGGCGACCATCGATCGCAAGACCATTCGTGCGCCGTTCCGCGCGCGGGTCGGCATCTCGGACGTGCATCCCGGTCAGTATCTGAGCGAAGGCACGTATCTCACGAGCCTGCAAGGCGTCGACGCGTCGACGTATGTCGACTTCGCCGTGGCCCAGCAGATTGCCGCCGGCCTGCGCGCCGGCGACAAGGTGCAAGTGCTGACCACCCGCACCGAGCCTGTCGTCGCAACGATCATGGCAACGGATGCGCGAGTCGATCCGGCGACGCGTAACGCTTCCGTGCGGGCGACGATTGCAGACGCGAACCTTGCGCCGCCACCGGGTGCATCGGTCCGCGTTCAAGTGCCGGCCGGAGTGAGCCGGCTCACCGTAGCGATTCCCGCCAGCGCGCTGCGTAAAGGTCCGGGTGGCGATTTCGTGTTCGTCGTCGCACAGGACAAGGACAGCAAGCCGCGAGCGCAACAGCGCATCGTCCAGGTCGAGGCACTGGCGGGCGATGAAGTCGTGATTCGCGACGGCCTCGTCGCGGGCGAACAGGTCGCGACGTCCGGCTCGTTCAAGCTGCGCGACGCCGTGCTGGTGTCCGTCATTCCGAAGCCCGAGTCCGTCGCCGCCAACAACGGCGGCGCGGGCCCGCACGTCCAGCTCTGATCAGGAAGGCTCATGCGAGCGTTTACCGATATCTTCATCAAGCACCCGGTGCTCGCGGCCGTGGTGAATCTCGTGATCGTGCTGGTCGGCATCCGCGCGCTGACGACGTTGCCGGTCCAGCAGTTCCCGAGCATCGAGAGCTCGTCGGTCATCATCACGACGGTCTACACGGGTGCAAGCGTCGACACCGTGCGCGGCTTCCTCACGACGCCGATCGAGCGCGCCGTGTCGTCGATCGGCGGCGTCGACTACGTCGAGTCCACCAGTCGCGCCGGCGTCAGCACCGTGACCGTGCGCCTCAAGCTGAATCACAGCAGCACGGCAGCGCTCGCCGAAGTGACGGCCCGCTTGCAGCAAGTCCGGTCGGAGCTGCCGAGCGAAGCCGAGCCGCCCGCTGTCGAAGTCCAGCGCGCGGATCGTCCATACGGCACGTTCTATCTGAGCTTCACGTCGACGCAACGCGACGTGCCTGCGCTCACGGACTGGCTGTCGCGAACACTGCAGCCGCAGTTGTCGACGCTGCAGGGCGTGCAACGCGTCACCATCGAAGGCGGTCGGCCGCTTGCGATGCGCGTCTGGATCGATCCTGATCGCCTCGCAGCGCGTGGCTTGTCGCCAGGCGACGTGCACGCCGCGCTCCAGCGCAACAACTACCTCGCCGCGGTCGGCCAGACCAAGAGCAACCTGGTGCAGGTCAACCTGCTCGCGAACACGGATTTGCGCGCCGTCGATGAATTCGAGAACCTGATCGTCGCCGAGCGCAACGGCGGCATCGTGCGCCTCAGCGACGTGGCGCGCGTCGAGCTCGGCGCCGAAGAAGCCGCGATGGTCGCGAAGTACAACGGCCAGCAGGGCGTGTACCTCGGCATCTGGCCCCTGCCCGGCTCGAACGAGATCGATGTCGCCGCGGCGCTGCGCAACGAGATGGAGCGCATCCGTCCGACGCTGCCGAGCGACGTCGATATGAAGCTGGTGTGGGACGGCACGATGTTCATGCGTGACGCCCTCAAGGAAATCACCAAGACGCTCGGCGAGACTGTGCTGATCGTCGCGATCGTAGTGTTCCTGTTCATGGGCTCGGTGCGCACGGCACTCGTGCCGCTCGTCGCGATGCCGGTTTCGCTGTTCGGCGCCGCGGTCGTCATGCTCGCATCCGGGTTCAGCCTCAATCTGCTGACGATCCTCGCGATCGTGCTGTCGGTCGGCCTGGTCGTCGACGACGCAATCGTCGTCGTCGAGAACATCGAGCGGCACGTGCGCGAAGGCAAGTCGCGGCTCGAAGCCGCCCTCATCGGCGCGCGCGAGCTGAAGGGCCCGATCATCGCGATGACGATCACGCTCGCGACGGTCTACACGCCGATCGCGTTCCAGGGCGGCTTGACGGGCTCGCTGTTTCTCGAGTTCGCCATCACGCTCGCTGCGGCAGTCGTCGTGTCCGGGCTGGTCGCACTGACGCTGTCGCCGGTCATGAGCTCGAAGTTCGTCCATGAGCACGGCGAGGAGACGCGGCTGACGCAGCTCGTGAACCGCGGCTTCGCCGCCGTGAGCCGCGCCTACGCACGACTGCTCGACGGCGCGCTCGATATGCGCTGGGGCATCGTGGCGGTGGCCGCGATCGTCACGATTGCTGCGTGGCCGCTGTACCAGTACTCGCACCAGGAGCTGGCCCCGGTCGAGGATCAGAGCCACATCAGCCTGTTCTTCGAGGGCTCGCCGGACTCGACGCTGCAGGCGTCGAACGACAACTCGCTCCAAGTCGTGAAGAGCATCACCGGCTTTCCGGAGACGCGCTTCATGTGGTCGCTGACCGCGCCGTGGGGCGGGTTCGGCGGACTGGTCGCGAAGGACTGGCACGAGCGCGGCCGCTCGACCTCGCAGATGTACGGCGAGGTGTACGGCGCCGTGTCGAAGATCCCGGGACTGCGCGTGTTTCCGCGCCTCGACCCGCCGCTGCCGACGCCGGGGCAATTCGACGTCGAGTTGATCGTCCAGAGTGAAGGCGGGCTGGAGCAGTTGCTCGAAACGACGCAGTCGGTGCTGAACGCCGGCTGGCAAAGCGGCAAGTTCCTGTACGTCGATACCGACCTGAAGATCGATCTGCCGGAGGCGCGCGTCGTGCTGGATCGCGAGCGGCTCGCGGATCTCGGTCTCGACCTGGCGACCGTCGGGCGCGAGCTCGGCACGATGCTCGGCGGCGCGTACGTCAACCGCTTCAACTACTTCGATCGCAGCTACAAAGTGATCCCGCAGCTGAGCGACGAGGACCGCGCGACGCTCGATCCGCTGCTCGACCTGAAGATCAAGACACCGGACGGACGGCTCGTGCCGGTCTCGACGTTCACGCGCATCGAGACCGTCACCGGCCCGCGCACGCTCAATCGCTTCCAGCAGCGCAACTCGGCACGCATCTACGGCGGCGTCGTGCCCGGCGTGACCAAAGATCAGGGCTTGCGAGTGCTGGAAGAGGCGGCGACCCAGGCGGGCGGCACGGGAATGACGCTCGATTACGCGGGCGAGTCGCGCCAGATCCGCCAGGAAGGCAAGGCGCTCACGACCACGCTAGGCTTCGCGGTAATCCTCATCTATCTGGTGCTGGCGGCGCAGTTCCACAGTTTCCGCGATCCGCTGATCGTGCTGCTCGGCTCGGTGCCGCTCGCGATCTCCGGCGCGCTGGTGTTCACGTTCATGGAGCTGACGACGATCAACATCTACTCGCAGGTCGGACTCATCACGCTGGTGGGCCTGATAGCGAAGAACGGCATCCTGATCGTTGAATTCGCGAACACACTACAGGAGCGCGGGCTCGCGAAGCTCGATGCGATCCGTCAGGCGACACTGACGCGGCTGCGACCGGTGTTGATGACGTCGGCAGCAACGGTGTTCGGTCACTTCCCGCTGGTGCTGGTCTCCGGCCCGGGCGCCGAAGCGCGCAACAGCATCGGCATCGTGCTCGTCACGGGCATGATCGTCGGCACGCTGTTCACGCTGTTCGTCGTGCCGGTGTTCTACCAGTTGATCGCTGCCGATCACCGCGTTCGCGAGAGCGCGCAGGTCGGCGAGGGTGGCACGGAGCCAGTCGCTAGCGCCGCGTGAGTCGGGGAGCACTGGACTTTCGACATATCACGCGTCGCCGCTGCATTCGCTATAGTCGCGCGCACCTCATGAGAGAGGGCGCGCGCCATGCCCAGAGTCACAGCCGGCAAGGTCACTCTCAACTACGAGCGGCAGGGCAGCGGACCGCCGCTGGTCCTCATTCCGTACCTCGCGGCCGATCATGCGTGCTACGCATTTCAGGTGGCCGCCTACGCGCAACATTTCACGTGCATCTCGATCGACCTGCGGGGAACGGGCGAGTCTGACAAGCCCGCCGGAGCCTACGGCACCGAGATGTTCGCCGACGATGTGGCTGCGCTCATGCAAGCCGTCGGCGTTGAGTCGGCGCACATCTACGGACTCTCACTGGGTGCTGCAACAGCAATGTGGCTGGCGGCCAAGTATCCGCAGCGCGTCAAGTCGTTGTCACTGCACAGCGGCTGGCACAAGAGCGATGCCTATCTCAAGACGGTCGTGCAGAGCTGGCAGACGCTTGCCCGAGCGATGAACAGCATGCCCGATATGGTGATCCAGGGAATCTTTCCCTGGTGCTTCACCGCCGAGCTCTACGCGCGGAAGCCGGACTTTGTTCAGACGTTGTGCGACTTCGTGCGCAGCCGGCCGCCGCAGCCCGTCGACGCATTTATTCAACAGGCTGATGCGGTGCTGACTCACGACGTCGAGTCTCAATTGGGCGCGATCCGCGCGCCGACACAGATCACTTTCGGACGCCACGACGCGATCACCTCGACGCGATTCGCCGAGCCGCTGCAGCGAGGAATCCGCGGCGCCGAGCTGCACGTCTTCGAGGACTGCTCGCACGCGCCGCTGTACGAGAACGTGCCGGCGTTCAATGAGACGACGCTGGCGTTCCTGAGGAAGCATTCCGGCTCCTGACCCGACCGATGCCATCTGGCGACGTGGGCTGAATCTGCAACCACGCATCGGCGCAGCACGGACTGCGGGTCGACGAGTTGCCGATTGCGGGAACGACGCGGCAGGAGCAGGCTGCGGCGCTTTCGATTCCCGCTGGTCTTCGCAGGAGCCTGCTGATGACTTTCCAACGCTTGGCAACCGCCGCAGCCCTGTTCGCCTGCTCGCTCGCGAGCGCTCAAACCAATCAGCCGGACGATCGACACGGGCGGGATGAGCAACGCGATCGCAAGATCGTGACGGTCGCGTTCGGCGCCGGCATGAACACCGCACAACCCGGCAACGAGCAGAATCATCACGTGGTACCGGGCGTGATCCTCGTCAACGCGGGCGACGTGGTGAACTTCGTCGTCTCGGGCCTGCACGTGATTCGCGTGTACGACAATGGCGTCAGGCTGAATGACGTGAAGGCGCAGATCCCCGATGAGTGCGAGGTGAATCCCACGCCGCCGGCCGAATTCCCGGCGAACTGCTTCACGAACGCCGGCCCCGTCCCGGTGATCCCGCCGCTCGGTCTCAAGGTCTACTACGAGGGTCTCAACTCGATCGGCCCGCCGCCGCAGGTGCCGCCGTTCGCGCCGCTGTCGCTCGCGCAGAACCGCGTCGAGGCAGTTTCGTTCCTGAAGCCCGGACGCTACCTCGTTATCTGCCAGGTGCTGGAGCACTTCAACGATGGCATGTACGCGGTGGTCGAGGTCCGCGGCCGCGGGCAAGCCGACGACGACGGCGACGAGAGCTGAGGCATCGCAACTATCGGATTGTCATCGACCCCCTGCCCGCCTACAGTGCGGGCAGAGGGAAGATCCGTGAATCGCGCTGCGCACTGTTACTACGTGTTCGAAACCGCCGCCGGCTTCTGCGCGATCGCGTGGGGTGAGCGTGGTATCACGCGATTCCATCTGCCGACGAGCACTGCCGCAGCCACCGAGCGCAGCTTGCTACGGCGTCTGATCGACGCAGAACCCGGTACTCCGCCCGCCGACGTGATCGCAGTGGTCGAAGCTGCGAAGCGCTACTTCGCGGGCGAGAAGGTGGACTTCTCGAACGTGTCGCTCGACCTCGACGGTCAGGATGAGTTCTTCAGGAAGATTTACGCAGCTGCACGCCGTCTCGGCTGGGGCCAGACCACGACATACGGCTCACTCGCGCAACAGGTCGGCGCTGGACCGGAAGCTGCGCGCGACGTGGGCCAGGCGATGGCGCGCAATCCGGTGCCGCTGATCATTCCGTGCCATCGCGTGCTCGCCGCGGGCGGCAAGCTCGGCGGTTTCTCGGCGCCGGGCGGCTCGACGACGAAACAACGCATGCTCGAAATGGAAGGCCGGCCCGTCGAGCCGGCAAAACCTGCGCAGGGAACGCTCGAACTGTGAGCCGGGGTTGCCGCCTGGTCAGAGGGGTGTGAGGCTGGCCTTGCGCTGGCGTCGCCAGGCAGCCGGACTGGAACCCACGATCGCACCGAACACCCGAGTAAGGTGGCTCTGATCGGTAAAGCCGCAGCTCAACGCGATCGAGCTGACGCTGTCGTTCGTCTGCTCCAGCTTTTCACCTGCCCGCCGAATGCGCTGCCGCACGAGCCATCGGTGCGGTGGCGCTCCCAGACTGACCTTGAAAGCTTTTTCGAAATAGCTGCGTGACAGACCGCAATGCGCGGCGATCTGCTTGAGGGAATGACCTGAACCGGAGTCGTTCAAGAGCAGGCGCAAGGCCAATTCGACTTGCCAACGCGCCAAGCCACTTTGCTGGGTGGTCTTCGACACCGCTGCGCTGCCAGTCATGTCCAATCCCCCGGATGTGGGCGAGGATGCTCGCTGCCTGGCCGAAATACAACGACACAAACGTGATAGTTGGAGTCATTCATCCAATCAAAAGAGGAATGGGCGTCGTATAGAACGCGTTTTTGGCCAGCGTTCCGCTGCCTCATCACTGGAGAATCGACATGCTTGAACCGACTGCGACTGGGAGTGTCGTCCCGCCCGCGATCGCGGGCCTGAGTGCCACCGAAGCCGAAATCACCGCGTTCAAGGCGACCGCCGATGTGAAACCGCTCGAGAAGGCGGCTATTCGGCCATTTCGAGTGGAAGTTGCGGAAGCGGAACTGGCCGACCTGCGTCAGCGCATCAAGGCCACGCGGTTTCCGGAAAAGGAAACCGTCGCCGATTTTTCGCAAGGCGTGCAACTCGGCTTCATTCAAGCGCTCGCGCGGTATTGGGCGACCGAGTACGACTGGCGCAAGGTCGAGGTCAAGTTGAACTCCTATCCGCAGTTCATCACCGAAATCGATGGACTGGACATTCACTTCATTCACGTCCGCTCGACACATGAAGATGCGATGCCGCTCATCGTCACGCACGGCTGGCCCGGCTCGCCGATCGAGCAGCTGAAGATCATCGATCCGTTGACCAACCCCACGGCTCACGGCGGCAGCGCATCGGACGCCTTCCACGTGGTGATCCCGTCGATGGCCGGCTACGGGTTTTCAGGCAAGCCCACGGCGCCCGGCTGGGATCCCGCTCGCATGGCGCAGGCGTGGGTGGAGCTGATGAAGCGCCTCGGGTACAGCCGCTTCGCGGCGCAAGGCGGCGATTGGGGTGGGTTCGTTACGAACTTGATGGCTCAAGATGCACCGCCGGAGTTGATCGGCATCCATGTGAACTTCTCCGGTGCCGCGCCCCCTGAAGTTTCCAAGGCGCTGCAGTCCGGGCAGCCCGCGCCGGCAAGTCTCTCGGCTGAGGAGAAGCGGGCCTACGAGCAGATGGCGTTCCTTTATCAGCACGTGCCTACGCAGATCATGATGGCCGCACACCCGCAAACTCTGTACGGGTTGGCGGACTCACCGATCGCCCTTGCGGCGTGGATGATCGACCACGATGTCACCAGCTACGCGCACATCGTGAAACTCTTTATCGATGGCGAGCCGTACGGCGATCTCACACGGGACGACATCCTCGACAACATCACCTTGTCGTGGCTGACGAACACGGGCGTGTCCTGTGCCCGGCTCTATCAGGAATACAAGGGCGCCTTCTTCAACGACTACAAGATCTCGGTTCCGACTGCGGTGAGCGTCTTCCCTGAAGAGGTCTATCAGGCTCCGCGGAGTTGGACCGAGCGCGCGTACAGCAACCTCATCCACTTCAACGAGGTCGCGAAGGGCGGCCACTTTGCGGCCTGGGAGCAGCCGAAGCTCTTCACGGAGGAACTGCGCGCGGCATTCAGATCGCTTCGCTAGGCGAGCGTTGCGGCGCGCTGCTGCACGATGTCGCGCAGCGCTGCCAGCAACTCGGCACCGAGCGCGCCGTCGACGACGCGGTGATCGCACGAGAGCGTCACCGTCATGAGCGTCGCGAACCGCACGCCACCCTCGGCTGTTTCCGTCGGACGGCGCTGCACGGCGCCGACGGCAAGCACCGTCGATTGCGGCGGATTGATGATCGCGGAGAACTCGCGTACGCCGTACATGCCGAGATTCGAGATCGCGCTCGCCCCGCCCTGCAGGTCGGCTGCCTTGAGTTTCTTGGCGCGCGCCCTTGCGGCGAAGTCCTTCACGTCGGCCGAGATGTCCCAGGCCGATTTCGCGTCGGCGGCGCGCACCACAGGTGTAACCAGCCCGCCGTCGACTGCGATCGCGACGCCGATATCCGAGCGGTTGAATTGCAGGATGCTGTCTTCCGCCCATACGGCGTTCGCGCGCGGCACTGCGCGCAACGCCACTGCCCAAGCCTTGATGATCAGGTCGTTCACCGACAGCTTCGCGGCCGCCTGCGACGGCAGAGCGGCATTGCGCTGCTCGCGCAGCGACATGAGCGTGTCGACTTCGAGGTCGATCGTCAGGTAGAAGTGCGGGATCGTCTGCTTGGATTCGGTGAGGCGCCGCGCAATCGCGCGCCGCATCGCATCGACCGGCTGTTCGGTGTAGGTGCCGGCCTCGTACAGCGACTTGATCTGTGACTGCGCCCCTTTGCCACGCTGCGCTTCGATGTCTTTCGCAACGATGCGTCCATTCGGTCCCGAGCCGCGCAGCGACGACAGGCTGATGCCAGCCTCGCCGGCAAGACGCCGTGCGTACGGCGTGGTCTCGACGCCGCCGACTCGAGCCGGACCGTAGTTGCGCTCCGGCGTGAAGACTTCCTTGAAGGGTTCCAGCTTGCGCGCAACGTACGTCGGCGCTGCAGGCGCCGTCGCACTAGATACAGCTTGCGTCGTAGCGCGCCGCGGAGCGGGTTGCGACGGCAAAGCCTTATCGGCCGAAGGCTGCGACGCACTCGCAGGCTGCGCGCCCTCTTCAGCGATCACGGCGACGACTGCGCCGACCGGTGCGGTCTCGTCGACCTGGACGCGGATCTCCCGCAACGTGCCCGCTACGGTCGAAGGAACTTCCATCGAGACTTTCTCGGTCTCGATCTCGAACAGGTTCTCGCCCGGCTCGACCTTGTCGCCGACCTTCTTGTACCAGACCAGGACCTTGCCTTCGTCGACCGTCTCGCCGAGCTGCGGCATCAACACGTCCATCGCGCGCTCCTCACGAATTCAGCGAGCGATGCACGGTCGCGACGATGCGCTCGACGGTCGGCAGCACCTGGTCTTCGAGATTGGCGGCCGACGGCAGCGGAATGTGCGGCGTGGTGATGCGGATGGGCGGGCCGTCGAGATCGTAGAACAGCTCCTCGGCTGCGATCGAGACCAGCTCGGCACCCCAGCCGCACAGCCGCGGATTCTCCTCGACGGTGAACATGCGATGCGTGCGCGAGACCGAGCCGAGGATCGTCTGCGTGTCGAGCGGCACCAGCGAGCGCACGTCGACCACCTCGCAATCGATACCATGCTCCTGCTTGAGCTTGTCGGCAGCGGCAAGCGCGCGCGGCACCATCAGCGCGAGCGCGAGGATCGTCGCGTCCTTGCCCGCCCGCAGCACCTTCGCAGTGCCGAGCTTGTCGACCAGCTCGCCGTCGGGCACTTCGCCTTTCGTCGGATACAGCGACTTGTGCTCGAAGAACACCACCGGGTCCGGATCGCGCACCGCAGCCGCCAACAGGCCGACGACGTCGGCCGGCGAAGACGGCGCGACGACTTTCAGGCCCGGTATCATCATCACCCAGTTCTCGACGCTCTGGCTGTGCTGCGCGCCGAAGCGCGAGCCGGCGCCGTTGCCGGTGCGCACGACGAGCGGGCACTTCACCTGGCCATTGGTCATGTAGCGGCTCTTCGAGAACTCGTTCGCGAAGTAGTCGAAGCACACGGCGAGGAAGTCCGAAAACATGATCTCGGCGATCGGCTTCAGGCCGGTCATCGCCGCGCCCATGGCCGCGCCGAGAATCGCCTGCTCGGAAATCGGCGTGTCGCGCACGCGCAGCGGACCGAACTGTTCGAGCAAGCCGACCGAAGCCTTGAACGCGCCGCCGGGTTTGGCGATGTCTTCGCCGAGGAACACCACGTCGGGATCGCGGCGCATCTCCTGCGCGATGCCACGCGCGACCGCGTCACGATAAGTCAGTTCCGCCATGCCCAGCCTCCGTCCGCGTACACGTCCGTCCAGATCAGATCTTCCGACGGCAGCGGCGCGGCCTTGCAGACCTCGGTCGCCTTGTCGAGCTTCTGCTTCACGTCCGCCTCGATCTGCGCCAGCACGCTCTCGGCGACGCCGGATTCGAGCAGCCGCGCGCGGTAGATCTTGATGGGATCGCGCTGCTTCCAGCGCTCCAGCTCACCCTCCGGACGATACTTCGCCGGATCGGCGCGCGAATGACCGCTGTAGCGATAGGTCAGGAACTCGAGCAGCGCCGGTCCACCGCCGGCGCGGGCGCGGTCGAATGCCTTCTTCGCGGCGCGATACACCGCGTCCGCGTCCTGCCCGTCGACGATGATCGGCTCGAGGCCGTAAGCGCTGGCGCGTCCCGCCGCCGGATCCTTCACGGCAGTCATGTCCGCGATCGGCGTGTATTCCATGTACAGATTGTTCTCGCACACGAAGACCACCGGCAGCTTCCAGATCGCGGCGAAGTTGAGCGCCTCGTGGAAAGCGCCGATGTTGGTCGTGCCGTCGCCGAAGAAGCACACGGCGATATCCGACTGGCCTTTGTACTGTGCGCGCCAGGCGGCGCCGCAGGCGATCGGCAGGTGCGCGCCGATGATTGCATACGAGCCCATCACGCCGTGCTCGACGGATGTCAGGTGCATCGAGCCGCCCTTGCCGCGCATCAAGCCGTTGTCGCGACCCATCAACTCGCCGAGCACCTTCTCGACCGGCACGCCGCGCGCGAGCGTGTGCGCGTGGCCGCGGTAGGTGCAGAAACTCAGATCGCCAGGACGCATCGCTGCCGCGCAGCCGGCGGCAACTGCCTCCTGGCCGAGCGAGAGGTGACTGGTGCCCTTCACCAGGTTCTGCAGAAACAGATCGAATGCGCGCTGCTCCGCCTCGCGGATCTCCACGAGCAGCCGGAAGATTCGCAGCGCCAGCTGGCTGTCGATCTTCTCGCCGGTCGCGGCGGCCGCGCTCGAGTCAGCGCGGCTGTGTTGAATGGCCATGCAGAGATTCCTCCGACGTGTCGTGTCGCGATCCCAGGCGCAGCATACGGTGATAAATAAGGTCACTGCGCACGTAACGTGCGCAGTGACCGAAGACCCCGGGGCCCAGGGGGGTCATACGCTCAAGCCCCAGGATCACTCCTGAATACGATTGCCTGACCGCGCGGCGCAACCGCAGCCGGGCAGGCCAGGTGCGCCACGACAGTCGCTCAGGCATTCCACCCACGGTTGGCGTGCGCCACCGTCCACTTCTCGACCTTCATCGGCCCGGTCTTCGCCGCACCGAGCGCCGGGCACGACAGCCCGTAGGTGCCCGCCGGGCCGCTCAACCAGATGATGTTGCGATCCCACTCGACGACCGCCGTCTCGGATTCCGAGCGCCGCCAGCTCTCGTAGTCCTCGATCTTGCCGATGTGCGGCGGGATGAAGTAGGCGACCTCTTTCGGCTGCGTCGGATCGGAGATGTCCCACACCTGCACGCCGGCGTTGAAGGCGGCGAGCACGATGATCTCGGGCTTCGCGGTGCCCGGGGCGATCCACGATCCGGTGTTGTGCGTGCCGAAGCGGCCGCGCGACAGACAGAAATCGGTGTACGGCGCTTCCTTCGGCGGCACGGCGCGCGGGAACAGGCCGATCATGCGCGGATTCTTCAGATCGCTCACGTCGACGACCTGCACCGGCTTGTACGGCTCGCGACAATCGGGCTCGACCGTCTCCGGCGAGCAGATCAGCAGATTCTTCAGCTTCGGATTGCCCGGGTGCACCGGGAAGATCGTGTGGAACGGAATGCCGCCCATCGTCTCGAACCCCGGTCGATACTGGCTGATCACCTGCGGCTTCGCGGGATTCGACAGATCCATCGTCAGCATGCCGAAGTGACCGAAGCCGCAGAAGGCGATCTTGCCGCCTTCTTCCAGGCGCTGCGGCACGATGCCGCCGTGCGAGCTGGTCCACGACGAGCGGTCGCCCGCGAACCAGTACTTCTTGTATTCGGTCTCTTCGCTGTACAGCTGTCCCGGCACGTGCCAGCGGCTCACCTCCTTGACGTTCGCCGGATCGGTCATGTCGAGCAGCATGAAGCCGTTGCCGTTCGGGCGCTGCGCATTCTCCATGCGGAACTCGTTGCTCCAGCCGGCGTCGACGAGGCAGTAGCGACCGCCATCGTAGAAATTCATGTGCGTGCCGCTGCCGGTCTTGCCGGTGCTGAACTCGCTCAGAAGCTTCGGCTCCTCGGGCTTGGTCACGTCGAGCACGCGGATGCCGCGCAGGCCGCTGTAGGCCTCGATTTTCTTGCGGTACTCGTCGTGCCAGCGGCCGTGCGGATACTCCGGATTCGCCGAGCTGAGCGGCTGCGCCGCCGAGGCGATCATCAGCCACTTCTTGAGCTTCTCGTTGTAGGCGACGCAGCCCTGCGTGCGCTCCTTGGTTTCGATCTTCACCGGCTTCTTGGCGTCGGTGACATCGAGCCAGCCGCCCTGGCCCTGGATCAGCCGGCGCTCACCCTTGACGTACATGTTCATCTGCGGCTCGCCGCCCGAGATGCGCGCGTCCGGCACGTGCACCAGCAGCTCCATGTTGTGGATGTACTGGTTGCGGTCCAGGTAATCGAGCGCGCCCAGCGGCAGGCGGAACGGCACGGTGCCACCGCCCGGCATGAGGCCGGTGACCTGCGCGCGCGCCGCGACGGCGGTCAGGCCCAGCGCCGCGCCGCCAGCCAGCAACGCGCGCCTGCTCAGATTCGGGTTTCCCCCGGCATCGTCATTCTTCGGCATCTCACACCTCGGATCTTTGCGACTAGGAAAGGCCGTCGTTCACCACGGCGTTCTCTGATTGCAGCTGGAGGCCGGACGCCTTCGCCTGCTCGAGCAGCAACACGGCGAAATCGCGGTCTGCGTGCCCTGCATCGATCGTCTTCTGCACGTATTGGCGGGTCAGCGCCGTCAGCGGCAGCGGCACACCGAGCTCCTGCCCCGCCTTCAGACCCAGGTCGAGATCCTTGCGCAGCAGCTCCGGCGTGAACGTCGGGGTGAGCTCAAGATTGACGAACGCGGGCATCTTGTAGCGCGCGAACGCCGAACCCATGATGCTGCGATTGAGGAACTCCAGGAAATCGTGGCGCGCGACGCCGCGCTTCTGCGCGAGCACTGTCACTTCAGCAAGCGCCTGCGTGACGATGCCCAGATACAGGTTGTGGCAGATCTTCACGATGCGCGACAGCTCGCCCTCGCCGACGTACGTCACGCCCTGGCCGAGCGCGGCGAGGTACGGCTCCGCAATCTGAAAGGCGGCGCGCGGACCGGAAGCGACGACGGTCAGCTTGCCCGCCTTGACCACTTTCGCGTTGCCGCTGACGGGCGCGGCCAGCATCGGGATGCCGACTTTGGCAGTCGCCTCGCGCACGGCGAGCGAATCCGACTCGGCGACGCTCGAGCAGTCGACCAGCAGCTTCGGCTTGCCCTTGCCGGCGAGCAGACCCTGCGTGCCGAGCACGACTTCGCGCAGGTCGCTGCCCTCGGAAACCATGCAGAACACCAGGTCGCGGTCGGCGAGCGCCGCCGGAGTGTCGGCCAGCGTCGCACCGAACTGCACCAGAGGCTCGGCCTTGCTGCGCGTGCGGTTGTAGACCGCGACCTTGCAGCCGGCCCGCAGCAGGCGTTTCACCATCGCGAAACCCATGCGCCCGGCCCCGATCCATCCGATGGAGTGCGCGCTCAACCCGGCGCCCTGAGAGGTTCCCGTCACGATTGCGCACTCCCCTGATCTTGCGGCTGTGCAAACGATTGCACAAACACGACTCTAGCGAAAATGGCAGGCGGACGCAAATCCCCGCGGCCCGTGCGCGACGCGCGGCGCGCTGCGTGCTTGTTACGCGCCCGGCGCGCGCCCTATGATTGGCCATGCGCAAACCCAGGGTGACCATCAACGAAGTCGCTGCGAAGGCCCGGGTACACGCGTCCACGGTCTCGCGTGTCCTCAACGAGGAAACGCGCAGCATGGTGTCTAAGCCGGTCGCCGACCGTGTGCTCGGCGTTGCACGCAAGCTCGGCTACCTGCCGAACCCGATGGCCGCCGGGCTGCGCACGCGTCGCAGCCGGACGATCGGCGTGCTGATCCCCGACCTGACCAACCCGGTGTTCCCGCCGATCGTGCGCGGCATCACGCAGACGCTGCACGATGCCGGTTACGTCGTGGTGCTGGCGGACTCGAACAACGACGTGCGCGAGGCGCAGGCAATCGTCGCGAACCTGCGCGCGCGGCACGTGGACGGCCTGATCCTTGCGACCGCGCAACGGGAAGACCCGGTCGTCGCGGATTGCGTCGAGCACGGTACCCCGCTGGTGCTGGTCAACCGCAGCGCCGACAAGACGCCGGTCGCGACAGTCGCGACCGACGACGATCTGGGCATTCACCTTGCGCTCGAGCACCTGCTCGAGCTCGGCCATCGACGCATCGCCTTCGTCGGCGGCCCGCAGAGCACTTCCACCGGTTACGTCCGCTACCGCGCGTTTCTAACGGCGATCAAGGAGCGCGGCCTGGAGATCGATCGCGCGATGATCGTGAACGGCAAGGCGTTCTCGGAACCGTCCGGCAAGGAATCGCTGGCGAAGATCATTGAGACCGAGGGCGTGAGCTTCACCGCGGTGGTCGCGGCGAACGACCTGCTGGCGCTCGGCTGCTTCGATGCGCTCGAAGAGCACGGCCTGCGCTGTCCGCATGACGTGTCGGTCACCGGCTTCAATCACATGCCGTTCGTCGACCGCTTCACGCCTTCGCTCACGACCGTGCACATCCCGCACCGGGAGCTCGGAGTCAAATCGGCGGAGCTGCTGCTCGAGCGCATCGCGAATCCGGCGATCCAGCCGCGCACGATCCGTCTGCGGCCACACCTCGTCGTGGGTCGTTCCACACGCGCGCTCGGTGCGCGCGAGCAACCGGGCGACGAAGCATCACCGGCGGGAGCCGTCGCGCGGATAGCACGCGCCGCTCGCTGAGCCTAGGGGCCGGGGCCGCGCTCCAGCCCGGCAGCGAGCGTCTCCTTGTCGAGCTCTCCTTCCCACTTCGCGATCACGACCGTGGCGACGCCGTTGCTGATCATGTTCGTCAGTGCGCGCGCTTCGCTCATGAAGCGGTCGATGCCGAGGATCAGCGCCATCCCGGCGACCGGAATCGTCGGAATCACCGTGAGCGTCGCGACCAGCGCGATGAACGACGCGCCGCTCACGCCGCTCGCACCCTTGGAGGTGATCATGGCTACGCCGAGGATCACCAGCTGTTGCGTCAGCGTCAGCGGCGTATTGGTCGCCTGCGCGACGAATAGCGCCGCCATCGACATGTAGATCGCAGTACCGTCGGTGTTGAAGGTGTAACCGGTCGGTACGACCAGGCCGACCACCGGCCGCGAGCAGCCGAGCCGCTCGAGCTTCTGCATCAGCGAGGGCAACGCGCTGTCGGAAGAGCTCGTGCCGAACACGATCAGGATTTCCTCGCGGATGTACTTGAGGAACTTCAGCACGCTGAAGCCGGCCCAGTGCGAGATCGGCCCGAGCACCAGCAGGATGAACGCGATCGAGGTGAGGTAGAACGTCAGCACCAGCTTCACCAGCGGCAGGAGCGAGGCGAAGCCGTAGCGGCCGACCGTGAAGGCCATCGCGCCGAAAGCACCGATCGGCGCGAGTCTGAGCACGACGTCGATGATGCGGAACACCACGAGCTTCAGCGAGACGATCAGGTCGCCGATCGGCTTGCCGCGCTCGCCGAGCGCGGTCAGCGCGAAGCCGAACAGGAGCGAGACCAGTATCACCTGCAGGATGCTGCTCTGGGTGAAGGCGCTGGTCACGGTGGTCGGGATGATGTCGAGCAGGAACTCCTGGATGCTCTGCTCCTTGGCCTGCTGTGCGTACTGCATCACCGCCGCGCTGTCGAGCGTCGCCGGATCGACGTTGAAGCCGTCGCCCGGCCGCACCCAGTTGCCGACGACCAGGCCGATCACCAGCGCCAGCGTCGACACCACTTCGAAGTAGATGAGCGCCTTGGCGCCGACGCGCCCGACCTTCTTCATGTCGTTCATGCCGGCGATGCCGGTCACGACCGTGCAGAACACGATCAGCGAGATCACCATCTTGATCAGCTTGATGAAGCCGTCGCCGAGCGGCTTCATGTCGACCGCGACGTGCGGCCAGAACTCGCCGATGAGCACGCCGAGCGCGATGCCGATCAGCACCTGCACGTACAGGATGCGGTAGAAGGGCTTGCGCGGCGCGGCGACCGCCGGCGTGCTGCGGGCTTCGGCTGAGGGCATTGATCCGCCTGCAATCGATTGCTGAAAAGTGCCTGGGCGAGCGGCGGCCACCTTACAGCCAAGGCTACGCCGCCCGCAAGCGAGCGCCGCGTTGACGGCGCGCGGCGCGCAGTGCTGTAATCGCAGCTGCAAACGTTTGCATACTTTGCGCAGCACGCGCATCCTCGCGGAGCGGACATGAACGTGTGGCGCCCCTGCTGCGGCATGCTGGCCGCGGTGCTCATTGCGACTGCGGCGCGCGCGGCGGACCCTGCCGCGCCGGCGGCGAGCGAGCCGCAGGTCGTCGTGGTCGGCGCCAGTCTCGCCGGTCTGTCGGCGACGATCGACCTGGCGCGCCGGGGCGTGCGCGTACAGGTGCTCGACATGAACTCGGTGTTCGGCGGTCATGGCATCCAGACCGGCGGCGTCGCGGTGATTGGCTCGCCGCTGCAGGAAGCGCTCGGCTTCCACGACACTCCCGAGCTCGCCTATCGCGACTGGTCGGCATGGACGCAGGACCCGGACGAAGAATGGACGCGCTACTACATCGCCCATTCGCGCACCGACCTCTACGATTTCCTGACCGCCATCGGCGTGACATTCGACCGCGTCGCAGCCAGCCACGGCAACAGCATCCCGCGTTTTCACATGACTCACCGGCGCGGCCTGAACCTGGTGCGGCCGCTGTTTCGCGAAGCGCTGCGTTATCCGAACGTCACGTTCCGCTTCAATACACAGGCACAGCACCTGATCGTCGAGAACGGCCGGGTCGCCGGCGTGCGGGCCACGGACCTGCGCACGCACGAGGAAATCGCGATCCGCGCGCCGGCCGTCGTGCTCGCGACCGGCGGCTTCCAGCGCAATGTCGAGAAATCTCGCGAGCACTGGCCGAAGGACGTGCCGGTGCCGCCGACGCTGCTGGGCGGCTCCGGCAAATTCTCGCTCGGTATCGGTCTCGACATGGCGCAGGAGGCCGGTGCCGACGTCTACCGCATCGATCGTCAGTACAACAGCTACGCAGCGATTCCCGATCCGCGCGACCCGAGCGGCACGCTCGGACTCGGCGGCGGCAACGCGCTCTCGATCTGGGTGAACAAGCAGGGCAAGCGCTTCGTCGATCCGCGCGGCGTCGATCGGGAGGTCTATCGCAAGGTGCTGGCGCAGCCCGGCAGTACGTACTGGGCGATCTTCGATTCCCAGACCAAGGGCTCGTTCCGCGTCGGCGCCGCCGATTGGGCGGACCGCCCGCAGCTCGCTGCGCAGGTGCTCGAAGATCCCGTACTCACCAAGACTGCCGGCACGCTCGCCGAACTAGCTGCGCTCGCGCAACTGCCGGCGGCCGCGCTCGAAGCAACCGTGCGGCGGTACAACGAGGCGGTGGCGACCGGCAAGGATGCCGAGCTCGAATCGTTCGGCCAGAGCGACGCCAGGGATCCGCAAGCGAACAAAGATCCGCGCGTCGCGATCACGACGCCGCCGTTCTATGCGGTGCAATTCTTTCCGATGGCGCACAAGAACATGGGCGGTGTCGCGATCGACATGCGCGCACGCGTGCTCGACAAGAAGCACAAGCCGATTCCCGGCCTGTACGCCGGCGGCGAGATCACGGGCTCGGCCGGC
>DATEML010000113.1:0-38619 GCA_035275585.1 Steroidobacteraceae bacterium | reverse complement strand
AGAGTCGCTCGAACTTGCCGCGAACCGTGACGAGCCGGCGCGAGGTGGGAGATCTCGGGCAGGTCAATAGGCGAGCGCCTGTGCGCGGGCGATGTCGCGCACGGCTAGTGAGGGTGGAATATGACTGCGCCCAAAGTGCCGTGCGCACCGACCGCGCCAAGTTCGCCGGAAATTTTCGCGGTCCGCCGCGGAAATTTCCGTGCGCGCTCGCCCCTTGACCTGCCCGAGATCTCCCGCCTCGCGTCGGCTCCGCCACTGCCTTGGAACACAGTGCTCCCACGACACATTCCATCCCTGCATCGCTCGATCACAGATTTCAGGGAGCACGTCATGGCACGATCGACTCAGACACGCAGCAGCGATTCGCCGCGCGACGCAATCGCGCTGCTCAAGCAGGATCACCGCACGGTGTCCGCGCTTTTCGACGAATTCGCAAAGGCGGACGAAGAAGAGCAGTCCGCGATCGCGCAGCGCGTCTGTCAATTGCTGACAGTGCACGCGACGATCGAGGAAGAACTGCTCTACCCCGCCGCGAAAGAGGCGTTCGAGGGTGAGGAAGAGAACGAGGACCTGGTCAACGAGGCCGAGGTCGAGCACGGCTCCGCGAAAGAGCTGATCGCCAAGATCGAAGGCATGACCGGCGACGACGAACACTTCAAGGCGACGGTCACGGTGCTCGCCGAGTACATCAAGCACCACGTCAAGGAAGAGGAGAACGAGCTGTTTCCGCAGCTGCGGAAGACCGATCTCGACCTGAAGGAGCTCGGCGGCCGGCTCGAGGACCGCAAGCTCGCGCTGATGGAGCAGATGGGCATCGAGGCCGAGGAAGAGCCGCAGCCGCGCAAGCGCTCAGCAGCGCGTGGCGCAACGCGCTCGAAAGCAGCTAACCGCCGCTCCGGCAGCCGCGCGCGGCACTAAACCGGAGATAGACTCTCGGGAGTAAATTCTTGTTCTTCTCTTCTTGGCGATCTTGGCGGTCTTGGCGAGAGACTCTTTCTCAAATCTCGTTCCTGCGCGCGAAGTTCGCGATGTGCTCGGCGGCGCGGAACGCCAGCGCCTGGATCGTCAGCGTCGGCTGACCGCGCCCCGAAGTCACCAGGCTGCTGCCGTCGCAGAGGAACAGGTTCGGGATGTCGTGCGAGCGGTGGTAGCGGTCGACCACCGACGTCGCCGGGTCGTTGCCCATGCGGCACGTGCCCAGCAGGTGCACCGAGCTCGACGACGGCTTGACCGGCGCGTTCGTCACCTTGAGCGCGCCGGCCGCCTCCATGATTTCCGCCGCGCGCGCCTGGATGAAGCGCGCGGTGGCGAGATCGTCCGGATGATCCTTGTACGTGACGCGCATCGCGGGCATGCCCCACGCGTCCTTCAGCTCGGGATCCAGCTCAACGCTATTCGTTTCCAACGCGAGCGACGTAGTGTGCGACGCCAGTTGCATCGTGCGCGGGAATTCGGCGAGGAGCGCCTTGTAGGCGCTGCCCCATAGTGCGCCCGCATCGTAGCCGATTCGATCCGCCCAGATAGTTGGCTGCGGGCCGATGCGCGAGTCGATGCCGCCGCCGCCGTAGAAGCCGCGCTGCGGATCGCTGTCGTAGAAGTCGTGCACGACCCTCGAGCACTGCACGCTCTTGAACTCGTTGAGCTCGTGCTCGAACACCGCGTGCGTGCGCGCGTTGTAGTTGAACATCAGGTATTTGCCGACCAGTCCGCTGGAATTGGCAAGCCCCTGCGGGAACATGCTGTTGGCAGACATCAGCAACAGCCGCGGCGTCTCGGCACCATTCGCGGAGAGGATGACCGCTTTCGCCTTCTGCATTCGTTCGCGCTGGTCGCGATCGAAGTAGCGCACGCCCGTCGCACGCCCGCGCTTGTCGGTGACGACCTGTACGACATAGCTCTCGGAGCGCACCTCGCATCGACCCGTGGCCTCCGCTTCCGGGATCGTCGTCGTCAACGACGAGGCCTTCGCGCCTACTTCGCAGCCGAAGCCGTGGCAGAACCCGCAGTGCACGCAGCCAGGACGGCCTCGATAGTGCTGCGAGTTGATCGCAAGCGGCGCCGGAAACGGGTGCAGGCCGAGCTTGCGCGCCCCGCGTTCGAGCAGGACGCCCGAAGACTTCGCCGGCAACGGGGGCATCGGATACGGCTTGCTGCGCGGCGGATCGAACGGGCTCGCACCCGCCAGCCCGCTGACGCCGATTTCCCACTCGACCTTCGTGTAATACGGTTCGAGCTCGGCGTAGCTGATCGGCCAGTCGGCGAAGCCGGTGCCGGCGATCGGCCCGAGACGCGAACGCTCGTCGAAATCGACTTCGCGGAAGCGCCAGAAGTTCGCGGTGTAGTGCGTGCTGCTGCCGCCGACGGTGCGCGCGTAGTACAGCGTGGGTCTGACCAGGTTGCGCTCGCCCCGCTTGGAACGGTCATCGCGAAACGTCTGCGGATTCCTGACCACGTCGTTGATGACGCCGCCGTTGAACCAGTACTTGAGCTCGTCGTGCTCGAAGTCGGCCAGCGTCAGCCGCGGGCCCTGCTCGAACACCACGACCGAGAAGCCGGCCTGCGACAGCTCGCGCGCGAGCACGCCGCCCGCGGCGCCGGAGCCCACGATCGCGAAATCGACGGGCTCGGCAAGGCGATGAGTCGTGGTCATGGCCGCTCGATGACTTCGATCTTGAAGCCGGGATAGTCGCGGTCGTAGTAGCCGAAGGGCGGCGTGAAGATGTGCTGGTCCTGGAAGCCGAGCAGTTTCCAGCCGACGCCGTCACGGTTGCCGCCGTATTTGGGCATCGCGAACATGCCTACCAGCGTCAACAGGCGCACGCGCTCGAAGAACGGCGTGCGCTCCACGAGCGTCAGAAATTCCATCTGCTGCTGCTGCGTGAGCGCAGCGAACGACGGAGCATCCGGATAGCTCGACTGGCAACGCAGGCGGAATGCCGCAAGCTGGCTGCGGAAATCCGGCGCCAGCCGCGCAAAGAACGTGGCCAGCGCGCGGTCGATGAACAGCGCCACGCCGGCTTCGCGTGCGCCGGGCGTCGAGTCCGTGGGGATGATCTGCGCCGCGATCGCGTCGACGTCGGCGAGCTCCGCCTGGCTCAGGAACGACGTGGACGGCTGGCCGGGCGATTCCTGTGCACGCTGTGCCGCGTTCGCAGCCGCGGCGACCTTCGACCAATCCAGGGTCAGGCACGTCGCGCCGAGCGCACCGCCCACTACGCGCAGAAACGTGCGCCGCGAATAACCGTCGTCGCGAGCGATGCTCGCATGTCCGCGCTGCTGCTTGCCGCAACTCATACCGCACGCCCCAGAAGTGCCTGATGGGCCTCGACAAAGTGGCCCTGCTTCTGGGTAATCGAAATGGCCTTGCCGTTCACGACACAGTGTTCGCTGCGGCGCCGACCGTAGGCACATTGCCTGCAACACACGGCTCGCCCAGCGCGGTGGCCCGCCGTGGAACCTTTGCGCGCAGATATTTCTTAAACATCGCGAGCGCACAATGCAGTTGAACTTCGGCGCTCTCGGAGACGAACCATGCCCACGCGACCCCGGACCGGCACGGGCCGGACCAAGAAAAAAACCGCTCCCGCCGGCACGCAGCAGCAGCCGCCGGAGCCGACCGAGGTCACTGCAGCGCATCTCGAGCGACGCGAGATTCCCTCGTTCTCGGAGAGCCGCGAGGCGCGGATCGCCGAAGCGGCTTACTGGCGCGCGGAGCGCCGCGGCTTCGTCGCGGGCCAGGAGCTCGATGACTGGCTCGCCGCCGAAAAAGAAGTGGATGGCGACGCTGCGAGCCGGCGGTAGTCCTTCCTGTCGGGAGAGACCGACACGACGCACTGCGCCCCTCGGTTGCTGACGACTCAACTGCGGAATTCCCGTTGCTACCATTTTTGGCTTCGACTGCACGTCGTAGCCACGCATGAATGTTCTATTGACCGGAGCGAGCGGTTTCATCGGCAGCCACCTTGCCCGCGCGCTGCGTGCCGCTGATTACGTCGTCATCGAAACGCGCCGCGACCTCGATGACGGCACGGCATCGGTGCGCGCCGATTTCACGCGCGACTTGTCCGTCCGCGACTGGTTGCCGAAGCTCGCCGGCATCGACGCCGTCATCAATGCAGTCGGCATCTCCCGTGAGCACGGCGCGCAAACCTTCGAAAGCATTCACAAGCGGGCGCCGCAAGCGCTGTTCACGGCGTGCGTGGCCGCCGGCGTGAGACGCATCGTGCAGATATCCGCGCTCGGTGCCGATCGCGGCATGACACGCTATTTCCTGAGCAAGCGAGCGGCGGACGACTATCTCGCGACTTTGCCGCTGGAGTGGACGATCGTGCGGCCGGCGATGGTCTTCGGTCCGGGCGGCTCGAATGCCAAGGTGTTCTCGAAGCTCGCGCGGCTGCCGGTCGTGCCGCTGCCGCGCCGCGGCGAGCAGCGCGTGCAACCGCTCCACATCGACGATCTGACCGAGGCCCTCGTGCATCTCCTGGGGGACGAATCAACGCATCGCTCGCGCGTCGATCTGGTCGGGCCGCAATCGTTCAGTCTGCGTGAACTACTCGCCGGCTTGCGCGCTGCGCAGCATCTGAGTCCGCCACGGATCCTTTCGCTGCCGATGCCGCTGCTGCGCGCCGCCGCGCTGAGCGCGATGTGGCCGCTGGACACCGAGACGTTGGCAATGCTGGAAGCCGGCAGTCGTGGCGATCCGGCAACGGTCCGTCAGCTGCTCGGCCGGCCGCCGCGCCCGATCGGATCAGTGGACGGCGCCTGACGACGTTTGCGACGGACTCGGCTCGGGTGATGTTGGACGTAGCGCGCCGAGGCACTCGCGCACCGTCGCGATGAGTTGCCCGCCGGTGTACGGCTTGTCGAGCCAGCCGAGCGGATGCGCACGCTCGGCGAGCTTGCGGGTCGCGGCATCGGCATGCGCGCTGGCGAAGATGCAGCGGATGCCGAAACGCTCGTAGAGCACGATCGCTGTCTCGACACCGTCCGCGACGCTCGCGAGGCGAATGTCCATCAGCACGAAATCGGGATGCTCGCGCTCGGCGATGTCGAGCGCTTCCGCCGCAGTAGTCGCCAGCCCCGCGCACTCGATGCCGACCGAGCGCAACTGCAGCTCACAGTCGACCGCGACGAAGTACTGGTCTTCGACGATGAGAACGCGGGGGGCATCGGACATTTCGGGTGATCGTCCTTGTGGGTCGCAGTCCCAAACCGCGGCGCCCTGCAATTGTTCCAGTCTCGTGTGCGTTGCACGCTCGTGTGCGTGTTCGGCTTACGCAGGAGCCCCGATGCCTCTGCGGCCGCTATCGAACCGCCGTTCGCGCGGAGGCGTTGCAATTACATGAGCGCAGCAGTGCCCACGTCCGCCCGCACGCATTCCGGGAGCGCCCGCCGTGCGCTGTGGCCGCTCATCAAATGCGCCGTCTCGCAGTGGAGCGCGGACCAGGCGGCGACGATCGGCGCCGCCCTCGCCTTCTACTGCGCCTTCTCGATCGCGCCGCTGCTGGTCATCCTGCTCACGGTCGCCGGCTGGATCGTCGGAGCGGAGGCGGCCTATGGACATCTCGCCTCACAACTCGCTGCGCTGTTCGGCAAGTCGACGGCCGACGTCCTGCTCGAGGCGATGCGCAGCTCGCAGAACGTCGATGGTCATGTAGCGACGATCGTCAGCGCCGTGACGCTGCTGCTCGGCGCAACCACCGTCTTCAATGCGCTCGAAGCGGCACTGGAACAGATCTGGGGTGCGCGCGAGCTCGTGCCGAAAGGAGTGCGCGGCTGGATCCGCACGCGCATCCTTTCCTTCGGCCTGATCCTGGCCGTCGGCTTTCTGCTGCTGGTGTCGCTCTCGCTGTCGACTGCGCTCACCGCGCTGCGCGAAGCGATCGGGCGGCGCTTCACGGAATTCGTCGTGCTCGCCGGCCTGCTGGACTTCGCGATCTCGGTCGGGCTGGTCACGGGTCTGATCGCGCTCATCTATCGCTACATGCCGGCGCGTCGCATGGCGTGGCGCCCGATCCTGTGGGGCGCGCTCGTCACCGCTTTGCTGTTCCACCTCGGACGCTGGGGAATCGCGTGGTATCTCGGCCGCTCGACGCAGCCTTCCGCGTTCGGCGCTGCCGCATCGTTCGCTGCGCTGCTGCTGTGGCTGTACTACTCCGCGCAGATCTTTCTGCTCGGCGCGGAGTTCACCGCGTGCTTCGGCGGCGTGCGCGAGTTGCATCCGGCGAGACGGCCGAAAGGACGGTGAGCGATGCGGCGCAGGAACAAGTACCTGCTGATCCTCGGCATCGTCGTGGTCCTGTTGGTGGCGGTGCGCCTGGCGCTCGAGCCGATCCTGCTCGACTACGCCAACGACAAGCTCGACGCGCTCAAAGCCTATGGCGGGCACATCGACGATCTCGACCTCGCACTCCTGCGCGGCGGATACGCGATCAAAGGAATCGAAATCGTGAAGACCGGCTCCGGCCAGCCCGTGCCGTTCTTCAAGGGCGATCGCATCGAAGCGACCGTGGAATGGCACAGCCTGCTGCGCGGCTCGCTCGTCGCCGAGGCCGACCTGTACCACCCACAAGTGAACCTCGTTGAAGCGGAGAGCGAGCGGCAATCGCAGCTCGGCAAGGAAGTGGACTGGGTCGAGCAGTTCAAGCAGCTGTTCCCGTTCCGCTTCAACACCGTGCGCGTGCACGACGGCACAGTGACCTTCCGCGCACCCGGCATCCAGACGAAAGACGCGCTTACCGCGCGCCACATCGACGGCAGGCTGGAGAATCTCACCAACGTCGTGGACAGCCACAAGGAAACGTTCGCAGGCTTTCACTTCACGGCGAACGTGCTCGACGGCGGCTCCGCGAAAGTCGATGGCAGCATCGATCCGCTCGCGATCAAGCCGACGTTCGACATGAATCTGAGCGTCAAGAACGTGCAGCTGCCGCAAGTGAACCCGTGGCTGACGCGCTTCATCAAGGCCGACGCCGAGAGCGGCGAGTTCGAGCTGTACATGGAGCTCGCCGCGGCGGACGACAAGTTCAAGGGCTATGCCAAGCCGGTGATGCGCGACGTCAACATCTATACCGGCTCGGAGCCGGAGAAGAATCCGCTCAAGCGCTTGTGGGAAGGAATCATCGACGTCGCAGCCAAGGTCTTCGAGAACCACGAGGAAGACCAGATCGCGGCGCGCATTCCGTTCAGCGGCACGATCGAGCATCCGAAGACCAGCGTGCTCGAAACGATCGGCAGCGTGATGCACAACGCATTCGTCGCCGCCTTCGCCCGCTCGCTCGAAGGCAGCATCTCGGTTCGCAGCGTGCGGCAAAGCCTCAAGGACGTCGGCAACGCCAAGGACGAGGACCCGGACAAGAAAAAGGACAAGAAAGAGGACGAGAAGAAGCGCGGCCCTCGCTCGACGGGATAAGTGGCTCTATCCAATGGTGTGGGTCAGGCTTTAGCCTGACGCAATGACAAACAAAGCTGTGCGCGTCCGTCCGCTGGCCGCGGCCGATCACGAGCGCTGGGGCGAGCTCTGGCAGGGCTATCTCGACTTCTATCGGTCGGCGCTGCCGGCCGACATCACGGACCTGACCTGGCAGCGGCTGCTCGACCCCGCCCATCCTTTCCAGGGCCTGGCCGCCGTCAGTGCGCAGGAGCGGATCGAAGGCATCGTCCACTTTCACGTCCACGCGTCGACCTGGGCGCGGGTCGGCTACTGCTACCTCGAAGATCTGTTCGTCGATCCGGGCTGCCGCGGCCAGGGCGTCGGCGGTGCGCTGATCGAGGCGGTATACCGGGCCGCCGACGAGCACGGGGCCGACCGCGTGTACTGGCATACAGAAAATACCAACGAGCGGGCGCAGTACCTGTATCGACAGGTCGCCGAGCTGACGCCGTTCGTACAATTCCGGCGCCGCTCTTAGTAAATTTTGCGTTCCTGTGGGAACCAACGACCCGCGCGTTGCGTAAGGTTCCGTCGTTGAGGGTCGCAGCGGACCCCATCCTAGAACTAGATTTCTTTTGTCGCACCCGTCAGGAGTCGTCCCGTGAACCGACCAGCCAGTCGCTTGCCGGCGATCGTCGAGCAGCATCAGAAAGAAATCCTCGCCGATTGGCTCAGCAATCAGACGTCGAGCGGCGCCTCGCGCTCCGGTCGCATCCAGGAATCGCAGCTGCGGGACGAGTCGCAGCGCTTCTTCGGCCTGCTGACCCAGGCGATCCAGCAGGGCACCGAGTTCGATGCCCGCAGCCCCCAGTGGGCCGAGATCCGCGAGTTCCTCACCGAAATCTCCCGCAGCCGCGCGACACAGGGATTCACGCCCTCGCAGGTCGCCACATTCGTCTTTTCCCTCAAGCAGGCGCTGTTCAAGCGCACCACGGAAAGCCTGAAGAGCGATGCGGCGGCGCTCGCGAGCACCCTGTGGGAGACGACCACTTTGCTCGATGCGCTCGGCTTGTATACGACGGAGCTCTATCAGCAGGCTCGCGAGTCGGTCATCGCGCGTCAGCAGGAAGAGCTGATCGAGCTCTCGACGCCGGTCGTGCAGCTGTGGGACGGCATCCTGGCGCTGCCGCTCATTGGCACGCTCGACAGCGAGCGCACGCAGGTCGTGATGGAGAGCCTGCTGGAGCGGCTGGTCGCGACCGGCTCCAGCCTGGCCGTGATCGATATCACCGGCGTGCCGACCGTCGATACTCTAGTCGCACAGCACCTGCTCAAAACCGTCGCCGCCGCGCAGCTCATGGGCGCGGACTGCATCATCAGCGGCATCCGGCCGCAGATCGCGCAAACCATCGTGCACCTCGGCATCGACCTGTCCGCCGTGGCCACCAAGGCGAGTCTCGCCGACGCCTTCGGCCTGGCGCTGAAGCGCCGCGGGCTCACGGTCACGCGCACAACCGGAGTCTGACGCCGTGGATCGCGTGCCGATTCTCAAGCTCGAGCAATACCTGCTCGTGTCGATCCAGGTCGACATGCACGACCAGCTCGCGCTGACACTGCAGGATGACCTCACGCAGAAGATCGTCGCGACGCGCGCACGCGCGGTACTGATCGACATTTCGGCGCTGGAGATGGTGGACTCGTTCATGGGCCGCATGCTCGGCAACATCGCGGCGATGTCGCGCATCCTCGATGCCCAGACCGTCGTCGTCGGCATGCGTCCCGCGGTCGCTATCACGCTCGTCGAGCTCGGCCTGTCACTGCCCGGCATTCGCACTGCATTGAACGTCGATGCAGGCCTGGCCCTGCTGCGCGAAGCAATCGCGCGACCGGACGAGCCGAGCAATGTCGCGTGAAGCCGAAACGTTCCCCGTCCGTTGCGGAGAAGACGTAGTCAAAGCGCGGCAGATCGTGCGAAGCCGGGCGATGGACGTCGGCTTCAGCCTCGTCGAGCAAACCAAGATCGTGACCGCTGCGAGCGAGCTGGCGCGCAATACCGTGATCTACGGCGGCGGCGGCGAGATGCGCGTCGAGCTCGTGCAGCAGGGCGGCAGGCGGACCGGGCTGCGGCTGACCTTCGAGGACCATGGCCCGGGCATCGCGGACATCGACCTGGCGTTGCGCGACGGCTTCACGACCGGCAACGGCCTCGGCCTCGGCCTCAATGGCGCACGCAAGCTCTCGCACGAGTTCGACATCCGGTCCAAACCGGGCGAGGGCACGCGCGTCACGATCACCCGCTGGAAATAACGTGCAGAGCCTGATCGTCACCGAGTCGAGCGAAACCGCGCAAGCACGGCGCGCGGTGGCAACGCTGGCTGCGCGTCAGGGCCTCAACGAGGAAGACGCGGGGCGCGCTGCGCTGGTCGCAATGGAAATCTGCACGAACATGGTCAAGCACGCCGGCGGCGGCGAGTTGATCGCGCAACCGCTCGAGCGCGCCGAGCGCGGCGGCATCGGGCTGATCGGCCTCGACCGGGGCCCCGGCATCGCAGACCTCGCCAAGTGCCTGCGCGACGGCTTTTCCACCGGCGGCAGCCCCGGCACTGGACTCGGGGCGATCAACCGCATTGCGCAGCTGTTCGACGTCTACTCGCAGCCGGGTCACGGCACCGTGGTCCTTGCGGAGCTGTGGCCGGAGGGACGGTCGCCGAGCGGCGGCGCGCTCGAAATCGGCGCCATAGTCGTGCCCAAGCCGGGCGAAGTCGAATGCGGCGACAGGTGGTGCTATGTAGAACGTGCCGGCGGCGCACTGGTGATGGGTGTCGATGGACTGGGGCACGGGCTCGGCGCGTCACAGGCAGCGTCGATCGCGTGCGAGGTCTTCATGACCGAGAAGACGCGCTCGCCCGGCGCGGTCCTCGAGCGCATTCACACGAACCTGCGCACCACGCGCGGCGCCGCAGCCATCGTGATCGAGATCGATTGGGACAACGGCCGGCTGCTGGCGGCCGGCATCGGCAACCTGGTTGCAGCGATCGTCGAGGGCAACTCGGCGAAGCGGATCCCGTCCTACAACGGCATCGTAGGACACGCCACGCCGCGCATCCGTGAGCTGAGCTATCCGCTCGCGCCAGCCGCAACGGTTGTTTTTCATTCGGACGGGCTGAGCGCCGCCTGGCAGCCCGAACGCTATCCCGGGCTGATGCAACACTCCTGCGCCACGATCGCCGGAGTGCTGTATCGTGATTGCAAGCGCGGACGCGACGACTCCCTCGTGGTCGCGTTGCGACGGGCGATGACATGAGACACGCACTGCTGGAGCTGGAGCTCGCCAACGATCGCGACATGATCGCCGCCCGCCAGCGTGCGCGGCAGGTAAGCGCTCTGCTCGAGTTCGATGCCCAGGACCAGGTTCGCATCGCCACTGCCGTGTCCGAAGTGGCGCGCAACGCTGTCCGCCACGGCGGCGGCGGCCGCATCGAATTCGCGCTCGAGGAAGAAGCCGGTCGCAACACGGCCTTGTCGATCGCCATCGCGGACAAAGGCCCGGGCATCGCCGACTTCGAGACTGCGATCGGCGGCACGACGCCGACCGGCGAGCCGAAGCTCGGACTGGTGACTGCGCGGCGCCTGATGGACGGTTTCGAGATCCAGTCCGCGCCGCGCAGCGGCACTTCCATCACCTTGCGCAAGCAGGTGCCGCGTCGTGCCGAGCCGCTCACGCGAGCACGCATCGATGCGCTGATACGCGCGGTCGCCGCGCATCGCACCAGCGACGCGAGCGCCGAGATGCAGCAACAGAATCGCGATCTGCTGCGCAGCCTCGAAGAGCTGCGGCTGCGCCAGGAAGATCTGACCCGGCTCAACGCCGAGCTCGAAGACACGAACCGCGGCGTGATGGCGCTGTACTCGGAGCTGGACGAGCGCGCAGCGCACTTGCGCGCGGCGGACGAGACCAAGACCCGCTTTCTGTCGAGCGTCAGCCACGAGTTCCGCACGCCGGTGAACTCGATCCTGGCGCTGTCGAAGATCCTGCTGCACCGACTCGATGGCGAGCTGACGCAGGAACAGGAAAAGCAGGTCCGCTACATCAACCAGGCGGCCGACCAGCTCACGACTCTGATCGACGACCTGCTCGACCTGCGCAAGGTCGAGGCCGGCAAGATCCAGCTGCGTGTCGAGACGTTCACGGCCACCGACCTGTTCGCAGCGTTGCGCGGCATGTTCAAGCCGCTGGTGACCAGCGACAACGTCGCGCTCATCATCGAGGAGCCGGACGATCTGCTCGAGTTGCACACCGACCAGGGCAAGGTCGCACAGATCCTGCGCAACCTCATATCGAACGCGCTGAAGTTCACCACGCGCGGCTCGGTGCGCGCCTCGTGCCGGCTGGCACAGGACGGACAGCTGATGCTGTTCGAGGTCGTGGACACCGGCATCGGCATCGCGCCGGAGAATCATCGGCGAGTCTTCGACGAGTTTGCGCAGGTGGAGAACCCGCTGCAGACCACCGTGAAGGGCACCGGCCTCGGCCTGCCACTGTCGCAGCGGCTCGCGGGGCTGCTCGGCGGCAGCATCGAGATCCGCAGCGCGCTCGGCCAGGGTTCGACTTTCACGCTGGCGATCCCGCGGCGCGTGGACGGCACGCGCGGCGTCGCAACGCTGGCGATGAGCGAGCCGGCGACGCCAATGGCGCTCGATCGCGTGCTGATCATCGACGACAACGAGATCGAGCGGTACGCGCTGCGTCAGTTCCTCTCGACCAGCCGCTACGAGGTCATCGAGGCGACCGGCGGCTACGACGGTCTGCGGCTGGCGCGCCAGGCGCAGCCGGACGTGATTTTTCTCGACCTGATGATGCCGGACGTCCACGGCTTCGAAGTGCTCGAGATGCTCAAGGCGATCGAGGACACGCGGCGCATACCGGTCGTCCTGTTCACGTCGCAACGCCTGGAGAACGACGGCGACCGAGAGCGGGCGGCGGCGGCCGATGCGCTGCTGCTGAAGAACGACCTGTCGCGGGATACCGTGATCGACACCATGCATCGCGTCTGCGGGATGACGGAGAGCGACCATGTCAGAAACACCTGAAACGATCCTCAACGTCAACGACAACGAGGCGGCTCGCTACGCGACCAGCCGCATCCTGCATCGCGCCGGCTTCAAGGTGCTGGAAGCGGGCACCGGCGGCGAAGCGCTGCAGATCGTGCGCGAGGACCTGCCGCCGCTCGTCATCATGGACATCAACCTGCCCGACATCAGCGGCGTCGAAGTCTGCCGGCGGCTGAAGGCCGATCCTGCGACGTCGTCGACGATGGTGCTGCAGATGTCCGCGACCAACATCGCGGTGGTCGACCGCGTCAACTCGCTCGCGGCCGGCGCCGACAGCTTCCTGGTGGAGCCGGTCGAGCCCGAGGAGCTGGAAGCAGTCTCGCGCGCTCTATTGCGGCTACACCGCAGCGAGGCGGCACTGCGACGCGCGCTCGCCGAGCGCGAGTTGTTGCTCAAGGAAGTGAATCATCGCGTGAAGAACAGCCTGCAGCTCGTGCTCAGCATGCTCAGCCTGCAGGGACATCGCTTCAAGGAACCCGAGACGCGCGAGCTGTTCACCAAGGCCATCTCGCGCGTGACCGCCATCGCGGCCATTCACGAGCGCCTGTACCAGGACGCCGATCCGCTCACGGTCGAGATGCACACGTATCTCACCGGTTTGTGCGCGGAGCTGGTGCGCGCTTCCGGCATGGAAGAGAACGCGCAGGCGAGCCTGCAGATCGAAGTCGAGGAAATGCGACTGCCGACGGAGCACGGCGTCGCCGTAGCGCTCGTTGTCAACGAGCTGGTGATGAACGCGCTCAAGCATGCGCAGCCGGCCAGCGGCCCGGCGGTGATCAACGTGCGGCTCATGCGCCACGGCGGCGGGCAGGCGCGACTGACGGTGTCGGACAACGGTGAGACGCCGGAGCAGTCGACCAACGAGGTTGCGGGCCTCGGTACGCAGCTGATCCGGATGCTGGCGCGGCAGTTGAACGGCATCGTCGGCATCGAGCGCGACGCCGGCAACTACGCCGTGCACGTCACTTTCCCGCTCCAGTCAGCGGTGTCATGGCGGCCACCGTACTGATCGTCGAAGACCAGATACTCATCGCGTGGCACCTCAGCGATCTCATCGAAGGGGCCGGCCACCGGGTGCTGGCGATAGCACGCGATCCCGCCGAAGCCATGGAGGCCGCAGCGAAGCAACGACCTGACTTTGCGCTCATGGACATCCGCCTTCACGGCGGCACGAGCGGCCTGGAAGCCGCGCGGATGCTGTACGAATGCTGGGGCGTGCGCTCGATCTACCTGAGCGCGAATCTCGACCCCGCGACGCGCGCGCAGACGGAAGCATTGCAACCGCTGGGATTCATCGGCAAACCGTTCCTGCCTGCCGAGGTCATCGAAGCGGTGGAGCGGGCGGTGAAGATGGTCGAGCCGGTACGCTAATTCAGCGACGTGCTCGGCAGCGCCAGCTCCTCGGAGAATTGCGCGAGCTCGGCGGCGACTTCCTCCATGGCCACGGCGCTGCAGCCGATCTGCTCGGCCCAGCTGTGCAGCTCGAACTCCTCTTCGATGGCGCGCAGCGAGTTGAGCAAGAGCAATGCGTCGAGCATCGGCATCGTCAGGCGCAGCGTGTCAGCGCCGTCCACACAGTGGATGGTGACCGTGCCGCAGATCGCCGGCTGGTGTTCGGGCACTTCGGCGGTGGCCGCCGCAGTGATGACTTCATGGGTCCCGTAAACATCTGCCAGGCACATGAGTGCCTCCTGACGAGCATGGCCGAAGTAAGGCCTGTGACTGCAACGCGCAGCCGAGCCTGCAAGGTCCCTGTTGCCCGGGCGGCTGCTGCGCTGACTTTTTGGTGTTTTAAATCAGATACTTAAGTATCTGCTGAGCAGACGCGAGATCAGCGCCTGCGCACGTTCGGCGTGTTGCGCATCCCAAACCTGCTCCGTGCCTTCGTTCATGTAAGCACGCCGCGCAAGTTCGAGCTGTACCGCGTACACGCCGGTCGCGGGCTTGCCGTAGTGGTCCGTGATGTAGCCGCCTTTGAAGCGGCCGTCGAGCACCGCGCCGAATTCTCCGTCGCGCGCGACGATCTGCTGGAGCGCTTCGCTCAACGCGCGCGGGCAACTCGCACCGTCGCGCGTGCCGAAGTTGAACTCCGGCAGCACGCCCTCGAACAAGCCGGGAATCTCGCTCGCGATCGAGTGCGCGTCCCATAACAGCGCCTTGCCGTGCGCGGCGCGCAGCGCGGCGAGCTCGGTCGCGATGCGCTGGTGGTACGGCCGCCAGTATTGCTCGATGCGCGCGGCGATCTCGTGCTCGTCCGGCTCGTGCCCGGCCATGTAGATGAACGATCCTGCGAAAGTCTCGATCGGACAGACCGGCGAAGTCGGATTGTTCGCGTACAGCGAGGCCGAGTCCGGCGAGCGGTTGAGATCGACGACGTAGCGCGAGTAGTTCGCCTTGATGATCGACGCGCCGAGCGTGCGCGCGAAATCGTAGAGCAGATGCACGTGCCAATCGGTGTCCGGCAGACCGCGGCCGACGACGGTGAGACGGTGCGCGAGCGCTTCGGGCACCTCGGTGCCCGAATGCGGAATGCTGATGAGCAGCGGCGCGGTGCCGCGATGAAAGTCGTAGACGTTCATAGCATCGGCAGCTTCAGCCCGTTCTCGCGCGCGCAGTCGATCGCTTCCTGATAGCCCGCATCCGCGTGGCGCGCGACGCCGATGGCCGGATCGTTCCACAGCACGCGTTCGATGCGCCGTGCCGCCGCGGACGTGCCGTCGCACACGATCACCACGCCTGCGTGTTGCGAGTAACCCATACCGACGCCGCCGCCATGGTGAAGCGAAACCCACGTAGCGCCGCCCGCAGTGTTGAGCAGCGCGTTCAGCAGCGGCCAGTCGGACACCGCGTCCGAGCCGTCCTTCATGCCTTCGGTCTCGCGGTTCGGACTCGCGACCGAGCCGGAATCGAGATGATCGCGGCCGATCACGATCGGCGCCTTGAGCTCGCCGGACGCGACCATTTCGTTGAACGCGAGGCCGAGCCGATGCCGTTGCCCGAGACCGACCCAGCAGATGCGCGCCGGCAGACCCTGGAAGCTGATGCGCTCACGGGCCATGTCGAGCCAGCGATGCAGGTGCGGATCGTCCGGGATCAGTTCCTTCACCTTGGCATCGGTGCGATAGATGTCCTCGGGGTCGCCCGACAGCGCGACCCAGCGGAACGGACCGACGCCGCGGCAGAACAGCGGACGAATGTAAGCGGGCACGAAGCCGGGAAACGCGAACGCGTTCTTCACGCCTTCGTCGTAGGCGACCTGGCGGATGTTGTTGCCATAGTCGAACGTCGGCACGCCCATCGCGTGATAATCGAGCATCGCCTTGACGTGCACGGCGGCGGATTTCTGGGCCGCAGCGGTGACTGCGGCGGGATCGCGCGTGCGCATCTCCAGCCATTTCTCCACGCTCCAGCCGATCGGCAGGTAACCGTTGACCAGATCGTGCGCGGAGGTTTGATCGGTGACTGCGTCCGGTCGGATACCGCGACGGACCATCTCCGGCACGAGCTCCGCGGCATTGCCGAGCACGCCTACGGAAATCGCGCGGCGCGCAGCGGTGGCGTCCGCGATCATCTTCAGCGCGGCGTCGAGCGACGGCGCCTGCGCATCGAGGTAGCGCGTATCGAGCCGCTTCTGAATGCGGCTCTGCTGGCATTCGATGCACAGGATGCTGGCGCCGGCCATCGTCGCCGCGAGCGGCTGCGCGCCGCCCATGCCGCCGAGCCCGGCCGTGAGAATCCACTTGCCCAGCAGATCGCCGCCGAAGTGACGTCGCCCCATCTCGACGAACGTCTCGTGCGTGCCTTGCACGATGCCCTGGCTGCCGATGTAGATCCACGAGCCGGCAGTCATCTGGCCGAACATCATCAGGCCCCGGCGGTCCAGCTCGTTGAAGTGCTCCCAGGTCGACCATTTCGGCACGAGGTTCGAATTCGCGAGCAGCACGCGCGGCGCGTCTTCGTGCGTGCGGAACACTCCGACGGGCTTGCCTGACTGGATCAGCAGCGTCTCGTCGGCGTTGAGCGCGCGGAGCGTCTCGACGATGCGATCGAAGCATTCCCAGTTGCGTGCGGCGCGCCCGATGCCGCCGTAGACGACCAGCTCGTCCGGATTCTCCGCGACCTCGTGGTCGAGATTGTTCATCAGCATGCGCAGCGGTGCTTCGGTCAGCCAGCTCTTGGCCGTGCGCTGCGTGCCGCGCGGCGCGCGCACCGTGCGTGCGCCGTGACTGCGGTCTTCTGCGGGTCGTGTTTGGGCGTTCATAGTTGTTCCTGTCGGGCTAAAGCCCGACCTACTCCAGGATCCGGTTCATTGCGCGCTTGTAGCCGGCGGCGATCGCAGTTTCCGCGAAATGTCGTCCTTCCTGCACCAGCCAGCGGCCCGCGACCATGACGTCGCGCACCTCGTGACCGGTGCCGGCGAACAGGAACGTATCGATCAGGTCGTCGTCGTCGCGGCCGACGAACAGCGGTCCATTGGTATCGAGCACGACGATGTCGGCGCGCCGACCGGCTTCGATCGCGCCGATGTTGCGAGCGCTTGCGCGCGTACCGGCAGTGCAAGCGCGCCGCCACAACATCGCGCCGCTCGAGGCTTCGTCGTCCGTCGCGAGAACGTTACGGTGCTTGCTGCTCAGTCGCGCCTGATATTCGAGCCAGCGCAACTCTTCGACGGGCGATAGCGAGATGTGACTGTCGGAGCCGATCGCGAACGCACCGCCCGCCGCGAGCCACGTTTGCAGCGGAAACGATCCGTCGCCGAGATTCGCCTCGGTCGTCGGACACAGCACGATCACCGCTGCGGCGGCGGCGACTGCCTTGAGCTCCGCATGCGTGGCATGCGTCGCGTGCACGAGGCACCAGCGGCGATCGACGCGTGCGTGCTCGATCAGCCACTCGATCGGCCGCACGCCGAGATGCTGCTGCGCTGCTGCAACCTCGCGCTCCTGCTCCGCGATGTGGATGTGAATCGTCTTGATCGCCGGCAGTGAAGCAAGCACGGTTCGCAGCGCATCGACCGGCACGGCACGCAGGCTGTGCAGCGCGATGCCGATCTCGACCTGCGGCGATTGCGCGTGGGCCCGCGACAGCTCGTCGATCAGGTCGAGATACTGATCCGTCGCCAGCACGAACTGCCGTTGTCGCAGCGTCGGCGGCGCGCCGCCGAAATCGGATGTCTGGTACAGCGTGGGCAGCAGCGTGAGCCCGATCCCGGCCGTGGCAGCCGCGTCGATCAGCGCCTGCGACATCGTGGCGCGTTCACCGTAGGCCGTACCATCCGCCTGGTTGTGCAGGTAGTGAAACTCGCACACGGCGGTGTAGCCGGCCTTGAGCATGTCCGCATAGCATTGCGCCGCGACCGCGTTCAAGCATTCCGGCGACATGCGGCTGGCGTGCTCGTACATGGTCTCGCGCCAGGTCCAGAAGCTGTCGCCGTGGCTGCTACGCCGCTCCGCCAGCCCGGCCATCGAGCGCTGGAAAGCGTGACTGTGTACATTCGGCATGCCGGGAATCGCCGCGCCGCTGATCAGGCGCGCCGTCGTGACGACGTCGTCCGGCGACACGTCGACGATGTCGCCCGCCGGGTCGACCGAGATCACGACGTTCCGCCGCCAGCCGCCGGGCAACCAGGCGGCGGTGAAGCGATAGCGGGATTGCAGGGACATGCGGCAAGTATAAGACTGGAATGAGGAATGTCCCCATTGAATGACAGCAACGACTGGGACCGCGTGTGGGTCGGCGCCGACCTCGCCACGATGGACGAGGACGGCGGCATCGGTCACGTGCCCGACGGCGTGCTCGCGATTCGCGACGGCCGCATCGCCTGGGTCGGCACGGTCGCGCAGCTGGATTCCCTGCAGTGGTCGGCCGAGGTGGCGACCGACGCGCACGGCCTGTGGATTACGCCCGGCCTGATCGAGTGCCACACACACCTGGTGTACGCGGGCGATCGCAGCAACGAGTTTGCGGCGCGCCTGCGCGGTGCGACCTACGAAGACATCGCGCGTGGCGGCGGCGGAATCGTATCGACGATGCGGGCCACGCGCGCGGCGAGCGAAGAACAGCTGCTCGCGCATTCGCTGCCGCGTGCGCGGGCGCTGGCCAGCGAAGGCGTGACGACGCTCGAAGTGAAGTCAGGCTATGGACTCGATCTCGACAGCGAGCTGAAGATGCTGCGGGTCGCACGGACCCTCGGCGAGCAGCTCGGTATCGACGTCGTCAAGACCTTCCTCGGTGCGCACGCATTGCCGCCGGAATTCGCTAATCGGCAGGACGACTATGTGCGTCACGTCTGCGACGACATGCTGCCCGCGGTCGCAGCGGAGCACCTCGCCGAGGCCGCCGACGTGTTTTGCGAGCGGATCGCGTTCACGCGTGAGCAGACGGAGCGCGTCTTCGAGCGCGCGCGCAATCTCGGATTGGCACTGCGCCTGCACGCAGATCAACTGAGCGATGGCGGTGGCGGCGAACTCGCCGCGCGTCACGGTGCACTCTCGGCCGATCATCTCGAGTACACCTCGGCCGCTTCATTGCAGCTCATGGCAGAGCGTGGCGTGGTCGCGGGCCTGTTGCCCGGCGCGTTCTATTTTCTGCGTGAGACGCGCCTGCCGCCGATCGAGCAGATGCGCGCGCTCGGCATCCCGATGGCCGTCTCCACCGACTGCAATCCCGGGACTTCGCCGATCGCTTCGCTGTTGCTGGCGATGAACATGGCGTGCGTGCTGTTCCGCATGACTGCAGCGGAAGTGCTGCGCGGCGTGACGGTCAATGCGGCGCGCGCGCTGGGACTAGGCGACGATCGGGGCATGCTGCGCGCGGGGATGCGCGCCGATCTGGTCGTGTGGCGCCTGCGCCATCCGGAGCAGCTGTGCGCCGAGGTCGGGATTCACCGACCGACGGAAGTGGTTACTAGAACGAAACCGTGACGTTCAGCGTCGCCATGTCGACGTCGGCGGCATCCAGCGTCTCATCCTCGCCCGCGTCGAAAACGCGCTGATATTCCAGGCGCACGCTGTAGATGTCGGCGAGGCTGAAGCTGATGCCTGCGCCGGCGAGCAGATCGAAGCCGCTCTGATTGAAGCTGAGTCTTCCGGGCGTGCCGAGGTCATCGATGACGAATATTTTCTCGGTGCTGTTCGCGATCAGCACGCCGCCGCGTGCATAGACTTCCCAGCGATAGCTGAGGGGCAGAATCCCGAGCGCGGACACCGCGATGCCGCTGGTACCGGAATCGATGTTCTTCTGCAGCGTGCCTTGCTCCGGCGGGTCCGGCCCGAAGAACGTGCCCTCGCTGTGCTCCCGGTACTTGACGTCGCCGAGGTCCAGGTAGCCGCCTTCCAGGGCGAAGTGCTCCGACAGGCGCCAGCCGACCACGAAGCCATAGGAGGAGTCTTTGCTATCGAGCGTCGCAGTCGAGCTGGTCGGCACGAAGGCAGCAAGGTCGTTGACGGCCTGGGCCTCGTTTTCGAACACACTGCGGGTCGAGTCCTTTTCGACCATCGATGCGGAGACCCCCGCGTAGATCCCCAGCTCGGCGGCCGGGGCGGCGCCCGCGGCGACGCTGCCTGCCAGGGCGGCGAATGCAATAATCGAGGCTCTCATGATTTCACGCCTTCCTCGGCTCCCAGTGAGAGGGACTGTACCGGAAAACGGTTCTGTTCGAAGCATGACCCACACAGAAATCATCGGTGCCATCGCGGCGACCCTGACGACGGTCGCCTTCATTCCCCAGGCCCACAAGGTCCTGGTCTCCCGGGACACGCACTCCCTGTCGCTGGGGATGTACGTAATCTTCACGACGGGTGTCGTGATGTGGGGTGTCTACGGCTACCTGCGCGCCGACTGGGTGATCGTCGTGGCCAACGCGATCGTGGCCGTGCTGTGCATGGCGATCCTGGTCATGAAGCTGCGCAATGACGTGTTCGGCCGCGTCAGCCCATGAAGCCGATGCCGCGCGCCATCAGCGCGGCGCACAGCATGATGAGGAACAGCAGCGTCAGCTCGGTGTGAATGATCATCCGGATGCGGCGCCGCGTGGCGTCGTCAACGGCCGGCGCCTGGCCCGCCTTGAGCGCTTTGCGCCAGCCAAGGAACTGCACGGTCGGGACGATCGACAGCAAGCCGACGATGATGAACAGCGCGAGCTTCGCGAGGAACGTCCCGCTGTGGAAGTAATAGCCGGGCCCCTTCTCCGTGTAGATGACGCGAATGAAGCCGACGATGAGCAGCACGACCGCAGACAGTCCGTACACGGAGTCCATGCGCAAGAGCGTGCGCGCCGTGGCGACCGTGATCTCGCCTCGCATCAGCACGAGCTCGACCATGACGACGGCGACCAGCAGGAATGCCGCCGCGTGATGCAGGAAAGCGAACAGAGCCGATGAAGTCATGGGCGCCCCCGAACCGATCGAGGGCGCCAGTCTACTGTAGGTCGGCCCTCAGCCCGACATCTGCGGTACGAGCCGCGACTTGCGATAGCCCATGTACTCGAGATCGGCGAGCACCAGCACACCGGCGGCCTGCGCGATGACGACTGCGTAGCCGAGTGCGTTCGGGGCGACCCAACCGGTGAACAGCAGGACGATGCTGTCGACGACCCACACGACGTTGATCGCGACGATCGCCCACACGGCGACGCGCGCCGGCTCGCTGCGCGAGGCGACGAATCCGACGAATGCCGCGAACGGCAGCAGCACGATGCCCGCTTCGCTGATCAACTCCGCCGGCAGCTGCAACAGGTTCGCGAACAGCTCGGCGAACACGATCATGCCGATGCCGCTCACGCCGCTGAACACGGCATCGACGACCAGCACGCGGCGCAGGAAAGAAGAAGCACGAATCGAAGTCATGGCGCGATCCTCGTTGTTGAACATGAGTGGCGAGGGCGATGATGCTGGCCGTGCCGGCGCCCGGTCGATTACCTGGGAGGTAATGGAGATGGCAGCCGCAGCTGCGTTATCGTCGCGCCATGAATACGAGCATGCATGGAACTCTGTCCGCGAGCCGTCCAGTCGGGGACCTGCTGCGCGAATGGCGGCAGCGGCGCCGCATGAGCCAGCTCGACTTCGCGGTCGAAGCGGAGATCTCCTCGAAGCACCTGAGCTTTCTCGAGACCGGCCGCTCGCAGCCGAGCCGCGAAATGGTGCTGCACCTCGCGGAGCTGCTCGACGTGCCGCTGCGGGAGCGCAATTCGCTGCTGATCGCCGCCGGGTTTGCGCCGATGTTCAAGGAGCGTGCACTGAGCGATCCGGCGCTGCAGCCCGCGCGCGAAGCGGTCGAGCTGGTGCTGAAGGGTCATGAGCCCTATCCCGCCATCGCCGTCGACCGTCACTGGCAATTGATCGCGGCGAACAATCCCGCCAACTCCTTCATGGCGGGCGTCGCACCGGCGCTGCTGACGCCGCCGTTCAACGTGCTGCGCCTCACTTTGCATCCCGACGGCATGGCGCCGCGCATCGTGAATCTCGCCGAGTGGCGCTCGCACCTGCTCGCGCGCCTGCGCCGCCAGATCGAGGTCTCGGCGGACCCTGTGCTCGCCGAGCTCCTGGCGGAGCTCAGCGAATATCCGGCTCCTGCTCACACTGCAGAACTCCCGGCGAGCGCCGTGCCCTACGCGGTGCCGTTCCGGCTCGCCACCGACGCGGGCGTGCTGAGCTTCATCAGCACGATCACCGTTTTCGGCACTCCGGTCGACGTCACTCTGTCAGAATTGGCGCTCGAATCCTTCTTCCCCGCGGACCCCGCGACAGCGGCAGCGTTAAGGCACCTCGCGCAGGCATGAACTTTCTTTATCGCGTCGAGCAGGACACGGCGTTCGCCACCGAGTTCACCGCGGGCCCGTGGGATCCGGGCTTGCAGCATGGCGGCGCGCCGACGGCGCTGATCTCGTGGGCCGCGGAGCGCATCCCGACGCGCGAGCCGATGCAGGTCGTGCGTATCACGGTCGACCTGCTGCGTCCGGTGCCGATCGCGCCGCTGCAGTTTCGTGCAGAAGTGGTGCGCGAAGGACGCAAGATTCAACTCTGCGCGGTCACACTGCTGCACGAGAACGTCGTCGTCGTGCGCGCCACAGTGCTCAAGATCCGTCGCGCGGAGTTCAGCCTGCCGCCGACCGCAGTCGAGGAAACGATCGCGTTGCCGGGTCCCGAAGGCGCTCAGGACGCCGACGTGCCGAACAGCAACCCGAACGCGCTCATTCGCGGCATGACGATGCGCGTCGTGAAGGGAAACTTTCGCACGCCTGGCGCGGCGGCGATCTGGTTCCGCGTCGATCGACCGCTGTTCGCGGATCAGCCGCTGACGCCGCTGCAGCGCGTGGCAATGGTCGGCGACTTCTGCAACGGCGTGTCCACTGTGCTCGAGTGGGGCAAATGGACATTCATCAACGGCGACCTGACGATCAACCTGGCGCGGCTGCCGATCGGCGAATGGATCCTGCTCGACGCGCAGAGCTGGCTCGGCGACGGTGGCGCAGGCATTGCGTTCGCGAAGCTGGGAGATCGGCGGGGTTACTTTGGGCGAGCAGTGCAGAGTCTGGTGATCGAGCCCAGAGAGAGTCAGGCTTCGGCCTGACTCTTTTTCTTCTTCTCTTCTTCCTGCTTCCTCTCCCTGCGAATCGTCAGGACGATCGTCAGGAACGCGAAGCCGAGAAAGCCGATGAACGCCGCCATGACGAACACGAGGCCGCCGGCCAGGCGCCAGCCCTCGTAGAGACCGATCGCCAGCCCGATCGGCGTCGTGATCAGCAGCAGCGGTTTGCCGATTTTCAAGGCGTGCCCTCGACGGCGCGCTTCAACTTGCCCAGGGCATGATCCCACTGCTGCTCGATCAGCTCCAGCGAGCGCCGCGCTTCCTCGATGCGCTCCGGCTCCAGCTCCCACAACCGCTCGCGTCCGGCCCGTAAGTCGCGCACCAGCCCGGCATTCGCCAACACTTGTAGGTGTTTCGTCACGGCCTGGCGCGTGATGTCCGTGCCCGACGTCAGCTGCGCGATCGATTTCGCGCCGCTGCTGCACAGGAACGCGACCAGGCGCAGCCGCGTCTCGTCGCCGAGCGCGGCGAACACGGGCGCGGCGTTGCGGAATCCCGCGCTGCGCAGCGGCGGGCTAACGCGCAGCGACATGCTTTTCGATGTTTTTCATCTGTTCGTCCCAGCCGCCGCTGTTCATGCGAAACGCGTCGAGGCGTCGCTGCGGCGGAATGTCGTCGAAGCCGGATTCTACGACGGACAGCAGCGTGCCGTCCTCCGCGTCCTTGAGCTCGAAGACCACCAGCGTGGTCGGCTCGGCCGAGTAGTCGACGTTCGGCTCCACGGCAGCGGGATGCCAGCGCCACGACAGCAGTTTCTCGGGCTCCATGCGCTCGATCCAGATCTCGAAGACGATGTGCTCGTAGCCCGGATAGGTGATCTGCCCCTGCGTGCGCTGCCCCGGCGCGAACGTCTTGCCGTGGAGCCTGACGCCGAACCAGTTGCCGAACTCTTCGGCGTTCGCCAGCGCCCGCCATACGCGCGCCCGCGGCGCCTTGAGCAGGACCTTGCGTTCGATGCGATCGGTAGTCTGTGCCATATGCAACCTCCGGGTTGCAGGATAACAAAGCTTCGCTGAAATGCAACCCAAAGGTTGCCTATGTATTTGTGGGTCAGGCTTTAGCCTGACATCATCCTCCAATGCCCCTGATCACCCTGCGCAACGCCGAGCTCGCCTACGGCCTGCACCCGCTGCTCGACCGCGCCAACCTGGCGATCGACGCCGGCGAGCGGGTGGGCCTGATCGGCCGCAACGGCACCGGCAAGTCTTCGCTGTTGCAGGCGATCGCCGGCGCCGTCGTGCTCGACGACGGCGAGATCGCGCGACAGGACGGCTTGCGTATCGTGCTGGTCGAGCAGGAACCGGAGCTGCCGCCCGCGGACACGCTGCGCGAGTGCCTGATCGCCCGTGGGCACATCGAGCGCTTGCCGGACGAACGCGAGCGCTGGCGCGTAGAGGCGCGGCTCACGGAATTCCTGCATCGGCTCGGCGTCGATCCGCAGCGAACTCCGCAGACCGCGTCCGGCGGCGAGCGCAAGCGTGCGGCACTCGCTCTCGCGCTCGCGCTGCAACCCGATCTGCTGTTGCTCGACGAGCCGACCAATCACCTCGACATCGATGGCATCGCGGCCCTGGAAGAGCTGCTGCTCAAGGGTCCGACGTCGATCGTGATCACGCACGACCGCGCCTTCCTCGATCGCGTCGTCACGCGCATCGTCGAGCTCGATCGCGGGCTGCTGCGCAGCTTCCCCGGCAACTTCGCCGCCTACGAGGCGCGCAAGGGCGAGCAGCTCGCCGCCGAAGACATCGCGAATCGCAAGTTCGACAAATTCTGGGCGCAGGAAGAAGTCTGGATCCGCCGCGGCATCGAAGCGCGTCGGACGCGCAACGAAGGACGCGTGCGTAGGCTGGAAGCGTTGCGCGTCGAGCGTGCGGCGCGGCGCGAGCGGCTCGGCGACCTGAAGCTCACGCTCGATCCCGGCGAACGCTCCGGCAAGCTGGTCGCCGAGCTGATCGACGTCGGCAAGAGCTTCGGGGAGCGGCGGATCGTCAAAGACCTGTCGCTGCGCCTGCAGCGCGGCGACCGACTCGGACTGATCGGCCCGAACGGCGCCGGCAAGTCGACGCTCATCCGCCTCATCCTCGGGCTGCTCGAGCCGGACGCAGGCACCGTGCGGCTCGGCGCCAACGTGCAGGTCGCTTACTTCGACCAGATGCGCGAGCAGCTCGATCCGGAGAAATCCGTGATCGAGACGATCAGCCCCGGCTCGGACTGGATCGAGATCGGCCGCGAGCGCAAGCACGTGGTGACCTACCTCGGCGACTTCCTGTTCAGCTCGCAGCGCGCGAACTCGCCGGTGAAGGCATTGTCGGGCGGCGAGCGCAATCGCCTGCTGCTGGCACGGCTGTTCGCGCGCACGGCGAACGTGCTTGTGATGGATGAACCGACAAACGACCTCGACATCGAGTCGCTGGAACTGCTGGAAGCGACGTTACAGAACTACGCTGGCACGCTGCTGCTGGTCAGCCACGACCGCGCGTTCCTCGACAACGTCGTCACGCAGACGCTCGTCGCCGAAGGCAACGGCAAGTGGCAGGAGTATGTCGGCGGCTATACGGACTGGCTCGCACAACGCCGTCCGATCGAGGCAGCGGCACCGTCGAAGCCGAAAGCAGCGAGCCGCAGCGATGACCTACCTCGCGCGCCGCCGACCAAGATGAGCTACAAGGAGACGCGCGAGCTCGCACAGCTGCCCGCGGAAATCGAGGCGCTGGAACAGCAGCAACACGAGCTCACCGCGCGGATGAGCAGCGGCGACTATCACAAGCAGGGCAGCGAGCAGATCAAGGCAGACCTGCAGCGCGCCGACGAGCTCGAGCGCCAGCTCGCCGAGAAGTTCGTGCGCTGGGAAGCGCTGGAGGCGAAGAAGGCTCAGCTCTGATTCCGGCATACGGGACGGCAAAACTTCGCTGGTCCGCGCCGCCCGCCCTCTGCTACTTTTACGGCGCCACAAAGAAACCGCACTGCACGGCCCACGAGCCGGGCAGGCCATCGGGGGGTCGCTTGAACAATCAACAAAGCGCCGTGCTGGCGCCGTCGGCTGCCGCCACGCAGGCGGAACGACAGGGCTGGTATCTCGTCTTCGTCCTGCTGCTGTTCTACATTTTTTCGTTCATCGACCGCCAGATCATTTCGTTGATGGTCGAGCCCATCAAGCGCGACCTGCAGGTCACGGATACGCAGATCGGCTGGCTGCAGGGCCTGGCGTTCGCGATCTTCTACACGCTGTTCGGCGTGCCGATCGGCTGGCTGGCCGATCGCTTCAACCGCAAGAAGATCATCGCGGTCGGTGTCGTCATCTGGTCGCTGATGGCGACCTTGTGCGGCCTGGCGAAGAACTTCGGTCAGCTGTTCCTGGCGCGCATCGGCGTGGGCGTCGGCGAAGCGGCGCTGTCGCCGGCCGCGTACTCGATGATCACCGATGCGTTTCCGCGCGAGAAACTCGGCCGCGCATTCAGCGTGTACAACATGGGCATCGCGCTCGGCAGCGGCACGGCGATCCTGGTCGGCGGACTGGTGGTGCAGGCCGTGTCGGGCGAAGGCCAGACATTCTCGCTGCCGTTGCTCGGCGAGGTGCGCGCGTGGCAGTTCGTGTTCATCGTGACCGGCGCACCCGGTTTGATCCTGCCGCTGCTGCTGCTCGCGGTGCGCGATCCCGAGCGGCGCGGTTTGCTGAAGCTCGAGGGCGGCGGCGCTGCCCCCAAGACGCTGCCGCTGCTGCACGTGATCGACTTCATGTGGAAGAACAAGCATTTCTACAGCCTGCACTTCGTCGCGATGGCGATGATGGCGATGCTCGGCTACGCGGTCGGCGCCTGGCTGCCCACCGTCATGGCGCGCACCTACGGCATCCAGGCGGGCACCGTCGGTCAGGTGCTCGGCACCTCAGTCATCCTCATCAACACGACCGGCATCTTCCTGGCGGGTCGCATCAGCGACCGCCTGACCAAGCTGGGCCGGACCGACGCGCCGATCTGGGTCTGTTTCGGCGTCGCCGTCGCGGTCGTGGTGACCAGCGCCCTGCCCGCCTTCATGCCTACGACGACGCTCGGCCTGACGATGATGTGCATCGCCGGCTTGCCGTTCCACGGCTACGTCGCGATGGGGCCGATGGCGGTGAACGCGGTGACGCCGAACCAGATGCGGGCGCAGGTGTCGGCGGTTTACCTGTTCACCGTCAACTTCATCGGCCTCGGCTTCGGCCCGGCGCTGGTGCCGATGATCAGCGACTACATCCTGCACGACCCGATGCAGATTCGCTGGGGCCTGCTCGTCGTGGTCGTGACGGCGGGCACGATCGCCGCGATCCTGCTGTGGTTCGTCCGGCCGGTGTATCGCCAGCAGGTCGCGCAGACCGCACACTGGCAGTAGGAGCGGTAGAATCGGGGCGATGGAACCGTTGCCCCTCGTCTGCCATCCCGCGACGCCGTGCTCATATGTCAGCGCGGTCACAGCGCGTGTCGACCGGCTGAGCACGGACCTGCTCGTCGTCTATTACCAGGTCGAGGGCGACATCGATCAGCTGCAGCTGCCGCCGCAGCGGCGCTCGGCGCATACCGACGGATTGTGGCAACACACCTGCTTCGAGGCGTTCGTGCGCGAGAGCGGCGCGCGCAACTACCTCGAGCTCAATTTCTCGCCGTCGAGCGAATGGGCCGTCTATCGCTTCGACGACTACCGGCGCGGCATGACCGCCGTCGAGCCGCCGCACTCGCCGAAGATCATCTGCCGCCGCCGCGAGAACACTCTCGAAGCGGACGTCGACGTGCACCTCAGCGGCCTCGTGCCGCGCGCGGAGCTGCAGCTCGCGCTGGCCGCCGTGCTCGAAGACCTGCAGGGGCGAATTTCCTACTGGGCACTGGCGCACGCGCCGGGCAACGCGGATTTCCATCATGACGCCGGCTTCGCGCTGCGGCTGGCGCCCACGGGAGACGAGGAATGAAGTTCGGCATCGACCGCCTGCTGGCCGAGCCCGCGCTGCGCAGCGCCTTGCACGACAAGCGGCTCGCGCTGCTCGCTCATCCGGCATCGGTCACCGCGGACCTGACGCATTCGCTGGACGCGCTCGCGCGGCTCGACGATCTGACCGTGAGCGCGGCGTTCGGGCCGCAGCACGGCCTGCGCGGCGACAAGCAGGACAACATGGTCGAGTCGCCGACGTTCAACGATCCGGTGCACGGCATTCCGGTGTTCAGTCTTTATGGCGAAGTGCGCCGGCCGACCGCTGCGATGATGGACACGTTCGACGTGCTGCTGGTCGACCTGCAGGACGTCGGCTGCAGGATCTATACGTTCATCACGACGCTGCGCTACGTGCTCGAGGCAGCCGCAGCGCACGGCAAGAGCGTGTGGATCCTCGATCGGCCGAATCCCGCCGGCCGGCCGATCGAAGGCCTGCGGTTGCGCGCAGGTTGGGAGAGCTTCGTCGGCGCCGGTGCGCTGCCGATGCGCCACGGCCTGACGCTGGGCGAGCTCGCGCATTGGTTCGTGCGCACGCTGCATCTGTCGGTCGACTACAAGGTGATCGAGATGCACGGCTGGCAACCGTCCGCGGCGCCGGGCTTCGGCTGGCCGCTCGGCGAGCGCACCTGGATCAATCCGAGTCCGAACGCCGCCAATCTATGGATGGCGCGCGCGTACGCCGGCACTGTCATGGTCGAAGGCACGACGCTCTCGGAAGGTCGCGGTACGACGCGACCGCTCGAGCTGTTCGGCGCACCCGACATCGACGCGCGCGCGCTGCTCGCAACGATGCACAACCTCGCGCCGCAGTGGCTGCACGGGTGCAAACTTCGCGTCTGCTGGTTCGAGCCGACGTTTCACAAGCACGTCGGCAAACTCTGCGCCGGCCTGCAGATCCACGTCGAAGATCCCGGCTACGATCACGATGCGTTCCGGCCGTGGCGATTGCAGGCGCTCGCATTCAAGGCGCTGCGGCGACTGCAGCCGGATTACCCGATCTGGCGCGACTTCGCGTATGAGTACGAGAGCCGGCCCGCCATTGACGTGATCAACGGCAGCCCGCTGCTGCGCGAATGGGTCGACGATCCGCGCGCGACGGTCGCCGATCTCGAAGCCGCCGCGGGCAAGGACGAGCGCGACTGGCAGCAGGAGCGCGCGGCGTTTCTGTTGTACTAGACCTGGCAGAAGACGCGCACGATCTCGCCGTCGGCGCGCTGATACTCCGGCCGAGGCGCGAAGCGCTTGCTCGTCAGTTCGAGCTGCGATATCTCCGTCAATCGGAACGAGCGCCAGCCCGCGGGCTCGCCGTCGGTGCCGCCCCAGACCTGGTAGCAGCTCAACAGCTCGTCGCCGGTGGCATCGATGCCGTAGATGTGCGGAGCAACGCGCAGTGTCTGTCCGTCGTAATGTAATTCCAGCAGGCGCTTCTCGCGGATGGCCTGGCAGATGACATCCTGCATGCGCTTAGGAACACGCGAAGTCGGCAACGCGTTCCAGCGACGGGACTCACCTCGTAAGGAGGGCGCCATGGCGCGCCGCTACAGCAAGAAGGCATCGCAAAAGGTGAAGCGTGCAATGCACGAGCGCAAGCGCGGCACACTGCGCAGCGGTCGCTCGGGCAGGAAAGTGAAGAGCCGCAAGCAGGCCATCGCTATCGGTTTGTCGGAAGCGCGGCGCGCCGGCGCGAAAGTTCCGAAGCAGCGCAGCAGTCGCAAAACGAAGACAGGACGGCGGCGCAGCAGCAAAAAGAAATAGACCTACGCGGCCTCGGCTGCAGGCGCGCGCGAGCGCAGCGGCACTTCGGGAATGAACAGCACGATCACGACGGCGAGGCTGACGATCCACAACGCGCGCTCGAGCATGTGCACGATGGCTGTCGCGAACGCGACCTTCATGCCGCGCTGGATCTGCTCGACGAGTTGTTTGCCGTAGATCGACATCGCAGCGTGCACGGTCAGCAGCGACTGCTTGACGGTCGCAGCGACGAGCTCATCTTCCTTCCCCAGGATCGCGTCCCGGAAAAGCTTCGTCACGCTCGCGATCAGCTCCGGCTCGCGTAGCGCGCGCACTGGAATGTCCGCCAGCTGCTGCTTCAGGCCCGCGGGCAGCTGCGGATCCTGCAACAGGCGTTCGCGCCCCTCCTCACCTGACTCCAGCTCGTTCTCGAGCGTGTCGACGCGCTGCACGAGCTTTCGATGAATGCGCCCGCGCACGCCGCCGTCGCGCAAGGCCGCCTTGATCTGCTCCGGCATGCGCGGATCGCCGACGATCTCCGAGACCGCCGCCTCGTCTTCATGGTATGCGCGCTCGAGCACGGCGAAGCGCTCCTCGAGCGTGGCGTCGACACGTGCGCGGATCATGTCCGCGTTCATCGCCTGGCTCTGCGCGTGCGCGAGGTCGATGTTCCGCTCGCTCATGCCCGGCAACATCGGGACGTGTTTCGGCAGCTCGTCGGTCAGACCGTGAATCAGGAACGTGCCGAAGATGGCGACGCCGACGGTCGCACCCATCTGTCGGCCGAACTGCGCCATGCTGGTCGCGACGCCGATCTCGGTCGGCGGCGCGGAGTTCTGAATCACGAGGCTGAACAGCGTCTGCGCCGGCCCGAGGCCGACGCCGGTGAGCGCCAGCCGCCACGCGAGGTCGCGAGTGGTCGTGTCGGGCCCGATTCCCGTCAGCGCAATGACGCCGGCGATCAGCACGACGCCGCCCGCGATCATGAACGGCTTGTAGCGACCGGTGCGTGTCACGAGCCGGCCGCAAACGATGCCGCTGACGATCAGGCCGGCCATCAGCGGCAGCAGCGCGAAGCCGCTCTGCGTCGCGTTGATGCCCTGCACGACCTGCATGTATAGCGGCATGAACATGACGACGCCGAGGAACGCGGTGCTCATGACGAACGACGCAAGCGCAGCGACGCGGAACGTATGAATGCGGAACAGATGCAGCGGCAGGATCGGATGCGTGGCGTGCGTCTCGATCCACAGGAAGGTCGCGAGCGAGACGGCGCCGACCGCGAACAGCCCGCGGATCTGCGGCGAGTCCCAGGGATAAGTCGTGCCGCCGAGCGTGAGGCCGAGCAGCAGCGTCGCCGCCGTCGACACCACGAGCGCCGCACCGAGATAGTCGATGCGTCCGCCCACGCCATGCCGCAGCACCGGCATCCGGTACATGATCATGAAGAGCGCGAGCAGGCCGAGCGGCAGATTGACGTAGAACACCCAGCGCCAGCCCGCGACCTCGTGGCCGAGCAGCATGAACGTGCCGTGGTCGGTGAGGAACCCGCCGATGAACGGACCGACGACGGTGGCGATGCCGAACACCGAGCCGAACACGCCGAACAGGCGACCGCGCTCGCGCGGCGGATACAGGTCCGCCATGATCGCGAACGACACGGTCATCAGCGCGCCGGCGCCCAAACCCTGGATCGCGCGGCACACGATGAGCTGCATCATGCCGCCGCCCAGCACCGGCAGCGCGCCGAACTCACCGCTCAGTCCGCAGAGCGCGGAACCCGCCAGGAACAGCACGACGCCGAGAATCAGGATGCCCTTGCGACCGTACTGGTCGCTGAGCTTGCCGTAGATCGGCACGGAGACCGTCGACGTCAGCATGTACGCCGTGGTCACCCACGCATACATCGAGAGCCCTTGCAGCTGCTCGATGATGCGCGGCATCGCCGTCGAAACGACCGTCTGGTCGAGCGCGCTCAGCAGCACGACGACGGCGAGAGCGGCGAGGGTCAGCCGCCGCTCGGCAGGGGTGATAGAGAGGTCAGTCAATCAAGAAGTCAGGCTTCAGCCTGACATACTTATGGTTTTCTCTTGCCGGTGAACTTGCCGTCGCCGAACGAGCCGAACACGACCGTGCCGCTCATCGTGTCGCCGGTGACGGTGCCGGTGTAATCGATCTGCAGGCTCTGACCCTGCACATTGACGTTGATGCCGAACTTGACCGTGTCGCCCTCGATCGTGCCGGTCAGCGGCGTTTCACCGCGCGGGCTGACCATCTTGCCGGCGAGCGCCGCGCCGGTCTGCGTGAAGATCGCATCCGAGGCGCGCGAGCCCATCGGGCTTTCGACATTGAGCTCCCAGGTTCCGGTCACATCGGTGATCTTGGCGGCGGGCGCTGGCGGGGGCGGCGGCGCGGCCTGTTGGGTAGGCGTCGTGGAGCAGGCTGCAGCAACCGATGCGACAGCCGCGATCAATACGAGACGCAAAGTGGACATTGGCCGGAACCCCCATGAATTTAGAGCGGGCACAGCTTAATCGGTCGCGTCACGGCCCGCGAGCCATCGGCGCGACGTTTGCTAACCAATCCGGCTGAAGATTCGTCAAAGGAGCGGGTTAAACCTGAGACGGGTGCAACGCATCCCATCGAAGCACGTTTGATCGCGCCACGTTCTATCGCAACGGGGCGTCGCTTGGTCTCAGCCGGCCGAACGTGCTGCGTGCTGGGTGGTCCAATCGCCGCACGAACAATCGAGGGAGCTCACCGGTGCGCATCATTGCAGGAGCCATCCGCAATCCCGTCGCGATCGGCGCCACGGTTTTACTTATTTCCCTGTTCGGGCTGCTGAGCCTGAAGCAGCTGCCCCTGCAGCTGTTTCCCGACATCGAGCGTCCGACGATCTCGATCTTCACGAACTGGCGCGGCGCCTCGCCGGAGGAAGTCGAGGCCGAGCTGCTGGAGCCGCAGGAGCAGGTCCTGCAGGGCCTGCCGGGTGTTGAAGAGGTCAACGGCAACGCCAATTCCGGCGGCAGCCAGGTGTTCCTGACGTTCGCGATCGGCACGGACATGAAGGCTGCGCTGGTCGACGTCATCGGCCGCATGAGCCGTCTGCCGCCCCTGCCGCGCGACTCCGACCGGCCGTTCGTCCAGCTCGGCGGCGACGGCGGGGACTCGAACCAGCAACTGTCCTTCTTCTTCGTGCAGTTGCTGCCCGGCACCGAGGGGCCGATCGAGCGGCAGCGCCGGTTTGTCGAGGACGTCGTCAAGCCGCGCATCGAATCCGTGCCCGGCGTCGCGCAGGTCGAGGTTCAGGGCGGTCCGCCCGACGACGTGCGCATCACCCTCGACCTGGCGCGCGCCGCCGCACTCGGCATCGGGATCCCGGAGATCGCCCGACAGGCGACGAGCGCGACGAACGTCTCCGCGGGCCAGCTCGACGTCGGCCGCCGGCAATACTCGCTGCGCTACACGGGACGCTACGACGCCCAGGACCTCGGGCAACTCGTGCTCGCATGGCGCGACGGCCAGCCGGTACGCCTCGCAGACCTGGCGACCGTCGAGATGCGGCCGCCCGATCGCAGCTTCTTCTCCTATCAGAACGGCAACCCGGCGATCGGCCTGCGCATCGTGCGCGCGCCCGGCGCCAACGTGCTCGGCACGCTCGAACAGGTCAAGGAGGTCGTCGCGGAGCTGCGCGAGGGACCGCTCAAGGAGCGCGGCCTGGGGATCGAGCAGTCGTTCGACGCATCGCTGTTCATCAAGCGCGCGGTGAACCTGCTGGTCGAGAACCTCGTGGTCGGCGCACTGCTCGCGCTGGCGTGCGTGTGGTGGTTCATGCGCGACAGCCGCGCCACCGTCGTGATCGCGAGCACGATTCCGATCTGCCTGCTGGCGACGTTCTGCGCGCTCGAGCTCGCCGGCCGCAGCATCAACGTCATCTCGCTGGCCGGCCTGGCGTTCGCCGTCGGCATGGTGGTCGAGGGCGCGATCGTCGTTTCCGGCAACATCATCCGGCTCAAGGAAGGAGGAATGCCGATCGAGCAGGCTGCGCACGACGGCACGCGGCAGGTCGTGCCCGCGCTGTTCGCTTCGACGGCGACCACGATCGCAGTGTTCCTGCCGGTCCTGTTCCTGAAGGATGTCGAAGGACAGATCTTTGCCGATCTCGCCCTGACGATCTCCATTGCGGTTGCATTCTCGATCGTGGTCGCGGTCACCGTGGTGCCGGCGGCCGCCGGCCGCTGGCTCGGTGCGCATTCGAAAAATTCCGGCTACGGCGCGGGCTGGCCCTGGCTGACCGACCGGGTCATTGCCTGGACTCGCACGCGCAAGCAGCAGCTCGGCTGGGTCGGCGCGCTGCTGGTCGCGCCGCTCCTGCTGTCGTGGCTGCTGCTGCCGAAGCTCGACTACCTGCCGCCGGTGAAACGGGCGGCGATCGATGCGTATTTCAGCTTCCCGCCGGGCATGAGCCCGGAGGCCGTCAATCGCGAGATCGCGCCGCGGATCCTCGAGCGCATGGCCCCGTACATGAAGGGCGAGAAGGAGCCGCGCCTCAAGAACTGGTACGTGCTGTTGTGGCCGGGCGGCGGCACGATCGGCGCCCGCGTCGTCGACGACGAGCGCATCGGCGAGCTCGAGCGCATCGTGCGCGACGAAGTCGTCGTCGGATTTCCGGACACGCGTGTGTTCGTGAACGAAGGCGAGCTGTTCGGCGGCATCGGCGGTTCCGCGCGCTCGGTCGCGATTCACCTGCAATCCACCGACACGACGGCGCTCAATACCGCGGCCGAGGAAGGCCGCAAGGCCCTCGAGCGCACGTTCCCCGGCGCGAACGTGCAATCGTTCCCGAACGCGGACGTGCAGGCATTGGAGCTGCGCGCCGAGCCCAACGACCGGCGCATCGCCGAGGTCGGCTGGGACCGCGCATCCCTAGGCACTGTCGTGCGAGCACTCGGCGACGGCGCATGGCTCGGCGAGTACTTCGACGGCCAGACGCGGCTGCCGGTCATCCTGCGCGCGAGCGTCGGCGAGACGCCCGAGGAGCTGGAGCGCGCCCCGCTGATCACGCCTTCAGGCGAAACCGTCTCGCTGGGCGAGCTCGTGAACCTGCAGACGGCGGTGGCGCCGGAGCAGATCCGTCGCATCGACCATCATCGCACCGTGACGCTGACGATCGATCCGCCGCCGACGCTGTCGCTCGAGGACATGCTCGCGAAGATCCAGAGCGACATCGTGCCGTCGCTGCGCTCGCAGCTGCCGCCGGACGCGAACATCCGGCTCGCGGGCAGCGCCGATCGCCTCGACACGATCATCTCGACGATGGGCGTGAACTTCCTGCTGGCGCTGCTGGTGCTGTTCATGCTCATGGCCGCGATGTTCCGCTCGCTGCGCGACGCCGCGGTCGTGGTGCTGACGGTGCCGCTGGCGCTCGCCGGCGGCGTGCTCGGCATCCGCGCGCTCGGCCTGGTGACGTTCCAGCCGCTCGACCTGCTGACGATGATCGGCTTCATCATGATGATCGGCATCATCGTCAATCATTCGATCCTGCTGGTGGACCGCACCCGCGATGCGCTGAACCACGGCCACAGCCTCGAAGAAGCGTTGCGCATGGCGTTGAACCAGCGTCTGCGCGCAATGGTCGCGAGCACGCTGACGGGCGCACTCGGCGCGCTGCCGATGGTCGTGAATCCAGGTCCGGCTAGCACGATCTATCGCGGCCTCGCAGCAGTGAACGTCGCGGGCGTGATCGTCAGCATGGTGTTCTCGATCGTGCTGCTGCCGAGCCTGTTGCGGCTCGTCTACGAGCGGCGCGTGCCGGCCGAAGAAACGGCGCCTGCACCGCTCGCGGATGCAATTTCAAGGGGATGAGGATGATCAAGTCACGAGTCTCGACGCTGGCGCTGGCTGCCACGGTTGCCTTTTCCGCATTCGCAGCCGCTGCAGATGCACCGCCGCAGGAAGAGCCGGGTGTGGTGGTCGAAGTCGCAAAGGCCTCGGTGGCACGTGTGGCGCCGCGTCGCTGGGTGCCCGGCGGTGTGGTCAGCCGCAACGATGCGCGGCTCGCGACGAGCGCCGCAGGCAGGCTGGAATACGTCGCCGAAGTCGGGACGCGAGTGCGCGAAGGCGAGCGCATCGCGAAGCTGGAAGACGACGCTGTGCGCCTGCGGGTAGATGATGCGAAGGCGGAAGTCGCACGTATCGAGGCGCAGCGGTCGATGTCGGAGCGACAGCTGCAGCGACTCGAGAAGGTCGGCGCCACGATCTCGCAGACACAGCTCGACGAGGTTCGCTCGCAGCTCGGCGTGCTCACCGCTCAGCTGCAGCAGGCACAGGTGCGGCAGCGGGTCGCACAGCACGATCTCGATCAGACCGAGCTGCGCGCGCCGTTCGCGGGAGTTGTCACCGAGCGTCTCGCACAGCGCGGCGAATATGTCGCGACCGGCGCTGCGATCGCGCACCTGGTCGACACAGTTCATGTAGAGGCGCGCGTGCAGGCGCCGCTGACTCTGGTCGGGCTGGTCCGGCCGGAGATGGAGCTGCCGGTCAAGATAGCGGACCGGCAGATGAAGGCCAACGTGCGCGCCGTCGTGCCCGTTGGCGAGGAGCGTTCGCGCCAGTTCGAGCTGCGACTCACGCTGGCCAACAACGCGCTGAGCGTCGGTACCGCGATCGAGGTCGGCCTGCCTGAGCGTGAGGCGACCGACTCGCTCGTGGTACCGCGCGACGCGATCGCGGTGCGCCAGGATGGCAACTACGTGATGCGCGTGCGGGCCGACAGCACGGCGGAGAAAGTCGCGGTGACGTCCGTCGCGACGGACGGCGATCTCGTCACGATCCGCGGCCCGGTTTCAGCCGGCGACCTGGTCGTCGTGCGTGGCGTCGAGCGACTTCAGCATGGCCAGAAGGTCACGGTGCTGAGCCGGGCGGCTGATGTACGGGGCTCGAGCGGCAGGATGAGCTCGCTGTGAACGCCTGATCGGTGAGGCCCTTCAGAAACTCCACCAGGTCGCCCTTCTCTGCCGCGCTCAGGTCGAGCGTGCGGATCTGCGAATCGACGACGCCGATCGAGTCCGCGTGCTTGCCGCCCGCGACGTAATGCTCGATCACTTCCTCCAGCGTCGCGAATCGTCCGTCGTGCATGTACGGCGCGGTGAGTGCGACGTTGCGCAACGTCGGTACGCGGAAGCGGCCGCGATCCTGCTGACGTTTCGTCTCGGCCGCCAACCCTTCGTCGCCCTGCACGGCCGAGCCATTGTTGGCGAACAGCGCCGGCGGCGGCGCCTTGCCGCGCTGGACGATCGGTCCCGAGAAATTGATGCCGAAATGACACTGCGAACAGCCGCTGCGATCCGAATAGAACAGCCGCATGCCGCGCCGCGCGCTTTCTGAGAAGGCAGCGCGGTCGTCGTCGTAGACGTAACGGTCGAACGGCGACCGCCCGGAGATCAGCGTGCGCTCGAAGGTCGCAATCGACTTGAGCACGTTGGGGATCGTGATCGGCTCGGCTTCCTGCGGAAACGACTCGCGGAACGCCGCGGAGTAGACCTGCTCCCCGCTCAGCCACGCGAGCAGCTCGCGATCGTCGCGCTGCAATCCCATCTCGAGTGGATGCTCGTTGAACAGCGGTTGCTCCATCTGCCGCTCCAGCGTCACGACGCTGCCGCTCGCCCACGTGAACGCCGGGTTGTACGCGACGTTCGTGAGGGTCATCGCGCCGCGCTGCATGCGGTCGCCTTTCGCACCGATCGCGAGTGCGCGGCCATCGGTGAACGCGAGCTCGGGCCGGTGGCAACTCGCGCACGAATAGCTGTGAGTGACGGACAGGCGCGTTTCGAAGAACAGCCGACAGCCGAGCGCGACTTTCGCCTCGGACATCGGATTGTCGGCGGGAACGACGGGCGGCGGAAAGCCGGGCGGCAGGCGCCACTGGTATTGCGCGTCGTCGCTGGCGGGACCGCTCAGTGCGATCCCGGTCCAGCAGCAGAGAACGATCAGCAGGACCCGCGTCGTAATCAGTCCCAGGAGTGCAGGACAGGCGCGTCGGTCGCGAGCGAGGCAGTCTGGCGCGCGATGTTCGAGCGCTCATCGATCCACTGCGCGAGTGAGTCGACTTCCGGAGCTGCATTGCCTGCGGCACGACGGCCGGCGACCCACTTCTGCATCTCCGCCATCAGCTGATCGGCCAGCGGACGCGAGCTCTGGAACAGCTGCATGTACGCGTTCTTGGCGTCCTCGATGCGGTTGAGCCCGAGATACGCAACGCCACGATACTCGATCGCCTCGTTGTAGGAGGGATTCAGGCGCAGAGCTTCATCGTAAGCAGGGAGCGCCTTGTCGTAGTCGCCGAGTTTGCGGCTCGTGTAACCGACGTAGTTCCACGCCTCGTACATGTCGGCCTTGCGCTGCAACGCCGCCGCAAAGTAACCGCGTGCGTTCTCGTACTGGCGCTTGGCCTTGTCCTCAGCCTTGGTCTTCTTCTTGTCGTCGGTGGCTTCCTCAGCGGTTTTCGCCAGCTTGTCCGCGGCCTTCACCGCGCGCACGCCCTGGTTGTAGGCGGCCTTCGCCTGCTCCTCGGGCGTCATTTGCCGCTCCGGCATGTTGAAGGAGCCGCCGCCCGCAGGAGCACCGCCGCCGCCGTTGGCGAACGCAGCGCCCGAGCCCAGCGCCACGACCAGCACGCCCAAACCGATTGCCGCGATTCGCATAAAGCCTCCGACTGACGGTACGCCAGTACGTCCGCTGCCCACAGGGTACGGTTCAATCCTGGCGCTGGAGGCAGATGGTATGCCAGTGACGGAAGTCAGGTCGCGCACGCACACCGGGCGCAGGTGTCGAATCGTGCTCGGGGATGTCGG
>DATEML010000112.1:0-2532 GCA_035275585.1 Steroidobacteraceae bacterium | reverse complement strand
GCCATGCAATCCGGACCAGGCCGGGGGCGCGAATGATACGGAAAGACCGCAACGCTCGCCAGTGATTCCCGGCGGCCAGCCGGCCCCGTTCAGCCCCGCCGCCAAGTCGTTGTCCCATCGGGCTTATCTTCCAGCGCGACGCCCGCCTTAGCCAGCTCGTCGCGGATCCGGTCCGACTCCTTGAAGTTCCGGGCCGCACGGGCTGCGCGCCGCTCGCCGATCAGGCGTTCGACGTCCGCATCGGCGAGCCCCGACCGGCCCTTGCGTAGAAATTCCTCCGGCTGCAGCTGCAGCACGCCCAGCACGGCGGCGAGCTTCTTGAGCTCCGCGGCCAGCGCGCTGGCCGTGCCCCAATCGTTCGCGCTCTTCGCCCGGTTGATCTCGGTGGCGAGCCCCTGAAGGGCGGCGATTGCTTCGGGCGTGTTGAAGTCGTCGTCCATCGCCGCTTCGAATTGCCGCGTCGCCGCGCTCGGCTCGTAACTTTCCGCCGGCTCAATGTCACGCAGCGCCGTGTACAGGCGGGTCAGCGCCGCGTCGGCCTGCTCGATCTGCGCCACCGAGTAGTTGATCGGCCCGCGATAGTGGCTCGACGCGAGAAAGAACCGCACGACCTCCGGGTCGCGCACGTGCGGCGAGTCGAGCACGTCGCGGATGCGGAAGAAGTTGTTCAGCGACTTCGACATCTTCTCGTCGTCGACGTTGAGGAAGCCGTTGTGCATCCACAGGTTCGCGAAGCCTTCGCCGGTGGCGGCGCAGGACTGCGCGATCTCGTTCTCGTGATGCGGGAACTTCAGGTCCATGCCGCCGGCATGGATGTCGAAGTGCGGGCCGAGCAGCTCGTACGTCATCGCGGAGCACTCGATGTGCCAGCCCGGCCTGCCCTCGCCCCACGGCGACGACCAGTGCGGCTCGCCGGGCTTCGCCTGTTTCCACAGCACGAAGTCGAGCGGATCGCGCTTCGCTTCGTCGACAGCAACGCGCGCGCCGGCGCGCAGATCGCTCAGCTGCCGGCCGGAGAGCTTGCCGTAGGGGGCGAACTTCGAGACCGAGTACATCACGTCGCCGTTCGTCGCGACGTAGGCGTAGTCCTTGGCGATCAGCTTCTCGATCATGGCGATGATGCCGGGCACGTGCTCGGTGGCCTTCGGCTCGAAATCCGGCCGCAGCAGGCCGAGCCGGTCGTAGTCCTCGTGCATGTACTTGGTGAAGCGGCTCGTCAGCGACTGCACGCTCTCGCCGTTCTCGGCCGCGCGCTTGATGATGTTGTCGTCGATGTCCGTGATGTTACGGACGAAGGTCATCTTGTAGCCGCGGTACTGGAAGTAGCGGCGCACGATATCGAACGCCGTCTTCGACCGCGCGTGACCCATGTGGCAGTAGTCGTAGACGGTATCGCCGCACAGGTACATGCGCACGACGCCGGGCTGCAGCGGTTTGAACTCCTCTTTACGCCCCGTGTAGCTGTTGAATATCTGCATGGCGGTCATTTTAGCGGCGTTTGCTAAGATCGCGCGAACTTCGCCCAGGACCCCCGACCACCATGCACAGCGCACGTCTACTGATCGCCTCACTTTTGCTCGTTGCCGGCCTGGCCGCACACGCCGACGGCAACCCACGCGTGCAGGTCGTGACCAACAAGGGCGATTTCGTGATCGAGCTGGAGTCCGACCGCGCGCCGCTCACGGTCGCGAACTTTCTCGAGTATCTGCGCGCCGGCCACTACTCCGGCGTGATCTTTCACCGCGTGATCGCCAACTTCATCGCGCAGACCGGCGGCTTCGACGAGAAGAACGTCGAGAAGCCGACGCGCGAAGGCATCCCCAACGAGTCCGGCAACGGCCTCTCCAACCGTCGCGGCACGGTCGGGCTCGCGCGCACGGCGGATCCGCACAGCGGCAATGCGCAGTTCTACATCAACCTCGCGGACAACGCGGGGCTCGATCCGCAAGCGACGCGCTGGGGCTACACCGTGTTCGGGCGCGTCGTGGAGGGAATGAATGTCGTGGACGACATCGGCCAGGTGGCCACCGGCGAGGTCGGGCCGTTCGAGCGCGATGCGCCGCTGAAGCCGGTCATCGTCATCCGCATCGAGGAAATCAAGAGCGCGCCGTGACGACGCTCTTCATCTCGGACCTGCATCTCGACGGCACGCGCCCGGACATCAGCGCGCAGTTTCTCGACTTTCTCGAGCGCGAGGCGCGCGGCGCCGAGGCGCTGTACATCCTCGGCGATCTGTTCGAAGCGTGGATCGGCGACGACGACCCGGACCCGGACAAGCGCCGCGTCATCGCCGGCCTGCGGGCCGTCACGAGCGCCGGCGTGCCGAGCTTCCTGATCCATGGCAACCGCGATTTTCTGATCGGCAGGCGCTTCTGCCGCGAGACCGGCATCGAGTTGCTGACCGATGGCACGGTGATCGACCTGTACGGCCGGCGGGTGCTGCTGATGCACGGTGACCTGCTGTGTACGGACGATCATGCGTACCAGCGCTTGCGTCGTATCGTGCGCAATCCGGTCGTGCAGTTCGTGATG
>DATEML010000111.1:0-24055 GCA_035275585.1 Steroidobacteraceae bacterium | reverse complement strand
ACGCCAGGGCCGGCCGGCGCCGACCCCGTTGCGGTGATTGCAGTATGCAAAGGGGGGTCTGGCAGGGGCGTGACAGTTATCACAGAACCCCCGTAGGGTTGACATAAAGAGAAGCAGTTCACAGAAACTGGCACCCTGTTTTGGGCATCACACGCACCCCGACGCCATTCCGACCCAATGCTCTCATCCTTCAAGCGCACGCTCCTCGGCACGCTGGAGATCGCCTACGGTGTGTACGCAGCCGTGGCCTTTCTGGTTTGCGGCCTGCTGGCTTTCGCCCTGGTCGTGCTGCCGCTGGGGATTACCGCCCGCCGGCACATGGCGCACCTGGCTGCGCAGGCGTTTTTCCGACTCGCCGGTATGCCCCTCCGTCTGCTGGATGCCGGGCACCTGCCGACCGGCCCCTGCGTGGTCGTCGCGAACCACGCCAGCTACCTGGACGGCGTCGTGCTGAAGGCTGCCCTGCCCGCCCGCTTCTCGTTCGTCATCAAGAAAGAGGTCTCGCACGTGCCGCTGGCGGGCTTCGTACTGCGGCGGATCGGCTCCGAGTTCGTCGACCGCTTCAATCGGCACGCCGGCGGCATGGACGCGCGCCGCCTGATCAAGGCCGCCGACGCCGGACAAGCCCTCGCGTTCTTTCCCGAGGGCACGTTCCTCGCGCAGCCGGGTCTCGGCAAGTTTCACACCGGCGCATTCGCAATCGCAGCGCGCGCCGAGCTGCCGATCGTGCCGATCGCGATCCGCGGGACGCGTCACATCCTGCCGAGCGGCCGGTTCCTGCCGCGCCCCGGAAGGATTCACATCCAGGTGCTGCCACCGCTCGGTCCGTTGACGGGCCTCGAGCCCACTGCGGCGATCGCGCAGATGCGTGACCAGTCGCGCGCGCGCATTCTCGCGGCGCTGGATGAACCCGACTTGTCGGAAACCGACGGCGTCGCGGAACTTCAGGCGCGCCGGCCCTGAATTGCGCGCATTGAATTGCCTTGGGCAGCCGCAACAATCCGCTTGGTCGGGCCGCTTGACCCCCTGTAGGATCACGTCATGAGCGAAGACATCTACATCGTTGCCGCACGTCGCACACCCATCGGCTCGTTCCAGGGCGCTCTCAGCGCGTTGAGCGCACCGCAGCTCGGCGCAGCGGCAGCCCAGGCGGCGATCAAGGACAGCGGCATCGACGCCGCGCAGATCGACGAGACGATTTTCGGCTGTGTGCTCATGGCGGGTATCGGCCAGGCGCCGGGACGCCAGGCGGCGCTGGCGGCAGGCGTACCGCAGAAGGTGCCCGCGACGACCGTGAACAAGATGTGCGGCTCCGGCCTCAAGGCCGTGATGCTGGCGGCGGACCAGATCGCGGCGGGCTCCGCTCAGGTCGTGCTCGCCGGCGGCATCGAGTCGATGTCGAACGCGCCTTATCTGCTGCCCAAGGCGCGCTCTGGCTTGCGCATGGGCCACGCGCAGCTCATCGATCACATGTTCTTCGACGGCCTGCAGAGCCCGTTCGACGGCAACATGATGGGGTACTTCGCCGATGCGACTGCGAAGAAGTACGGCTTCACGCGCGGCCAGCAGGACGAGTACGCCGCGGAATCCGTGCGGCGCGCGCTGAACGCGGTCGAGAAAGGCCACTTCGATGCCGAGGTCGCGGCGGTGACGGTGCAGGATCGCAAGGGCGAGCGCGTCGTCGCCAAGGACGAAACACCGTTCAGCTGCGACATCGCGAAGATTCCCCAGCTGAAGCCCGCTTTCAACAAGGACGGCACCGTGACGGCGGCCAGCTCGTCGTCGATTTCGGACGGCGCGGCGGCGCTCGTCGTCGTGAGCGGCGCGGCGGCTCGTTCGAAGAACCTGAAGCCGCTGGCCCGCATCGTCGCGCACGCCAGCTTCGCGCAGGCGCCGGAGTGGTTTACCACCGCGCCGGTGGGCGCAATGCAGGCGGTGCTGGCGAAGACCGGCTGGAACGCGAATCAGGTCGACCTGTACGAGGTGAACGAAGCGTTCGCCTGCGTCGCGATGGCGGCGATCCACGACCTGAAGCTCGATCCGGCCCGCGTCAACGTCAACGGCGGCGCGTGCGCGCTCGGCCATCCGATCGGTGCGACCGGCGCGCGTATCCTCACAACGCTGCTGCATGCGCTGAAGAAGCGTGGCGGCAAGCGCGGCATCGCCTCGCTGTGCATCGGCGGCGGCGAAGCTACGGCGATCGCGATCGAGCTGGTGTAAGAGTCAGGCTGAAGCCTGACTCTTGTCACACCGAAATCGGCGTGTCCGGCGAAATTCCCGCGAGCTCGTAACCGCGCTGAAAGTCGCGGACGTGCTTCGACATCCACTTGCGCGCCTCTTCGGCATTCTTGTCACGCACGGCGGTCATGATGCGCCGCTGCGCATCCGCGATGCGCTGGCGCGCCTGCGGCACGGTGTCGATCACGCGGGCGAGCGACGGAGCCAGGGCGTCGGTCAGCGACTGCTTCGCCAGGACCAGCACCTGATTGCGCGAAGCCGCGCCCATCGCCTCGAAGAAGTCCGCGACGACGTCGACCGCGCCCGGATCGTCCTTCGGCCACGCGCGAAACGCCTCCGCCGCCTGCGTCAGCGCGTCCAGGTCGACTTGCGTGCGCCGGCTCGCCGCGAGCGCGGCCACTTCCGGCTCGATCACCATCATCGCTTCCCATACATCGACGAACGTGACGTCGTGCAGCACCAGCGCGTGCCGCATGCCTGACGAGACCTTCGCAGCATGCGGCCGGCTCACGATCATTCGCTTCGCGCCCGGTGGGCGCACCACGAGGCCAGCGCTCTCCAGCTGACGCAATGCCTCGCGCACCGTCGAGCGGTGCACGCGGAATTGCTGCGCGAGCTCGGTCTCCGCCGGCAGCACGTCGCCGCCGCGCAGCGCACGCGACATGATCTTGGCCTCGATCGCCGAGGACACGCGCGTATACGCGGGCTCCCGGTCGACCGGATCGAACAGCGGTGCCTCGGCTACGGCTGCCGGCGGCGCAGCGGCTGTGGCAGTGCGGCGCGACCGGGCGGCGGTCGGGGATGCGGGCTTCTTGTTCATCGATTCCTTGGTTGACACTTCGTCGGATTGTCGGACAATAGGACAAAGTGCACAAGCCCCTCCCCCTGCGCACTGGAGCCAAGGATATGCAGGATTTCGATTTCGGTCTCGGCGAGGATCTCGATACGTTGCGGGCCAGCGTCGCGAAGTTCGCCGCCGAGCGCATCGCGCCGCTCGCGGCGGACATCGATCGCGACAACCTCTTCCCGCGCGACCTGTGGCCGCAGCTCGGCGAGCTCGGCCTGCTCGGCATCACTGTCGAGGAGCAGTACGGCGGCACCGGCCTCGGCTATCTCGCGCACGTCGTCGCGATGGAGGAAATCAGCCGCGCCTCCGCCTCGGTCGGCCTGTCGTACGGCGCGCACTCGAACCTCTGCGTCAACCAGCTGCGCCGCTGGGGCAACGACTCGCAGAAGGAAAAATACCTGCCGAAGCTGATCTCCGGCGAGCACGTCGGGGCGCTGGCAATGAGCGAGCCCGGCGCCGGCTCGGACGTCATCGGCATGCGCACGCGCGCCGAGAAGCGCGGCGACAGCTACGTGCTCAACGGCAGCAAGATGTGGATCACGAACGGTCCCAGCGCCGACGTGGCGATCATCTACGCGACGCTCGATCCGCAGCTCGGCCCGAAGGGCGTGACTGCCTTCATCGTCGAGCGTGGCACACCCGGCTTCAGCACCGCGCAGAAGCTCGACAAGCTCGGCATGCGCGGCTCCGATACCTGCGAGCTGGTATTCCGGGACTGCGCGATCCCGGCCGCGAACCTGCTGCACAAGGAGGGCCACGGCGCGCAGGTGCTGATGAGCGGCCTCGACTATGAACGCGTCGTGCTGGCCGGCGGCTCACTCGGCATCATGCGCGCGTGCCTCGACCTGGTGCTGCCGTACGTGCACGAGCGCCAGCAGTTCGGCAAGCCGATCGGTACGTTCCAGCTGATGCAGGCGAAGATCGCCGACATGTACACGACCATGAACATGTGCCGGGCCTACGTCTACTCGGTCGCGTCCGCTTGCGACCGTGGTCAGGTGACGCGCTTCGACGCCGCTGGCTGTATCCTCCAGGCCTCCGAGCGCGCGACGTGGATGGCGCTCGAGGCGATCCAGGCGCTCGGCGGCAACGGCTACATCAACGACTTCGCAGCCGGCCGGCTGCTGCGCGACGCCAAGCTGTATGAGATCGGCGCCGGCACGAGCGAGATCCGCCGCATGCTGATCGGACGGGAAATCTTCGAGGCGACTGCATGATTCCGACGCGGGTGGATCCGAGCTCCGAGGCCTTTCACACGAACGCCTCCTACATGCGCGCATTGGCGGACGAGCTCAAGCAGCGCGTCGCCATGGCGGCCGAGGGTGGCGGCGAGGATGCGCGGCGCAAGCACACCGAGCGCGGCAAACTGCTGCCGCGCGACCGCGTCAGTACTCTGCTCGATCCCGGCACTCCGTTCCTGGAGTTCTCGCCGCTCGCGGCGGACGGCATGTACGACGGCGGTGCGCCCGCCGCCGGCGTGATCACCGGCATCGGCCGCGTGCACGGCTCCGAAGTCGTCGTCGTCGCCAACGACGCGACAGTCAAGGGCGGCACCTACTTCCCGATGACAGTGAAGAAACATCTGCGCGCGCAGGAAATCGCCGCGGAGAATCACCTGCCGTGCGTCTACCTGGTCGACTCCGGCGGCGCGTTCCTGCCGCTGCAGGACGAAGTCTTTCCGGATCGCGATCATTTCGGCCGCATCTTCTACAACCAGGCGCGGCTGTCGGCCGCGGGCGTCACGCAGCTCGCCGTCGTCATGGGCTCGTGCACGGCCGGCGGTGCCTACGTGCCGGCGATGTGTGACGAAGCGATCATCGTCAAGAAACAGGGCACGATTTTTCTCGGCGGACCGCCGCTGGTGCGCGCTGCCACCGGCGAAGTCGTCGACGCGGAGTCGCTCGGCGGCGGCGATGTACACACGCGCATCTCCGGAGTTGCCGATCAGCTCGCCGACAACGACCAGCATGCGCTGGCGATGGCGCGGGACGCGGTGAAACATCTCGCGCGACGCAGCGATCCGTGGCTGCCGCAGCAGGAAGTGCGCGAACCCGTGCACGACGTCGAAGAGATCTACGGCATCATCCCGCGCGACACCCGCTATCCGTACGACGTCCGCGAGATCATCGCGCGCATCGTCGACGCGTCCGAGTTCCACGAGTTCAAGCCGCTGTACGGCAAGACCATCGTATGCGGCTTTGCGCACCTGTACGGCTACCCGGTTGCGATCGTCGCGAACAACGGCATCCTGTTCTCGGAGACCGCGCTCAAGGCCTCTCACTTCATCCAGCTGGCGAACCGCCGCGGCGTGCCGCTGATCTTCCTGCAGAACATCACCGGCTTCATGGTCGGCAAGAAGTTCGAGCACGGCGGCATCGCGAAGGACGGCGCGAAAATGGTGAACGCGGTCGCGTGCTCGCGCGTGCCGAAATACACCGTGATCATCGGCGGCTCGTTCGGCGCCGGCAACTATGCAATGTGCGGCCGCGCCTATTCGCCGCGCATGATCTGGACCTGGCCGAACGCGCGCATTTCCGTGATGGGCGGCGAGCAGGCGGCGCAGGTGCTCGCGACAGTACGCAGCGACGGCCTGAAGGCGCGTAACAAGACCTGGCCGGATGAGGAGCGCCAGGCCTTCATGAGCGAGATCCGCGAGCAGTACGAGGCGCAAGGCAATCCGTACTATGCGACGGCGCGCCTGTGGGACGACGGCGTCATCGATCCGGTCGATACCCGACGGGTCCTCGGCCAGGCGATCAGCGCTGCGATGCGCGGGCCAAAACCGGGCGCGGAGCGGTACGGCGTATTCAGAATGTAGGTGGCGTTCATGTCACTCATCACCACGACTGTCGATGCTCGCGGCGTCGCGACGCTGACGCTGAATCGCCCTGACAAGCACAACGCGCTCGATGGCGCGACGATGCAGGAGCTGCATGCAGCACTCGTCGCAATCGCCGGCAGCGCTCAGGTGCGCGTCGTCGTGCTGACTGGCGCGGGCGCGAGTTTCTGCGCCGGCGCCGACATCGCTCACATGCGGTCGATGATGGGCGCGACCGAGCAACAGAACGTCGACGATGCCCTGCTGCTGGTCCGCTGCCTGCGCACGCTCGACGAGCTCGATAAACCTGTCATCGCGCGGGTCAACGGCAACGTATTCGGCGGCGGTGTCGGCCTCGTCGCGTGCGCGGACATCGCAATCGCCGCGGAGACTGCGAAGTTCGCATTGACGGAAGTGCGGCTCGGCATCGTGCCGGCGGCCATTTCGCCCTATGTCGTTGCGGCGATCGGCAATCGCAACGCACGGCGCCTGTTCCTCACCGCGGCGCCGTTCGATGCGCTGGAAGCCCGGAGCATCGGGCTCCTGCACTTCACGGCTGCCCCCGAGCAACTCGATGCGGCAGTCGCGACACAGGTCGACCATCTGCTGCGTGGCGGGCCGGAGGCGCTGCGCGCCGCGAAGCAGCTGGTACGCCGAGTGGCGCAGCTCGCCGACCGCGATAGCCTGGGTGAAGAAACTGCACGACTGCTCGCACGTCTGCGCGTGAGCCCGGAAGGTCGGGAGGGGCTGTCGGCGTTCCTCGAGCGCCGCAAGCCGAATTGGCATCGGGAATAATCCGACCTGCTAACATTCCTCGTCTTTCGTTGAGGTCAGCATGCAGTTGGACGGGAAGGTCATCGTGATCACCGGTGCCGGTCGCGGCATCGGCCGCGCCATGGCGCTCGCATTCGCCCGTAAGTGCTCGGCGCTCGCGCTGCTCGATCTCAACCAGGCCGATCTCGTCCGCACGCGCGAGCTGTGCGAGGCGGAATCCGCCCGTGACCCAGGGGCAGCGTCGCTGCCCCGGGAAATCCCGCGGGAGTGCAGAACGTACGTCTGCAACGTGACGCGCGAAGAAGACGTATCCGGCACTCTCGATACCGTCGTGCGGGACTTCGGCCGACTCGACGTGATGATCAACAATGCCGGCATCACCAAGGACGCGTTGCTCGTCAAGGTGCAGGACGGCAAGGTCGTCGGCAAGATGTCGCTGGACCAGTGGCGCAGCGTCATCGACGTGAACCTGACCGGCGTCTTCCTCGGCGCTCGCGAGGCCGCACAACGCATGATCGCCCTGGGCCAGGGCGGTGTGATCATCAGTACATCGAGCATCTCCCGCGCCGGCAACATGGGACAGTCGAACTATTCGGCGACCAAGGCCGGCGTCGTGGCGATGACCGTGGTGTGGGCGAAGGAGCTGGCGCGTTTCGGGATCCGCACCGGGGCGATCGCGCCGGGCTTTACGCGCACCGAGATCCTCGACACGATGAAGCCGGAGATGATCGAGCGCGCCGTCAGCGCCGTCCCGCTCAAGCGCATGGCCGAACCGGCCGAGATGGCGCACGCCGCGCTGTTCATCGCCGAGAACGATTATTTTTCCGGTCGCGTCGTCGAGGTCGACGGCGGGCAGAGAGTCTGAGGGTAACCGATGAAGCTGAATCAAATCCGCGCCGTCATCACCGGCGGTGCTTCCGGGCTCGGCAACGCCGTCGCGCAGCGGCTGATCGGCGCCGGGGCACAGGTCACGCTGATCGACGTGCAGGAGGCCGCCGGCCAGGCAGCCGCCAAATCGCTCGGCGCGGCCGCGCGCTTTCAGAAGGTCGACGTGACGAACGAAGCGGCCGTGACCGCGGCGATGGCGCAGGCCGCCAGCGACATGGGCGGGCTGAATCTCGCGGTCAATTGCGCGGGCATCGGCTGGCCCCGGCGCATGGTCAACAAGGAAGGCCCGCTCCCGGGCGAGATCTTCCGCAAGGTCATCGAGGTCAACCTGGTCGGCACGTTGCTCGTCGCGAAGTCGGCCGCCGGCGTGATGGTCAACAACACGCCGAACGAGGAAGGCGAGCGCGGCGTCATCGTCATGACCGCGTCGGTCGCGGCCTTCGACGGCCAGATCGGCCAGGTCCCCTACTCCGCTTCCAAGGGCGGCATCGTCGGCATGACGCTGCCGATGGCGCGCGACCTCGCCGGCAACGGCATTCGTGTCATGACGATCGCGCCCGGCGTGTTCAAGACGCCGATGGTCGCGGCGCTGTCGCAGGAAGTGCAGGACTCGCTCGGCAAGCAGGTGCCGTTCCCCTCGCGCCTCGGCCGGCCGGACGAATACGCGGCGCTGGTGGCGCACATCTGCGAGAACACGATGCTGAACGGCGAATGCATTCGCCTCGACGGCGCGATCCGCATGGCGCCGAAATGAGAGCGCACTCATGACCGACCGCGAGGTGATGGAGTACGACGTCGTGATCGTCGGCGCGGGGCCGGCCGGTCTCGCCTGCGCGATCCGCCTGAAACAGCTGCAGCCGGACAAGAACATCTGCGTGCTCGAGAAGGCGTCGTCGGTCGGTGCGCACTCGCTCTCCGGCGCGGTGCTCGAGCCCGCCGCGCTGGAAAAACTGCTGCCGAACTGGCGCAGCGAGTACAGCGGCATGAAAGTGCCGGCGGCCGAGGACGACGTGCGGCTGATGACGAAGACCGGCTCGTTCAAGCTGCCGGGCTGGGCCATCAAGCTCTCGCCGATGCACAACCACGGCAACTTCATCATCTCGCTCGGTCAGCTCACGCCGTGGCTCGCGCAGCAGGCGGAGAAGCTCGGGGTGGACATCTTTCCGGGGTTCTCCGTCGCAGAAGCACTGTTCGACGAGCAAGGCACGGTCAAGGGCGTGCGCATCGGCGACATGGGCTTGAACAAGGACGGCACGCCGGGCCCGAACTACACGCCCGGCGTGGAGATTCACGCCGGCACGACGATTCTCGCGGAAGGATCGCGCGGCTCCATCTCGAAGCAGCTGATCGCGAAGTTCAACCTGCGCGAGGGTGTCGATCCGCCGACGTTCGGCCTCGGCTTCAAGGAGCTCTGGCAATTGCCGCCGGGCCGCGTGAAGCCCGGCCGCATCGAGCACGCGTTCGGCTGGCCGCTCGATACCGCCACCTACGGCGGCAGCTTCCTCTATCACCTCGACCAGGATCGCGTGTACGTCGGCTACGTGGTCGGCCTGAACTACGAGGATCCGCGGCTCAAGCCGTTCGAGGCGTTCCAGCAGTTCAAGCATCACCCGCGCATCAAGCCGCTGCTCGAAGGCGGCGAGATTCTCGCGGCCGGCGCGCGCACGATCGTCGCCGGCGGCTATCAGTCGCTGCCGAAACTGGAGATGCCCGGCGCGATGCTGATCGGCGACGCCGGCGGCACGCTCAACGTTTTCAAGATCAAGGGCATTCACCAGGCGATCCGCTCGGGCGTCCTCGCGGCGGAGCATCTCGCCGAAGCCGGCCGGATCGCCGGCTACGACGCGCGCTGGCGTGCGTCCGAAGGCCATCGCGAGCTGCGCTCGGTGCGCAACTTCAAGCCGGCATTCAAGCGCGGCCTGTATTTCGCGATGTTCAACGCCGGCATCGACTCGATCTTCAGGGGACACGTGCCCTGGACGATGCGCAACACGGCCGACTGGTCGTCGCTGGAGAAGCTCGACGAGTACACCTCGCCGGACCGCGGCTGGGTCGACCGCTCCCTGCCGCCGCGCGACCGGCTCGCCTCGGTGTTCTTCGCCGGCAACGTGCACGACGAGTCGCAGCCGGTGCATCTGAAGGTGCAGGACACGTCGATCTGCGTGGACCGCTGCACGAAGGAGTACGGCAACCCGTGCGAGAACTTCTGTCCCGCCGGCGTCTACGAGATGGTTGCCGACGGTCAGGGCGGACGACGGCTGCAGATCAACGCCGCGAACTGCGTGCACTGCAAGGCCTGCGACATCAAGGATCCGTACGAGATCATCAACTGGACCGTGCCCGAGGGCGGCTCCGGCCCGAACTATCAGAATCTCTAGCCGGAACCCGTAGCCCTCCATGGATCCGATCTGGTCCCCTTCGCCGGAACGCATCGAGCGCGCCAAGCTGACGCGTTTCATGCGTTTCGTGCGCGAGCGCTACCACGCGCCGGTTCCGGACTACGCCTCGCTGCATCGCTGGTCGATCGAGTTCCCGGAAAACTTCTGGAGCGCGCTGTGGGATTTCTGCGAGGTTTGCGCGCAGGCGCGCGCCACGCAGATCATCGAAGACGGCAACCGCATGCCCGGTGCGCGCTGGTTCAGCGATGCGCGGCTCAACTACGCGGAAAATCTCCTGCGTCGGGATGACGACACGCCCGCGATCATCTTCCGTAACGAGCGAGGTCAACGGCGCCAGCTGTCATGGCGCGAGCTGCGACGTGAAACTGCGCGCATCGCCGACGGTTTGCGCGCCGCCGGCGTGACACCGGGCGATCGCGTCGTGGGCTTCCTGCCGAACATCCCCGAAACCGTCATCGCGATGCTCGCAACGACGAGCCTCGGCGGCGTCTGGTCTTCCTGCTCGCCGGACTTCGGTGTCAGCGGCGTGCTGGACCGCTTCGGTCAGATCACGCCCAAGGTGCTGTTCGCCGCGGACGGCTATCGTTACGCGGGCAAGACGCTCGATTGCCTCGCGACCGTGCGCGCCGTCAGGGAAAAGATCGCGAGCATCGAACGCGTCGTGCTCGTGCCGTATCTGAACGAGCGGCCCTCGCTCGATACGATCGACGGCGCCGTGACGTTCGCAGACTTCGGCGATCGCGCGGCAGCGCTGCGGTTCGAACAGCTGCCGTTCGATCATCCGGCCTTCATCCTGTACTCCTCCGGCACCACAGGCGTGCCGAAATGCATCGTGCATAGCTGCGGCGGCGCGCTGCTGCAGCAGCTGAAGGAGAACACGCTGCATTCCGACATGGGCCCCGACGACCGCTACTTCTATTACACGACGACCGGCTGGGTCATGTGGAACGCGCTCGCGAGCGGGCTGTCGACCGGCGCGACGATCGTGCTCTTCGACGGCGCGCCGCTGCAGCCCGATCCGCGTGTGCTGTGGCGCCTCGCACACGACGAGCGCATCACGATCTTCGGCACCAGCCCGCGCTTTCTCGTGAGCTGCGAGCAGGCGGGCATCCGGCCGCGCCGCGAGTTCGAGCTCGGCGCGCTGCGCACGATCATTTCGACCGGTGCGCCGCTCAACCCGCCGAGCTATCGCTACGTGTATCGTGAAGTGAAGCCCGAGGTGCTGCTCGCCTCGATCAGCGGCGGCACGGACCTGATGGCATGCTTCGGCGGCGGCTGCCCGATCCAGCCGGTGTACGAAGGCGAAATCCAGGCGCTCTCGCTCGGCATGAAGACCGAGGTCTACGACGACGCCGGGCAGCCGCTGCAAGGCGAACAGGGGGAGCTGGTCTGCAGCGCACCCTTCCCTTCCGTGCCGATCGGCTTCTGGGGCGATACGGATGGCTCGCGCTTGCACGCCACGTACTTCGCGCGCTATCCGAACGTCTGGTGGCATGGCGATCTTGCGACGATCACTGCGCGCGGCGGACTGATAGTGCATGGCCGCTCCGACGCCGTGCTCAATCCGGGCGGCGTACGCATCGGCACCGCCGAGATCTACCGCCAGGTCGAAAAGATCGAAGAGGTCGCCGAGTCGATCGCGATCGCACAGCAGTGGCAAGGCGACGTGCGCATCGTGCTGTTCGTCCGCCTGCGCGACGGGTTGACGCTCGACGAGAATCTGCGCGACAAGATCGGCGGCACCATTCGCGCGAACACGACGCCGCGCCACGTGCCGGCGCGCATCGTGCAGGCGCCGGACCTGCCGCGCACGATCAACGGCAAGCTGGTCGAGCTGGCCGTGCGCGAGACCGTCCATGGCCGTGCGGTGAAAAATCTCGATGCGCTCGCGAATCCGCAGGCGCTCGACTTCTTCAAAGATTTACCCGAGCTGACGGAGTGAAGGTCGCGGAGCTTTATGAGCGTGAGTGCGCTCGCCTGGGCTACCAGCCCGATCCCTCGCAACAACAGGTCGTTGCGCTGCTCGACGACCTGCGCGAACGCCTGATTGCGGCGAAGCCCAAGCGCCTGCTGGGCAACAAGCTGCTGGGCGGCCTGCTCTCCGGCGGCAAGCTGCACCAGCTACAGCGCGGCCTGTATGTCTGGGGCGGCGTCGGCCGCGGTAAAACCTGGCTGATGGACCTGTTCTTCCAGAGCCTGCCGTTTCGCGACAAGCAGCGCAGTCACTTTCATCGCTTCATGCAGTCCGTGCACGACGAGCTGAAGAAGCACAAGGACCAGACCGATCCGCTCGACCGCGTCGCCGACCGTCTCGCGCAACGGGCCCGCGTGCTGTGCTTCGACGAGCTGTTCGTGACCGACATCGCCGATGCGATGCTGCTCGGCAACCTGTTCCGCGGTCTGTTCGATCGTGGCGTCACGCTGATCGCGACTTCCAACGTCAAGCCCGACGATCTCTACAAGGAAGGTCTGCAGCGCGCGCGCTTCGTGCCGGCGATCCGTCTGCTGAAGGAACACACCCAGGTTGTGCACATGGACGCCGGCGCCGACTACCGTCTGCGTCACCTCGAGCGTGCGCGGACCTGGTTCGATGCACAGGATGCTGCAACCCCGGCCGCGCTCGAAAAGCTGTTCGACGCCATCGCCGCCGAACCCGGCACGACCGATGCAACGCTGATCCTCAACCACCGCCGCCTGCGCGCACACCGCCACGCCGACGGCGCGATCTGGTTCGCGTTCAAGGAGCTGTGCGAAGGACCGCGCGGGCAGGCGGACTACATCGAGATCGCGCGTTGCTACCACACCGTGTTCGTGACGGACGTTCCCGTGCTCGGACCGGACGCCGAGAACGCTGCGCGGCGCTTCATTTCAGTGGTCGACGAATTCTACGACCGCGCAGTGAAGCTGATCGTCTCCGCCGCGGCGCCAGTGACGCAGACCTACCGCGGCTCGAAGCTCGCGTTCGAGTTCGAGCGCACCAAGAGCCGTCTCGTCGAGATGCAGTCGCAGGAATACCTGTCACGCCCGCATCAGGCGTAGGCGCGCTGCACTCCGAACTGCGCCTTGGTGCGCGCTTCCGCGCTCTCCAGCGCCTTCGCCGCACCAGCGCTGTCGCCGTTGAGGTCCATCGAGCGCGCCGTGAGCTGCCAGTTGAACGGACTCGACGGCTTGAGCTGGGTGCGCTCCGCAATCAAAGCACGCGCAAGCCGGCCGTTGCGGGAACGCAAGGCCGCTTCGACCAGCGTCAGATGAATGAGGTCGCGCTGCGCGTGGCTGCCACCGAAGCGGTTGGCGATCGTGCGGATCGGCTGCAGCAATGCGATGGCGTTGCCGTAGTGGCCGTCGGCAAATGCCGCAACGCCCCGCGCCAGCGGCAGCCCGACATCGCGCGTCATCATCGCGTTCGTATCCGAGCCGGCGGCCTTGCGCTCCATCGCCGCGATCGCGCGCTGTGCGAGATCCGTGCGGCCGGCAGCGACGAAGGCCATCACTGCATGCGCGTCGTTGAACGCATAGTAGGAGTGTTCCGCGAACGGCTCCCAGCACGCTGCGAGTTTCTGCCAGCGGTTGCCGACGTTCGCTGAGCGCAGCTCCATGCGCCACAACAGCGCCGTCGCGTCGATCATCTCCAACGGCACTTCCGACGGCGTCGGCCGGATCCGCTGGTCGTACAACTCCAGCACGCGTGCGAAGTTGCCTGCTTCGAGGTGGAACAGCGCCAGGTGCCACCAGTTGTGGAACGCGAAACCGTTGTTCACCGACCAATCGGTCTCGCGCGACGCGAGCCAATCGATGCCGTCGCGCAGGCGACCTTGCATCTCCATCACGTGAGTAACCGCGTGCACCGCCCACGCGTCGCGCCGATTGCTGTCGAGCGCGCGACGACCGATGTCCTCGGCGCGCGAATAGAGCGCGGTCTCCTCGAGGCCGAACGCGTACATGCCGAGCACGTAACCATATCCCGGCGTGCTCGTGTCCCACGTCGGCAGCACCTGCGCGACCCGGTCGCGCAACATCGAGGAAGCACCGAGAAAGAAGTCGCCGACGTGTGCAACCTGCAGCGCCAGCAGGTCGTGCGGGTGATCCAGCAGGATCTCACCATAACGCTGAATCGACCCGGCGAAGTCGCCCTCGGCCCAGGTACGGGCTGCGGCCGCGTGGGCGCGCTCGCGATCGCTCGCGCGACGGCCCTGCGACTCAATGGCGGCGACGCTTTCGGTCAGCATCGGCAGCGCCGCGCGATCGGTTGCCATGATCGCCAGCCCGGCGCGCAGGCAGTGCCCCATCGCGAACGTGGGATCGACGTCGAGCGCCTTCTGGATCGTCGCCAGCGGGTCGAGCTGATAACTGACCGACAGATCCAGGGCCTGTTCGAATTGCTGCAAGGAAGCACTGCTGGTCGTCGAGGTGGGGCAGCCGCGGGCGTCTGTGAGCATGAATCCTCCGGAAGTTCGAGTCCGGGGTACTGTACGGAAGGCCCGTGAGGCGTCAGTCTCGACAGTCGTGAAAAATACGTGAAAATGGACCCCCAAAAGAATGGCCGGGGCTGGGGCTCACTTGACCGAACTGAATCTGCAGGTGCTCGGCGCTTTCCGCGTGCAAGACTCCGCGGGCGCCGAGGTTCGTATTGCGTCCCGCAAGGGCCGCGCCTTGCTGGCGTACCTCGCGTTGCGCCCAGGCGAATCGCACAGCCGCGACCGGCTCGCAACGCTGTTGTGGGAAGACGCCGACGAAGAGCTCGCACGCACTAGCTTGCGCCAGGCGCTCGCCGCCCTGCGCAAGTCGTTGCCAGTCGACGCTCACAAGGCGCTGCTCGCGGACACCGAGTCGGTCGGCATCGATCCCGCGATCGTGCGCAGCGACCTGCACGCATTCCGCCGCGCCCTCGATCTCGGCACGCGCACGTCGCTGCAGGAGGCGATGGCGCACTATCGCGGCGATCTGCTCGACGGCTTCGACGCGCGCTCGACCGCGTTCGACGAATGGCTGACGAGCGAGCGTATGACGCTGCGCAAGGAGTTGAGCGACGCTTTGAACAAGCTCGCTGAGCTGTGCGTCGCCAACGGCGACAGCGACGGCGCGCTCGCCGCCTCCATGAAACTGGTCGGGCTCGAACCGCTCAACGAAGCGGCGCATCGCCGGATCATGGACCTGCACGCCCGGCGCAACGCGTATGCGGAGGCGCTGCGCCAATACCGCGTGTGTCGCGATGTCCTGAGACGCGAGCTCGACGTCGCACCGGAGCCTGCTACGGAGCAGCTCTATCGCGACCTCATGCGTCGCCGGCGCGCCGCGCTCGGCCCGACCGAGGGCGACGATGCGGCACTCGACGACACTGCGACGCATGAGATTCCGCGCGCCAGCGAGCCGGCTGCACCCGTCGAGGTGCGTCCGCAGCTGATCGATGCAACGATCTTCGTCGCCCGGCTCGAAGGACTGCTGGAACTCGAAGGGCAGCTCGACCCTGAAGAGTCGCACGCGCTTGCGACGCAGTTTCATCGCTGCGTCACCGAGGCAGTGACGGAGTTCGGTGGACGCGCCGATCGACGCGTCGGCAGCAACGTGCTCGCGGTGTTCGGCATCCCGACCGCGTATGGCAACGAGCCGGAGCGCGCAGCACAAGCCGCCCTGGCTCTGCAGAGCATGATCGCCAGCACGCCGTGGCCGGTACCCGGCGCGCTCGCGCTGCGCATCGGGATCGCACAAGGCCAGGTGCTGTGCGGCGCAGAGATCTTTCCGTTGACCGGCCGACCGACGCACGTGGCGCACACGCTCGCGGCGCGTGCCGCGGACGGCGGGATTCTCATCTCCGAGGAACTGCGCGCGTCGCTCGGCGAGCGCGTCAGCAGCGCCCGAGCGGCCAGCACTCAGCCCGGTCACTCCGAACCCGTCGCCGCCTGGAGTCTCGAAGGCCTGCGCAGCGAGATCGGTCCCGGCGCGCAGCCTTTCGTCGGTCGCCGGCCGGAGCTGGCGATGATTCTCGCGGCGCTCGATCGCTGCACGAACAGTCGCCACGGTCGCGCAATCGTCGTGCGCGGCGAAGCGGGAATCGGCAAGACGTGTCTCGTGAACGCTGTTCGCGGCGCCGCCCGCGAACGCGGGGTCGCCGTGCACTCCGCCCAGGTTTTCGACTTCGGCCAATCGCCCGGCCGGCGGCCGATCACGGCGCTGGCGTTGAGTCTGCTCGGTCTGGGCGCGGATGCGCCGGCGAACGAGCGCGCCGCGGCGGTGCGCCGCGTGATGTCCGGCCGCAATGCCGTCGATCAGATCATCTTTCTGAGCGATCTCATCGATGCACCGGTCGACGCCGAGCTCGCGGCGCTGGAGAAGGCCATGGAGATCGCGACGCGGCAGCGGGGTCGCGCTCTCGCGCTGGCGCAGTTGATCGAAACCGCCGTGCAGCGCGGACCGCAGCTCCTGGTCGTCGAAGACGTGCACTGGGCGGATACCGACGAGCTGGCGCGCTTCGGCGAGATCGCCGCGGTCGTCACCAACTGCCAGATCCTCTTCATCATGACCACGCGCCCCGAAGGCGATCCGATCAACGCCAGCTGGCGCGCACGCGCGCGCGGCTGCCCCGTCACGACCGTCGATCTCGCACCGCTGGCGGAGGATGAAGCGCAGGAGCTCGCGGCGCACTTCCCGGAGCTGCCGCAGAACATGATCGACGCCTGCATTCAACGCGCCGAGGGACATCCGCTGTTTCTCGACCAGCTGCTGCGTGCCGCGCGCGCCGGTCACGACTTGCTGCCGGGATCCGTGCGCTCGGTCGTGCTGGCACGCGCCGCACGGGTATCGGCTCGCGATCACGCGGCGCTACAGGCCGCCGCGGTCCTTGGACATCGCGCGTCGCTGTCGGCGCTGCGCCGCATACTCGGCGATGACGACTACGATCCGACCGCACTGACCGAAACCGCGCTGGTGCGCTTCAACGGCGCGGACCTGGAGTTCGTGCACGCGCTGTTCCGCGATGCCATCTACGAATCGACTCTGAAATCGCAGCGGCGCGAGCTGCATCGCACTGCTGCCGAGTGGTACGCGAGCGGCGATCCGGCGTTGCGCGCCGACCATCTCGCCGCAGCGGAGGACGAACGCGCCACGGCGGCATATCTCGACGCGTCGCTGGTCGAGCAGGCAGCGCTGCGATTCGAGCGCGCGCTGGGCCTCGTCAACAAGGCGAGCGCGCTCGCGCGTGAACCGGTCCTGCTGCACAAGAGCAGCCTGCTGCTCGGCGAGCTGCTGCTGCAACTCGGACGCACGCACGATGCACTCACTGCCTACCGCGAAGCACTCGATTTCGCGATCGATCAGCACGGCCACGGCCACGCCTGGATCGGCGTCGCCTCGGCATTGCGCATCATGGATCGGCACGAGGAAGCGCTCGAAGCGCTCGAACACGCCGAGGCGGCCCTCGGCGAATCCGCGGACTCCGGGACGCGTGCCCGTATTCACACGCTGCGCGGCAACGTGTGCTTCCCGCTCGGCCGGCTCGACGCGTGCATGCAGGCGCACGAGCAAGCACATCGCTTCGCGCTGGAGGCACAGTCGCACGTCGAGATCGCGCGGGCACTGAGCGGCCTGGGCGATGCGTATTATCAGCGCGGCAGGATGGTCACGGCTCGCGAGCGCTTCGCCCGCTGCATCCAGGAAGCGCGCGATCATGATCTGGTCGGTGTGCTGCTCTCGAACCTGCCGATGCTGGCGATCACGCACACCTACTGCGGCGAGCCGGCCGCGAGCAGCGAAAGTTGTCGCGAGGGTCTCGAGCTCGCGCGGCGCGTCGGCGACCTGCGTGGCGAGCTGCTCGTCCATCTGGTGCTCGCGAGCGGACTGCTGATGCAGGCCCAGCTCGACGATTGCCGCCGTCATGCCCGGCAGGCGATGCAGCTCGCCAAGCAACTCGGCGCACGCCGTTTCGAAGCGGAATGCGCGGGCATCGTTGCGGCGACGCTGATCGGCGAAGATCCGGCCCAGGCGCTGCAACTGTCCGAGGAAGCGCTGGTCGTCGGACGCGAGACCGGCATGTCGTATTGCGGCCCGATGCTGCTGAGCATGGTCGCGCGCCTGACGTCGAGCCCGACGGAACGCGCGAGCGCGCTCGCGGAAGGCGACGAGCTGCTGGCGGCCGGTTGCGTGAGCCACAGCTATTTCGAGTTCTATGGCAACGCGATCGAGGCCGGCCTGCAGGAGCGCGACTGGGAGGCGGTGCGTCGCTACGCCGGGCGGCTCGAAGCGTATACCTCGAATGAGCCGCTGCCGTGGACCAACATGGTGATCAAGCGTGCGCGCCTGCTGGCCGACGTTGGCGAGAAGGGAATGAACAAGACGACGCGCGCGAACCTGGAATCGTTGCGCACGGATTGCCAGCGTATGAATGCGGTCACGGCGCTGGGGGCAATCGAACGGGCGTTGTCTACAGCGTGACGATCTGCCGCACCGTCTTGCCGTCGGCGAGACGGTCGAAGCCTTCGTTGAGTTGTTCCAGCGCGATGTGCTCGCTCAGCAGGCGGTCGATCGGCAGGCGTCCAGCCCGGTACATTTCGATGTAGCGCGGAATGTCGCGCGCCGGATCGCAGCTGCCGAGATAGCTGCCCTTGATCGTGCGCTCTTCCGCGACGATGCCGACCTGCGGGATCGAGAACAGGTGTTTCGGGTTCGGTAATCCCGCCGTCACCGTCGTCCCGCCACGACGCGTGGCGCTGTACGCGAGCTCCAGCGCCTTGACCGAGCCCGCCATCTCGAACGCGTAGTGCACGCCGCCACGCGTGAGATCCTTGATCTGCTCGACTGCCTGCCGGTCGGCAGCATCGATCGCATGTGTCGCGCCCATGCGGCGCGCAAGCGCGAGCTTGTCCGCGCTCAGATCGCAGGCGATGACGATCGCAGCGTCGAGCAACTGCGTGCCGAGCAGCGCCGCGAGTCCGACGCCGCCGAGACCGATCACGGCGATGCTCGCACCGCGCTGCGGTTGTACGGTATTCGTGACCGCACCGACACCGGTCATCACCGCGCAACCGAAAACCGCTGCTTCGTCGAACGGCAGATCGTCATCGACCTTGACCAGCGACTGACGCACCATGATCGCGTGCTCGGCGAAAGCGGAGACGCCGAGGTGGTGATGGACGATCGCGCCGTCGCGGCGCATGCGCTGGCCGCCGCCGAGCAGCGTGCCGGTCGAGTTCGCCTTGAAACCTGGCTCGCACAACGCCGGGCGACCGGTGGTGCACGGCTCGCAGCTGCCGCAACAGGGCACGAAGGCGGCGACCACGTGATCGCCGGGCCGCAGATCGCGCACACCCGCGCCGACCTCGACGATTTCGCCCGCGCCCTCGTGGCCGATGATCATCGGCATCGGCCGCGGGCGGTCGCCGTTGATCACCGAAAGGTCCGAGTGACACAGCCCCGCGGCGCGCATGCGCACGATGACCTCGCCCGCGGCAGGCGGATCCAGCTCGACTTCTTCGATCACGAGCGGCCGCGACTGCGCATAGGGCCGCGGCCGGCCCATCTCGCTCAGCACGGCAGCACGCGTTTTCATGGGGTTCTACAGGAACTTCGCGGGAGTCTTGGCTTTGATCTCGTCGGCGCTCACGCCCGGCGCGCGCTCGATGAGCTTGAACGGCGATTTGCGGTCGGGCCGTGCAAACACGGCGAGATCGGTGATCAGCATGTCGACGACGTTGGCGCCGGTCAGCGGCAGCTCGCAGTGCGGCTTGAATTTCGGCGCGCCGTCTTTCGACGTGTGCTCCATCACGACGACCACGCGCTTGACGCCCGCGACCAGGTCCATCGCTCCGCCCATGCCCTTCACCATCTTGCCCGGCACCATCCAGTTCGCCAGATCGCCCGCCTCCGAGACTTCCATGCCGCCGAGGATCGACAGGTCGATGTGGCCGCCGCGGATCATCCCGAAGCTGTCGGCGGAGGAGAAATAGGCCGAGATCGGCAGCTCCGTGATCGTCTGCTTGCCGGCGTTGATCAGATCCGGATCTTCCTCGCCCTCGAAGGGGAACGGGCCCATGCCGAGCATGCCGTTCTCCGACTGCAGCACGACCTTCATGCCGGGCGGGATGTAGTTCGCGACCAGCGTCGGGATGCCGATGCCGAGGTTGACGTAGAAGCCGTCGTGCAGCTCGCTTGCGGCGCGCTCGGCCAGTTGCTCGCGGGTCCAGGGCATGGTCGGTGTCCTCGAGTTAGTTGCGCTTGCGCACCGTGCGATGCTCGATCGACTTCAGGTAGCTTGCGCCCTGCACGATCCGCTGCACGAAGATGCCCGGCGTGTGGATGCCGTCGGGATCGAGCTCGCCCGCTTCCACCAGGTGCTCGACCTCCGCGACCGTCACGCGGCCCGCGGTGGCCATCATCGGGTTGAAGTTGCGCGCCGTCTTGCGGTACACGAGGTTGCCCTCGGTGTCGCCCTTCCACGCCTTGACCAGCGACAGGTCCGCGGTCAGTCCGGTCTCGAGCACGTACGTCTCGCCGTTCACGACGCGCTGCTCCTTGCCTTCCGCGACCAGCGTGCCGGCGCCAGTTCGCGTGTAGAAGCCGTAGATCCCCGCGCCGCCGGCGCGGATGCGCTCGGCCAGCGTGCCCTGCGGATTGAATTCCAGCTGCAGCTCGCCCGCCAGGTACTGCCGCTCGAACTCCTTGTTCTCGCCGACGTAGGAGGAAATCATCTTGGCGATCTGCCGGGTCTTGAGCAGCTTGCCGAGACCGAACTGGTCGACGCCGGCGTTGTTCGAGATCACGGTGAGCCCGCGCACGCCGGAGTCGCACAGTGCGACGATCAGGTTCTCGGGAATGCCGCACAGGCCGAAGCCGCCGGACATCACCGTCATCCCGTCACGCACCACGTCGGCGAGCGCGGCCGGCGCGCTCGCATAAACCTTGCTGATGGTCATGCGCGAATTGTAGCAGTGTCAGGCTGAAGCCTGACCCACTCCAATAGCGGACCTCGACCCTTTACGCCGCGTCGGCGTCCGAATCCGAGTCGTAGCCGAGGCTCGGCGACAGCCAGCGCTGCGCCTCCTCCAGCGAGATCTTCTTGCGCGCGGCGTAGTTCTGCACCTGGTCCAGGTCGATCTTGCCGACCGCGAAGTAGCGTGAGCCGGGGTGCGAGAAGTACCAGCCGCTCACAGCGGCGGTTGGATACATCGCGTAGGACTCGGTGAGCTGGATGCCGGCGTTGTCAGTCGGCGCCAGCAGCTGCCACAGCGTCGCCTTCTCCGTGTGATCCGGGCAGGCCGGATAACCCGGCGCCGGACGGATGCCGCGGTAGCCTTCGCGGATCAGCTGCTCGTTGCTCAGCCGTTCCTCCGGCGCGTAGCCCCAGAACTCGCGGCGCACGCGCTCGTGCAGGCGTTCGGCGAACGCTTCGGCGAGACGATCGGCCAGCGCCTTCAGAATGATGCTCGAATAATCGTCATGAGCCTGCGCGAAGCGCTCGAGGTGCGGCTCGATGCCGATACCGGCTGTCACGGCGAACGCGCCGACGTAGTCGCGGCGGCCGGAGCTCTTTGGCGCGACGAAATCGGCGAGCGCATCGTGCGACTGCCCGGCGGGCTTGCCCTTCTGCTGGCGCAGGAAGTGCAGCCGGGTCAGCACGCGCGTGCGCGATTCGTCGGTGTACACCTCGACGTCGTCGTCATCGACGCTGTTCGCGGGGAACAGCCCGATCACGCCACGCGCGGTCAGCCAGCGCTCGCGGATGACCTGCTTGAGCATGCGCCGTGCGTCCGCATAGAGGTTGCTCGCCTGCTCGCCGACCTTGGCGTCGGTGAGGATGTCCGGGAACTTGCCGCCGAACTCCCAAGCGTTGAAGAACGGCATCCAGTCGATGTAGCGGGTCAGGTCTTCGAGCGAGTAGTCGTCGAAGACGCGCACGCCGAGGAAGCGCGGGACCGGCGGCACGTATGTATCCCAGCCGCCGTTGAAACGATTTGCGCGCGCCTGCGCGATCGACAGCTGCGGACTCTTGATCTTCTTGCCGTGATGCTGCTCGCGGCGCGTGGCGTGCTCGCTCTTGACGCGCGCGACGTAGTCCGCCCGGTTCGCGCCGGCCACCAGCTGCTGGCAGATGCCGACCGAGCGCGACGCATCCTTCACATAGACGACCGGTCCCTGGTATTGCGGATCGATCTTCACCGACGTATGCGCCGGCGACGTCGTCGCGCCGCCGATCAGCAGCGGTTGCTCGAACCCCTGTCGCTGCATCTCCTTCGCGACATGCACCATCTCGTCGAGCGACGGCGTGATCAGCCCGGACAGGCCGATCATGTCGGCGCCCTCGCGTCGTGCCGTCTCCAGGATGCGCTCGCACGGCACCATGACGCCGAGGTCGATGACCTCGAAGTTGTTGCACTGGAGCACGACGCCGACGATGTTCTTGCCGATGTCGTGTACGTCGCCCTTGACCGTCGCCATGATGATCTTGCCGTTCGTGCGCGATGCGCCGCCGGCTGCCTTCTGCTGCTCGATGTACGGGATCAGGTGTGCGACCGCCTTCTTCATCACGCGCGCCGACTTGACGACCTGCGGCAGGAACATCTTGCCGGAGCCGAACAGGTCGCCGACCACGTTCATGCCGTCCATGAGCGGACCTTCGATGACCTGCAGCGGACGCTCGAACTGCTGGCGCGCCTCCTCGGTGTCTTCGACGACGAACTGGTCGATACCCTTGACGAGCGCGTGCTCCAGCCGCTTCACGACCGGCCAGCTGCGCCAGGCCAGATCCTCGGCCTTGCGGCCCGCCGCCTCGCCCTTGTAGCGGCCGGCGATTTCCAGCAGCCGCTCGGTCCCGTCGGGCCGACGATTCAGGATCACGTCCTCGACGCGCTCGCGCAGCTCCGGGTCGATGTCCGCGTAGATCGCGAGTTGTCCGGCATTGACGATGCCCATCGTCATGCCGGCCTTGATCGCGTGATACAGGAACACGGAGTGCATCGCCTCGCGCACCGGGTCGTTGCCGCGGAACGAGAACGACACGTTGCTGACGCCGCCGCTGATGTGCGCGTGCGGGCAGGCCTTCTTGATCGCCGCGGTCGCCTCGATGAAGTCGTGCGCGTAGTTGTTGTGCTCCTCGATGCCGGTGGCGACGGCGAAGATGTTCGGATCGAAGATGATGTCTTGCGGCGCGAGACCGGCCTGCTCGGTGAGCAGCTTGTACGAGCGCTCGCAGATTGCGATCTTGCGTGCGACCGTGTCGGCCTGACCCTGCTCGTCGAACGCCATCACGACGACCGCGGCGCCGTAGGCACGCACCTTGCGCGCGTACTGCAGGAACTGCTCCTCGCCTTCCTTCAGGCTGATGGAGTTGACGATGCCCTTGCCCTGGATGCACTTCAGTCCCGCCTCGATGACCGACCACTTCGAGGAGTCGATCATGATCGGCACGCGCGCGATGTCCGGCTCGGCGGCGATGAGATTCAGGAAGCGCACCATTGCGCCTTCCGAGTCGAGCATGCCCTCGTCCATGTTGATGTCGATCGCCTGCGCCCCGCTCGCGACCTGCTGGCGCGCGATGTCGAGCGCCGCGTTGTAGTCGTCCGCTTCGATCAGGCGGCGGAACTTCGCCGACCCGGTGACATTGGTGCGCTCGCCGACATTCAGGAACAGGCTGTCGGCGCCGATGTTGAGCGGCTCCAATCCGGACAGCCGCAACCGCGGCTCGATCTGCGGCGGCTGGCGCGGCGGCAGTCCCGCGACAGCTTCGGCGATGTGGCGAATGTGGTCGGGCGTCGTGCCGCAGCAGCCGCCGACGATGTTGACGAAGCCGCTGGTCGCGAAGTCGCGGATCAGCTCGGCGGTCTCGCACGCCGCCTCGTCGTACTCGCCGAACGCATTCGGCAGGCCGGCGTTTGGATACGCGCTGACGTAGACATCGGCGATGCGCGCCAGCTCTTCGATGTACGGACGCAGCTGCTTCGCGCCGAGCGCGCAATTCAGTCCGATGGCGAGCGGCCGCGCGTGGCGCACCGAATTCCAGAACGCCTCGGTCGTCTGTCCCGACAGCGTGCGACCGGAAGCATCGGTGATCGTGCCCGAGATGACGATCGGCAGGTCGATGCCCGCCTCGTCGATCGCCTGGCGGGC
>DATEML010000110.1:0-4963 GCA_035275585.1 Steroidobacteraceae bacterium | reverse complement strand
CGGCATTGCGCACACGCGGTGGGCGACGCACGGCGTGCCCTCGGAGCGCAACGCGCATCCGCACATCTCGCGCGACGGCATCGCGATCGTTCACAACGGCATCATCGAGAACCATGAGGAGTTGCGCGAGGAGCTCGCGAAGCTCGGTTACACGTTCACCTCCGAGACCGACACCGAGGTGATCGCGCATCGCATCCACTATCACAAGCAGAAGCTCGGCGATCTGTTCCGCGCCGTGCGTGCTACGGTCGCGGAGCTGGAGGGCGCGTACGCGCTCGCCGTACTGTCGCAGGATTCGCCGGAGACCATCGTGCTCGCGCGCGCCGGCTGCCCGGTCGTGATCGGCATCGGCAACAACGAGAACTTCGTCGCTTCGGACGTCGCGGCACTGCTGCCCGTCACGCGCCAGTTCATCTTCCTCGACGAAGGCGACGTCGCCGAGATCCGCCGCCAGAGCGTGCGCATCCTCGATAGCGAAGGCAACACGGCCCAGCGCCCCGTCAAGCAGAGCTCGCTGTCCGCCGATGCCGCGGAGAAGGGCGACTACGCCCACTACATGCTCAAGGAGATTCACGAGCAGCCGCGTGCGATCGCGCAGACGCTCGAAGAGCGCGTCGCGGGTGGCAAGTTGCTGGAGGCCGCGTTCGGCCCGCTGGCCACTGAGGTATTCCGGCGCACGGAGGCCGTGCAGATCGTCGCATGCGGCACGAGCTATCACGCCGGCGCCGTCGCGAAGTACTACATCGAGCAGATTGCGCGCCTGCCGTGCTGGGTCGAGATCGCGAGCGAGTATCGCTATCGCAATCCGGTCGTACCGAAGAACACGCTGTTCGTGACGATCTCGCAGTCCGGCGAGACGGCCGACACGCTGGCCGCGCTGCGCATGGCCAAGCAGTCCGGCTACCTTTCGAGCCTGTCGATCTGCAACGTTCCCGAAAGCTCGCTGGTGCGCGAATCGGAGCTGGTGCTGTTGACGCGCGCCGGTCCGGAGATCGGCGTCGCCTCGACCAAGGCGTTCACCACGCAGCTCGCCGCGCTCGGCATGCTCGTCGTCGCACTCGCGAAGTTCAACGGCACGGATGCGGAGCGTGAGCGCGGCCTGGTGCAGCGGCTGATCGAGATCCCCGGGCTGATCGAGAAGACACTGCATCTCGACGGTCAGATCCGCGAGCTGGCGAAGCGCTTCGCCGACAAACATCACGCGTTGTTCCTCGGCCGCGGCCAGATGCATCCGATCGCAATGGAAGGCGCGCTCAAGCTCAAGGAGATTTCGTACATCCACGCCGAGGCCTACCCGGCGGGCGAGCTCAAGCACGGCCCGCTCGCGCTGGTGGACTCGGACATGCCGGTGGTCACGGTCGCGCCGAACAACGATCTGCTGGAGAAGCTGAAGTCGAACCTGCAGGAAGTGCGCGCGCGCGGCGGCGAGCTGTATGTGTTCGCCGACCCGGAATCGGGAATTCAACCGTCCGAGGGCGTCACGGTGATCACGATGCCGAAGCACGTCAGCCACTTTCAGGCGTCAGCGGTCTACACCGTGCCGCTGCAGCTGTTGGCGTATCACTGCGCAATTCTGCGCGGCACCGACGTCGATCAGCCGCGCAATCTCGCCAAGTCCGTTACCGTCGAATAAGACAGTCGCTGGCGACTGAGTGAAACAGACTCCTCCCGAGTCGTCTTCGGGCGACGACAAACTGGTCGCTGCGTCCGTCAACCGCGTCGACACCAAAGCTGCCGGCGTTGTTGCCGTCGCCGTCATGTGCAGCCGTGTGCTCGGGCTGATCCGCGAACAGGTATTTGCGGCACTGTTCGGCGGCGGCCGCGTGATGGACGCATTCACGATTGCCTTCCGCGTGCCGAACTTCCTGCGCGACATGTTCGCGGAAGGCGCGCTGTCGACAGCGTTCGTCACCACCTTTTCCAGGACCATCGCCACCGACGGCGAGGCAGCGGCATGGAGGCTGGCGAACAAGGTCGCGACGTTGACGGCTGTCGTGCTCAGCGCCTTGTGTCTGGTCGGTATCGCGCTCGCGCCGTACATCATCGCGTTCACGGCGCCGGGATTCGATCCGGAGAAGGCCGCGCTCACCGTCTGGCTGGCGCGCGTCATGTATCCCTTCATTCTCCTCGTGTCGCTCGCCGCCCTGGTGATGGGCATGCTCAACGCGCGGCACGTGTTCGGCGTGCCGGCCATGGCCTCGAGCTTTTTCAACCTGGGCTCGATCGTCGGCGGAGCCACGCTCGGCTGGTGGATCGATCCGAACTTCGGTGAGCGCGCGGCCACGGGACTTGCGATCGGCACGCTGATCGGCGGCATGCTGCAACTGGTCGTGCAGGTGCCTTCGCTGTTCCGGCTGGGATTTCGTTTGCGTCCGGACTTTCGCTGGCGCGACGCCGGGGTGCACGCGATCCTGCGATTGATGGGCCCGGCAGTCATCGCCGCCAGTTCGGTGCAGGTGAACGTGCTGGTGAACTCGATCTACGCCTCCCATCTCGCGGATGGCGCCGTGTTCAGTCTGCAGGTTGCGTTTCGGCTGATGCAGCTGCCGCTGGGAATGTTCGGAGTCACGCTCGGCACGGTCTCCCTGCCCGTGCTGGCGCGATTGGTGGCGTCGGGCAACGTGCCGCAGTTCCGCAGCGAATTGGCGCGGTCCCTGCGCTTGGTTTTTCTCCTGACGATTCCGTCGACCATCGGCCTCATGGTGCTGGCCGAGCCGATCGTGTCGCTGCTGTATCAGCATGGCAAGTTCACCGCGCACGACACGGCCGAGGCGGCGGGCGCGTTGCGCTTCTACGCCGTGGGCTTGTGCGCGTATGCGGCGCTCAAGATCCTCGTCAACGCGTTCTATGCGATCGACAAACGCCGCACGCCGATGCTGGTGAGCCTGGCGGCGATCGGGCTCAACGCCCTGTTCGGCTGGTTCTTCACCTTCGAGCTCGGCTGGGAGCAACGCGGCCTGGCTTTCTCGACCGGCTGCGTGGCCACGATCAATTTCCTGGTCCTCTATGTCTTGATGCGCCGGCGGGTCGAGTCATTCGAGACCGGGCGGATGGTGCGCACGCTCGTGCGTGTCGGACTCGCCGGGGGCGTGCTGGCATTGATTTGCTGGGCGGGAACATACTGGTTGCTGGCCGACTGGGCGCACCAGGCGCTGATCCCCAAGGCGCTCTATCTGCTGGCTACGATCGGTGTCGCCGGCGCCGGCTTTTTCGTCACTGCGATGCTGCTCGGAGTGGATGAGCTGGCAGGGCTGACCGCGCTGGTCAAGCGCAAACTGCGCCGCACCTGAATGGTTTGACCGCCTCGGCCGGCAATAGGCGATAATTCACCCCGCTCCCATTCCTGCCTCTCCGGTTGGTCCTGATCGCCATGCAAGTCGCCCCAAACGCCGTCGTCCTGATCCACTACACGCTCACCGACGACAAGGGCGAGAAACTCGACAGCTCCGACGGTACGCCGCTCGCGTACCTGCACGGCAACGGCAACCTGATTCCCGGCCTGGAGCGCGAGCTCGAAGGCAAGTCCGCCGGCGACAAGCTGACCGTGAAGATCGCCGCTGCCGACGCCTACGGTGAGTACGACAAGGCCCTGGTCCAGCGCATTCCGCGGCGCGCCCTCAAGGGCGTCGGCAACATCCACGTGGGGATGCAGCTGCACACCCAGTCGGCGCACGGCGTGCGGGCGGTCACGGTGACGCAGATCGTCGGCGACATGGTGACGATCGACGCCAATCATCCGCTGGCCGGGCAAAACCTGAATTTCGACGTCGAGATTGCCGAGGTGCGGGCTGCGACCCAGGAAGAGCTGGCCCACGGCCACGTACACGGCCCGGGCGGGCACGACCACTGAAGGGAATAGAAGAACTCCGCATTGCAGGAAGCGTGTTTTTGCGCTGACCTTGGCAGGCAGGCAGGAGGGTATCGAGATGCTACGCGTCAGGTATCTGCTGGCTTTCAAGCCGAAGAGCGTCTGGACCATCGGCCCCGAAGAGCCGGTCCTCGAGGCCATCCAGGTCATGGCCGACAAGCACATCGGCGCGCTGCCGGTGGTGCGCGAGGAGCAGCTGGTCGGGATCGTGTCGGAGCGCGACTACGCCCGCAAAGTGATTCTGCTCGGCCGCTCCAGCTCCGACACGCCCGTGTGGCAGATCATGACCTCGGAAGTCGTGACCGTGTCGCCCGACGAGGCCGTGCACCGCTGCATGGAGATCATGACCGAGCGGCGCATCCGGCACCTGCCGGTCGTCGAGAACGGCAAGCTGATCGGCATCATCTCGATCGGCGATCTGGTGAAAGCCGTCATCGATGAGCAGCAGCAGACGATCACTCAGCTCGAGCGATATATCGCTGGGTAAGAGTCAGGCCGAAGCCTGACCCACACCGCTAGCCGGCGGTCGCTGCCGGCATCGAGTCGTCGAGCAGTCCTCGCTGCAGGGCGCGGTTGACCGCGCTCAGCACCGCCATCAGCGACGCCGTCACGATGTTCTCGTGCAGCCCGACGCCGAACAGCGTGGCTCGCGCCGGCGTCGTGATCTCCACGAACGCCACCGCCCGCGCGTCGCTGCCGGAGCCCATCGAGTGCTCCTCGTACGACAGCACGTCGAAGCGCAGTCCGAGTGCGTCGACGATCGCGTCGATCGGTCCGTTGCCTTCGCCGTGCAGCAGCGCGCCCTGGCCGTTGCACTTCAGTTTCAACGTCAGCCGCTCGACGTTCTGATGCTCGCGCACCGGTGACAACTGGTGACCGCCGTAGGCGTAGGCACCGTTCTCGCCGAGATACTCGCGCTCGAACAGCAGCCAGATCTGCTCCGAAGTCAGCTCCTTGCCGGTCGCGTCGGTGACCGACTGGACGACCTGGCTGAATTCGATCTGCAGCCGCCGCGGCATCGTCAGGCCGTAGTCGCGTTCCAGCAGATAGGCGATGCCGCCCTTGCCGGACTGGCTGTTGACGCGGATCACGGAC
>DATEML010000109.1:0-33196 GCA_035275585.1 Steroidobacteraceae bacterium | reverse complement strand
CGCATCGAGATAGAGCTTCTCGCCCGGCTTCACGTCGAACGCCGCGTACCACGCATCCATGTTGCGCTCCGGGAAGGTGCCGCGCGCAGTGCCCGGCGAGTGCGGGTCCGTGAGCATCTGCGCACGCAAGGCGTCGTCGCGCACCTTGCCGCGCCAGGCTTGTGCGAAGGACAGGAAAAACCTTTGATCGCCCGTGAAGCCGTCCAGAACGGGTGCCTTCTGTCCATTGAGCGAGAGCTGGTACGCCGTGTGGGCCATCTCGAGACCACCGAGATCGCCGATGTTCTCGCCCATCGTGAGGTCGCCGTTCACGCATGCGCCTTCGAGCGGGCAGTAGGCTGCGTACAGCGCGCCGAGCTTCTTCGTCGCCTCGAGAAATCGGGCGTTGGTCTCGGGCGTCCACCAGTTGCGCACTTTTCCGGAGCCGTCGAACTCTCGGCCTTCGTCGTCGAAGCCATGACCGATCTCATGGCCGATGACCGCGCCGATCGCGCCGTAGTTGACCGCCGGATCGGCGTTCGGATCGAAGAACGGCGGCTGCAGGATGCCCGCCGGGAAGGTGATCTGATTCTTGGACGGATCGTAGTAGGCGTTGACGGTCTGCGGCGTCATGAACCACTCGCTGCGATCGACGGGCTCGTGGATGCGCTTGACGTTACGCTCCCACTCGAATACCCGCGAGTTGCGCACATTCTCGAAGTGTTTGCCACGCTCGATGCTGAGGGCGGAGTAATCGCGCCACTTGTCCGGGTAACCGATGCGCGGCTCGAAAGCATCGAGCTTCTTCAGCGCTTCCGCTCGCGTCGCGTCGTCCATCCACGAGAGCTTCGACAACCGTTCCTTGAGCGCCGCGCGCAGGTTCGCCACGAGATCGTCCATCTTGGCCTTGTTGTCGGGCGGAAAATGCTTGCGCACGTAGATCTGGCCGAGTCCTTCGCCGATGGCGGTGTCCACCAGGGTGATACCGCGCTTCCAGCGATCGCGCTGCTTCTCCACGCCGCGCAGCGCCTTCGAGTTGAATTCGAACTGCGCTTCGTCGAACGCTTGTGGCAAGTCGCTCGCATACGAGTTGACGAAGTGGAAGGTCATGTAGGACTTCCAGGCGGCGAGCGGTTCGCTGTCGAGGAGCTTCGCGCCGTCGCGAATCGCGGTCGTCTCGTTCACGATGAAATTCTGCGTGTCGCCGAGGCCGACGCCGGCGAGCACGATTTTCCAGTCGACGTTGGGCACGAGTTTCCTGAGTCCCGCAAGGTCCATCGGATTGTTGATCTCGCTGACCTTGCGCTGGCGCTCCGGCGCCCAGGCGACGGCGGCAATCTTGTTTTCGATGCCGATCACCTGTTTGGCCGAGCCGGCCGGATCCTTGTTGCCGAGCAGCTCGAAGACCTTCGTGACGTACGCGTCATACGCGGCCCGATAGGCGTCGAACTTTTCTCCCTTCTTGAGGTAGTAGTCGCGGTTCGGCATGCCAAGGCCTGCCTGACCGACCCACACCGTGTACCGGGTCGGATCCGCGGTGTCGGGGCTGATGGACACGCCGAATGGCGCCTGAAAATCGATCGAGCCCAGGAGCTGCATCAGGCCGGCTTTGTCCTTGACCGCATCGATCTGCGCCAGGAAGGGCTGCACCGGTTCCGTGCCGCGTGCCTCGATCCCGGCCTGGTCCATCCAGCCGGCATACAGGTCGGCGACCTTCTGCTCGACGCTACCCGATGCCGGCTTGCTGGCCGCAACCTCATCGAGGATCGCATGCAGATCGGACTCGGTCTTCTCGAACACGACGGTACCGGTCCCGTAACCGGAGCGGTCAGCAGGGATCTGAAAACTGTCCAGCCACTTGCCGTTCACGTAACGGTAGAAGTCATCGCCCGGCTTGACGCTCGTGTCCATCTGGGCGAGATCGACACCAAAGCTGCCATAGGCAGGCTTCGGCGGCGCTGCCGCAGTGGGCGCCGGTTCCTTGCTGCACGCACCAAGCAATGCAACGGCAATGAATCCCGCCAACGACGCAGCACGCATAACGCCCCCTTTGTTATCCGACCAATCTTCCTCGCGCAGGCTGAAGTATGCATAGCCTGCGGCGATTTCCGCCCATCCCGGGAAGTTTTTCGCCATCCGCGACACACAGTGCGCTGCTTGCGGAATGAGCTGCTGATGCGGAGAAAGGGCCCGACCTTACGGCCGGGCCCAGGTCGCATTTTTTTTAAGACGCCCGGATGACTGTCAGTCCGAAGCCGCGATCGCCGCGGCGGACTTGCGATAGACACCGAGTCCGACGACGCAACCTTCGCTTTCGGATGAAACCGGGAACGACACCCGGACGGTTCCTGCGGCGGTGACCACGAAGTTCACGGCCGCATCCGCTCCCGGACCGTCATCCTTGATGTCATCGGACACGACTGCATCGACGTCGCAACCGGCGGAACCGCGTGCGAGCACGAGGTAGTCGTTGTCGAGTTGCCCATCGACTTCGACATAACCTTCGTGCCCCTTCGGTATCGTGAGCTCGGACCACGCCTGATCGATTTCGTAGCCTGCAGCGAGCGCCTCCGCTTCGCGAGAGAACACGCTGGACTTCGTCGTGGCAGGGTCGGATGCAACTTCGGTCGGGAGCGTCTGATCCTGGCTCGTTGGATCATACGTTGGCGCGGGATCCGGGTACGACTGCGAGTCATACGCGTAAGAGTCATCGATCGTATTGCGCTGCTCTCCTGCGATCACGAAACCCAGCACCACGACGGCCGCCAGCGTGGCGGCGCACGCGACTCTTGCTCCGACCATGCCACTGTCGACGCGATCTCCAGGTTCGGGCCGGGTGTCCTGCAGATCCGCGAGCTGCAGCAGGTCATCGGGCATCGCGGGATTCGCGGCCAGGAACTTCGCGTACTGGTCGGGGAAGTAGATCTTCGCGAAGGCCATCACATCGACATAGCGCGCCGTCAGGTGTGGAAATGCAGTCAAGAGCCGCGCGAGAAGGCCGAAGAACGTACCCTTGATCAGCCGCTGCTGCGCGAGCATGCCTTCGGGATTCAGCGAGTAGCCCAGCTTGCGTCCCACGAAGAGCTTCTGCAGCGCCGAGATGGCGCTGGAGACATCGCCGTTGATGGCGGCCACCGCCAGGCGATCTCCCGTCGATACCATCGATCGCTCGTACGGCAGCAGAAAGATATTGAAGATCACGAGATGCTGGGCCGCCCGAATGAGCCAGCCCAGTGCGCCCGCCTGCTTGCGTGCGCGCAGATACCCCACGAAGCGCCCGACCAGCCAGCGCACTTCATCGTCGCTCACGCCCTTCTCGACGATCTCCGAGTTGAGCAGGACGGCGCGCCGGAAAAAGAACTGCAGCAGGCTCGCGTTGAACTGACCTTCCTCGTACACGAAGACGTCGACGCGCTTGAGGTATCCCAAGCGCTGCTTCATCTCCCCGGTGATGGCGTGGATGCGCGGATAGTTGAGCTCGCCAACGAGCACGGCGTTGCCCATCAAGCGGGCAAAGTAGACGCGCATGGACATCCACAGCAGCAGCGCGACGAATGGCACGATCAGGAACAGCGTGCCCGCGATCAACAGAGCCGCGATCAGCGGAAACAGCAGCGTGGCAAAGACGACGGCAAGATAGAGGCGTCGCCTTCTCTTCGGATGGGCGTAGGCGTAGAACGCCTGATCGTCGATTGGTTCGATGCTGGCAGACATGGCGCCTCTCCAGCCTCCCTGTGGCAGTATCCTGGAACCGGCGTTGCAACGGAACAATTGCCCATTGGTGTCACTTGGCCAACGTCTTCATCAGCTACAAGAGGCAGGACTCCGCGAGCGCCGAGCGCATTTCCGCCGCGTTGCGCAATCAAGGGCTGTCAGTGTGGTGGGACGACCAGATCACCGCACGCGAAAGCTGGGACGCGACGATCGAGAAAGAGATCGAGGCTGCCGCCGCGGTCGTCGTGCTCTGGACGCCCCGCTCGGTCGGCTCGGACTGGGTACGCACCGAGGCTCATTACGCTGCGCAGCGCGGCAAGCTCGTTCCGGTGCGTCTCGAGGACTGCGCCATACCCATCGCCTTCCTGCTGCGACAAACGATCCAGCTCTCCGGCTGGGATGGCGACGAGCAACACCGCCAGTGGCGCAAGCTCCTCACCTGGATCCTCGATCTCGTGTCCGCACAAGGCCGGGATGCGCACCTGCCGCAGGGTGCGAGCGCTCCCGCCAATCGCTTTCGTCAGGTGCTCGGGCACCTGGCTTCGGGCGAGCCGATCGTCGATGGCGCATTCATCAACGCCGCGACTCCGCCGGGCACGCTGTTTCGCGATGGCGAACGACTGCCGGTCATGCGTGTGCTGCCGAAAGGAAGTTTCATGATCGGCGCATCGGCCGACGACGTCGACCGCGCAGCAGTTGAAGGACCGCAGCGCCGGATCAACATCCCGGAGCAGTTCGCGATGGGCGTCTATCCGGTACTCGTCGAAGAGTATCGGCACGTCATCGGCGAGCTGCCCACGCCGGCTCAGTCCACCGAGTCGCCGCGCGGCTTGCGCAAGCTGTTCGGGTCGCGCCAGACCGCAGCGCCTGCCGCGTCCTTCCTCGAGGGCGCCCCGGTAACCTGGGTTTCTTTCGATGACGCGGCCCGCTTCATCGCCAAGCTGGCAGAACTGTCCGGCGAAAAATATCGCGTGCCGTCGGAATCCGAATGGGAATACGCGTGCCGCGCCGGCGCGCCGACTCGTTATGCGTTCGGCGATACGATCGACGCCACGATGGCCGCATTCGCAGCCGCGGCAGGACCGGTCCCCGCCGGCAGATTCCGGCCGAACGCCTACGGGCTCTATGATCTGCACGGCAACGTTCGTGAGTGGACTGCGGATCTGTGGCATGAGTCCTATGACTCGATACCGCTGGATGGCACTGCGGCGAGCGAAGGCCATAGCTCCATGCGCGTCGTTCGTGGCGGCGCATGGTCGGACAACGCTGTGCTGCTGAGGTCGTCAGCACGCATGCGAGCCACTCAATCGGGGCGCTCGAATCTCATCGGCATTCGCGTCGCACGAGCACTGAGTCAATAACGATCGGAGTGCATTTCATGAGCAAGTTGCGGACAGCATTGACCTTCGCCATCGGCCTCGCATGCGTCCTGTGCGCCATCGGCGCCCAGGCGGATTCGGGCGCGCTCAAGCAGAAGGTCGACGCCGTGATCGACCAGGCGATCGCCGAAGACCGCATCGTCGGCGCGGTCGTGCTCGTCGCGCAGGACGGCCGGCTCGTTTACGAGCGTGCGGCCGGCCTGGCCGACAAGGAGTCTCGCAAACCGATGCAGAGGGATGCACTGTTTCGTCTCTCTTCCGTATCGAAGCCGATCGTGACGGTCGCCGCGCTCGCGCTCGTGGATCGCAAGCAGCTCTCCCTCGACGATCCCGTCACGAAATGGCTGCCGGACTTCAAGCCGAGGCTAGCCGACGGCACGACGCCGACGATCACGGTTCGACAACTTCTGACGCACACCGCGGGCCTCGGCTACAAGTTCGTGGAGAAGCCCGATGGGCCGTATCACAAAGCGCAGATCTCCGACGGGTTCGACGACGTGAGGATCGGCCTCGCTGAAGAGATGCGGCGCCTCGCGAGCACGCAGCTGCTCAACGCACCGGCAAGCCAATGGCGTTATTCGCTCTCCATCGACGTGCTCGGTGCAGTCATCGAACGGGCGGCGGGTCAACCGCTCGCCACCGTCGTCGCGGATGTCGTGACGAAGCCGCTAGGGATGACGGGCACGTCGTTCTGGGTCGAGCGCGCACAGGCCGATCGGGTCGCGACACCGTACTTCAACGGACCGTCGGGCACGGCGCGAATGGCAGATCCGCAGACCATTCCTTTCGCTATGAGCGCCCTCGTCTACTCACCGTCCCGCGCGTTCGATTCGAAGGCGTTTCCTTCGGGTGGTGCCGGCATGATCGGTAGCGCGCCGGACGTACTGCGATTGCTCGAAGCGATGCGCAAGGGCGGCGCACCCGTGCTCGCGAAGTCGACGGCCGACGCGATGTTTCGCAATCAGGTCGCGGGTACGCCCGGCCAGGAGCCCGGTGTCGGTTTCGGCTTTGGCGGCGCGCTCGTCGTCGATCCGGCGGCGGTGAAGACGCCGCAGTCCGCGGGAACGCTGTACTGGGGCGGCGTGTACGGTCACTCCTGGTTCGTCGATCCAGCGCGCAAGATCACCGTCGTCGCATTGACGAACACGGCACTCGAAGGAATGTCGGGGAAGTTTCCCGACGCGCTGCGCGATGTGGTCTACGAGGGCATCCAATAAGCTAGAGCATCTCGATGATCTGTTGATCGTCGGTGCTCAGCAGGTAGAAGGCAACGAACGTTGCGGGCGCGTCCGTCGAGGCGTTATCGAAGCGTACGACCTTCGCGCCGGCAGGCTCGAAGAACGCGCTGCCTTCGGACAGCAGCTTCGCCGGCTCGCCCTCCACCTGAAAGCGGATCGAGCCACGCGCGACATAGCCCACCACGGGACACGGGTGGCGGTGCAAGCCGGTCTGCTGCGCCGGCGCGAAATCGATCTGCTTGATCTCGACGCGCGCCACATCCTTGCGCCCGGCGATTGCCGCCGTCAGCAGGTCCTTGCGGATGATCTGCTTCGGTGAGTTGCTCTGCTGTGCCATCGCTGCACCTCCGATGCTGCTGATCGCGAACGCAAGTCCGATCAGCAGCGCCCGCCTTGAAAGATCTGCAAATCTGTTGTTCATGGAGTGAGTTGGAGAATCGTTTCCACGATTTTGTTCCTTCGTGGCGCCTGCACGTTGCGCACCGAAGCGGCTCGCACGCAGAATTGAGCCCGGGTCCAACGAGGAAGAACAAGCAATGTCCGACTTCACGCGTGGTTCGAAGGGTCTTGATCGCCGCGAGTTTGTGACTGCAGCCGCTTTGGCGAGTGCGAGCGCGATCGTTTTTGGCCCGCATGCCGCAGCAGCCGCTGCCGAGCGCTACCCGGCCGTCCGCAAAGCCGCCGAAGCCGGTCGCGATGCCGCCGTGAAGCGCCTGCAGGACTGGATCGCATTGCCCTCGATCGCCGCGGAGAACCGCAGCATGAAGGAAGGCGCCGAGTACATGGCGAACCTCGCGCGCGAGGCCGGATTCGATACGGCCACCATCGTGCCGACAGACGGTCATCCCGGCGTCTTCGCTACGATGGACAACGGCGCGAAGCGAACGCTGGCGCTGTACTTCATGTACGACGTCAAGCAGTTCGATCCCGCCGAGTGGTCCTCGCCGCCGCTCGAAGGACGCATCGTCGAGAAGCCCGGCTTCGGCCGCGCCATCGTCGGTCGAGGCGCCGTCAATCAGAAAGGACCCGAGGCCACGCTGCTCGCCGCACTGCATGCGATGCACGCCGCCAAGGCGAAGCTGCCGGTCAATCTCGTGCTGGTCGCGGAAGGTGAAGAGGAAATCGGCTCGCCGCATTTCCACCAGATCGTGCAACGCCCCGACGTCTTCGCCGCGCTCAAGAAGGCGGAAGGGATCTTCATACCGGCGAGCTGGCAGGACATGCAGGGCAATGTTTCCGTCAACCTGGGCTCGAAGGGCGTCATCGAACTGGAGTTGGTGGCGAGCGGCGCAAAGTGGGGCCGCGGTCCGAAGGGAGACATCCACTCGAGCCAGAAAGCGAACGTCGACTCGCCGGTCTGGCGCCTCGTGCATGCGCTGGACTCGCTGGTCACGCCGGATGGCAATACGCCGACGATCGACGGCTGGTTCGAGAATGTCCGTCCGCTCACGGCGCGCGAGAAGGAGCTGATCGCCGAGACTGCGCGCAACAGCAACGAAGAGCAGCAGAAGAAGCAGCTCGGCGTGAGCCACTGGATCGACGATCTGCCGTATGCGCAGGCGCTCGAGCGGCTGGCCTCGCAACCGACGGTGAACATCGAGGGACTGGTAGCCGGCTACACCGGGCCGGGCGGCAAGACGATCCTGCCGGGCCGCGCTGTCGCCAAGCTCGACCTGCGCCTGGTGCCGAATCAGACGCGTGACGAAGCAGTGAAGAAGCTGCGCGCGCATCTCGACAAGCGCGGCTTCACGGATGTCGAAGTGAATGTCAGCGGCGGCTACGATCCGACTGAAACCGCGGAAGACAGCCGCATCATTCGCTCCGAGCTGGCGACGTATCAGCGGGCGGGAATCAAAGCGACGCTCAATCCGCGTCTCGCAGGCTCATGGCCGGGCGCCGTGTTCACTGCGCCGCCGCTGTCTCTGCCCGCAGGCCACTTCGGATTCGGTCACGGCTCCGGCGCGCACGCGCCCGACGAGTACTACGTGGTGGACTCGACCAACCCCAAGGTCGCGGGCATTACCGATGCGATGATGGGCTACGTCGACATGTTCCATCAGGTCGCTCAGGTCAAGTAGCTCCGGGCGCCGACCATCCAGCAGCAAGCGGTGAAGCGCACTTCGGCTCCGTGCACATAGGGATCGAATGCGGCACGGACCGCTGCGGCGACCTGCGTGCGAGTCTGCGGGTCCGCCTCTTGAAGTGCGATACCGACTGGCCCGAAGCGCGTGCCGTAGCGGATCAACTCCTGCTCGGGCAGCGTGCAGGTCACGTCGATCGGACGGATGTCGATCTCGCTCCAGCCGCTCTCCTTCAGGATGGCGTGAACGCGGCGGTCGTCCGCGAAACCGAACTGCCCCGGCGCGTCCGGGCGACGCGGCGGAAGATTCGGCAGAAGCGGCGCCGCGGCGCGTTCGGCCGCTGTCATGAACGGGTTCTCAGCAGGACTGCGCCAGACAATGCATCGCAGGCTCGCGCCGTCCTCGCAGGCGCTGCGCAGGTTTGCAAAGGCCTGCACAGAGTCCTCGAAGAACATCACACCAAAGCGCGACATGATCATGTCGAACCGTCGTGACTCGAACGCATGCTTCTGCGCGTCGGCGCAGATGAACGTGGCCGGTGCGCGCTCCTGTTCGGCGACGGCGCGCGCGGCTCCGATCATCTGCTCGGAAATGTCGATGCCGACAGAACGGCCCTTCGCGCCAACCAACTGAGCGACAGCGCGCGTCGTGCTCCCGGTGCCGCAGCCGACGTCGAGCACCTGTTGCGCGCGGCTGGCCGAAACCTCCGCAAGGAGCAGATCCTCGAACGGTTGCAATGTCCGATCGAGCATTCGCTGCGCTTCGACCCAGGCGCAGCCGGCGCTGCCATTCCAACGCTGTGCCTGGTCTTCGTCTTGCCGCTGTGTCGCCGCCACGATCGTCTCCTGCTTGCCTTCCAAGAACGCAGACTGCACTCTGCCACTTCAAGTCGACTTGAGGTCAAGTGCGTGAAACCCCTGGATATCACCGAAGTCGCGCGCCGCTCCGGCGTTCCTGCCTCGACGCTGCGGTTCTACGAGGAAAAGGGCTTGATCGCGTCGATCGGCCGGCGCGGTCTGCGCCGCCTGTTCGATGCGCGGGTAGTGGAGCGTCTGGCGCTGCTCGCACTGGGTCGCGCGTCGGGTTTCTCGCTGGACGAGATGGCGCAGCTGTTCTCGGGAAACGGGCGGCCGCGCATCGATCGCCAGCTCCTGGCTTCCAAGGCGGATGAGCTGGACAGGACCATCAAGGAGCTGACCGCGATGCGCGATGGCCTGCGGCACGCAGCCGCCTGCCGCGCGCCGAGTCACATGGAATGCCCCACATTCCAGCGCCTGTTGAAAGCTGCCGCGTCCGGCAAGCTCGGCGTGCGCAAGAAGAAGGCACTGTAAAGCGGCACGCGGGCGTAGTATGGCCCCCGACCATGCAGTGAGTCCGCGGAGGCAGGATGCAAGTCAAGCTGCTGCGTCGCTCGGGAATCACGTTCGCAACCATGTCCGTGGCCGCAAGAATGGCCACGGCAGGCGGCCTTGCCGTTCTCCTGCTCGGCACGGCGTGGCTGGTCTACGCCACCGGCGGTCTGCGTCTTGCGTACTCCCATCTGATGTATGTGCCGATCGTGCTGGGCGCGATTGCGTTCGGCGTGCCCGGCGGCCTCGTCACGGCGATAGTCGCCGGGCTGCTGCTCGGTCCTTACATGCCGATCGACACGTCCAGCGGCGAGATGCAGGAACCGCTCAACTGGATCTATCGCATCTTCTTCTTCGCATTCGTCGGAGTGCTGGTCGGCACCTGGGCGCAGCTGCTGCGCCGACACTTGCGCGAGCTCGAATGGCTGCACGAGCACCACGAGGACACGGGGCTGCTGAACCTCGCCGGTCTGCTCAAAGAGCTGGACGTCAGGATGCGCAGCCCCGGCGCAGCCCGGCCGCTGTTCGTCGCCATCACGCAATTGAACGCCTTCCTGGAGATCCAGAACACGTTCGGCGCAGCCTTCGGGATGCGAGTGCTCGCTCGAGTCGTCGAGTGCGCGCAGAGTGTCGTGCCGCCCGGCGCCCTGGTTGCCCTGATTCAACCGGACCGCCTCGCTATCGTGGTGGAAGGTGAGGCGAGCGATCTCGTCACGCGCGATCGCCTCGCAGAAGCGATCGCGGATTCGTATGTCGTAGACGGACTGCCGATCCACGTCGAAGCGAGCATCGGCGTAGCGCACTTCCCGACGCACGCGCGCACGGCGGAGGAATTGCTGCAGAAGGCGAGCATCGCCATGCATTGGGCGGCGTCGCGCAAGACTCCGATCTCGCTCTATGACGCTGCCAGCGACCACACCAGCCGCGACAACCTGACTCTGCTGGGCGCGCTGCCGCACGCGATCGAACGCGGCGAGCTGCTGGTCTGGCACCAAGCCAAGATCGCGATCGCCACGGCAGAAATCGTCGGCACCGAAGCGCTGGTACGCTGGCAGCATCCGCAGCGCGGCCTCGTCGGACCCGCGAGCTTCATTCCGCAGGTGGAGGAAACCACGCTCATCAATCCTGTGACGCAGGCGGTGATTGCCGCGGCGCTGACCGATGCCGGTGCGTGGCGCGCCGCGGGACACCACCTGCGCGTCTCCGTCAATCTCTCGGTTCGCAATCTGCTCGACAGCACCCTGCTCGAAGTGCTGGAGCTGCACTGCCGGCTCAACCGCCTCGAACCCGGCGACATCGAGCTCGAGATTACCGAGAGCGCGGTGATGGCCGAGCCGGATCATTGCATTCGCCTGATTGCACTGCTGCGCGACCGAGGCTACGGCGTATCGATCGACGATTTCGGCGTGGGACATTCCTCGCTCGCTTATCTGCAGAAGCTGCGAGTGTCCACACTGAAGATCGACCAGCTGTTCATCCGGAACCTGGCCACAGACGCGAACAATCAGAAGATCGTGCAGGCCATCCTGCAGTTGGCCAAGGCGCTGGGCCTGCAAACTGTCGCCGAAGGAATCGACGATGCGCAGTCGCTGGTGCTGCTGCGCGAGTGGGGCTGCGACTTCGGACAAGGCTCGTTCGTGCACGAGCCGGCGCCGGCTCAGGATATATCGGCTCTGCTCGACGAGAGAAGGCGCACTCAGCGGGCCGCCGTCGTCGATGCGTGATGCGACGACAGCAACGCTGCGCCGCTGGCCGCGCGCCGCCGTCTTTCGCAGCATTCGCGGCAGGCTGTTGTTCAGCATCCTGTTGGTCGCCATTCCCATCTACGCCGGCGCCTTGTACATGTCCTATCAGGCGACACAGAGCCGACTGGAGGACCGCGCGGAGCGCGATGCAGATGAGCTGGCGGCCCGGCTGGCCGCCGGGATGGATGCGGTGATCCGCCCGATCGAGGGCGGCATTCGCACGGTTGCCGCTCAGCTGGAAGAGATCGATCCGCCGCGTTCGCAATATCCGGCGCGCATTCGCGGCATCCTGGCAGCGTGGCCCGACGTCTACGGCTCGACGATCGCCGTGGAAACCGGCGGCAGTGGCGCCGGCACCGAGCCGTTTGCGCCGTACCTCTTTCGTCGCGCAGATGCCATCGCCTATTCCGATCTCGCACTCGACAGCTACGCGTATCGCGAGCTCCCCTGGTATCGGCGCGCGGCAGACTCGCGGCAACCGGTGTGGTCGCTTCCGTATTTCGACGCAGGGGGCGGCGAGACCTGGATGGTGACCTACTCGGTGCCGTTCTTCCGCAAGGTTCCCGACGACGGCCGGGTGCTCGCGGGCGTGGTCACCGCGGACCTCGACCTGCGCTGGCTGAGAAAGACCGCCGGGAGCGTGCCGCTCGGACCCGCCGGCATGGGCTGGCTGGCATCGCCGCAGGCAGCACAGACGCTCGTCACTCCCATTGGCGCCACTCCGGATCGGATCAACAACTTTGATACGGCACTCGACACGGAAGCCATTCGACGCGCTGGCGAACAGATGCTGGCGCGCAAGGCGACGCTTACTCTGCTGCCTCCTGAGGTCTCGGCGCAGCCTGCATACCTCGCCGTCCGCAACCTGCAGACTCTCGACTGGCGACTGATGCTGCTGCTCCCGCAAGCGGAGCTGCTCGCTGACGCGCACGCATTGCTGCGGCGTCAGCTGTGGCTCGGCGCGGCGGGATTGGCGGTCCTGATCGCCGCGATCTCGCTGGTTGCCGCCGCTATCTCCCGTCCGGTCCATGCTCTGGCTGATGCCGTGGGCACGGCGTCCGAAGACAATCTCGCATTCCGCCTGCCCGACTGGCAGCGACGCGATGAATTGGGCGTGCTCACGGACGCGCTGCGACGCATGCGCGATTCGCTGCAGAAACACATTCGCCTGCGTGCCGAAAGTCTCGCGGCAGAAGCGCGACTCGAGCACGAGCTGCAGATCGCGGCGAGCATTCAACAATCGATGCTGCCGAAGAACCAATCGGCAGCGGTGCCGGCGGCTGTGCAGGTCGCAGCCGCGCTGTTGCCTGCGAAGCAGGTGGGCGGCGACCTGTACGACTACTTCGACAGCGGCGAGCACCTGCTGTTCGCCATCGCCGACGTATCCGACAAGGGGATACCGGCAGCGCTTTGCATGGCGAGACTGTCGGCGCTGCTCAAAATGCTTGCTGTGACTGACCCGTCCCCGGACCGGCTCCTGCGCGAGCTCAACGTGCGATTCGAGCAGGACAACGATGCCTGCATGTTCGTGACCCTGGGTTGCGGACTGCTGAACGTCCGCACGGGCAAGGTCCTTTATGCGAGCGCGGGGCACGAGCCGCCCTTGCTGCGAGCACGCGACGGAACGGTGAGGCAGATGGATGTCGAGAATGGCCCGGCTATCGGCATCGAGTCCGTGGCTCTCTATCCGCTCGTCGAGACATACCTCGCACCAGGTGACACGCTCGTGGTGTTCACGGATGGCGTTACCGAGGCGGCGGCGCAGGATGGCTCGCAGTTCGGCACCGATCGCCTCGCAGCACTGCTGAGCGATAGCGGCGATGGCGCTCCGGATGCACTGGTGCGCCGAATCGTGGCGGCAATCGCTGCCAACGGATTTCGCGCTTCGGACGATTTGACTGTTCTGGCCATCAGCTTGAGTCCATCCACCGTCACCACGCACCAGACAGAGCTGGGCACGAACTGGCACATGGAGCTGGAGATCTCACCTGCCGGCGTCGCGCAAGCTCAGCTGTGGTTGCGCGCAATCCTCTCTGCTCGCGACGTAACACCGGACCAGATCAGCGACGTGGAGTTGATCGCGGAGGAGCTGCTGACGAACGTCGTGCGGGCCCTGCAAACACGCGGCGGCGCAGGCGGTTTGTCACTGGATTGCGCGTTGACGCCCGCGGAGCTCGTGCTCACCGTCCGCGACGATGGACCGCAATTCGATCCGCTCGCGCACAAGAGTCCCGAGCTGGATAGCCCGATCGATGACCGGGACGTCGGCGGACTCGGGATCGTCATCGTCCGTCGCCTGGCGGATCGCTGCCGCTACGCGCGCGTCGACGGCCGGAATGTCATGGAAATCCGCTTGCACCGAACCCGCAACTGAAGGGAGGTAGGCACATGCCGCTCAAGATCGTCGTGGAACCCTCGGATCCTTCGACCATCGCGCTCGTGGGTCGTCTCGACAGCACCACGGCGCCCGAGCTCGATGCGGTGCTGGACCGCGTTCTCGGCAGCTCCGGCAAAGCGCGACTGGCGTTCGATCTGAGTCAACTCGAATACATCAGCAGCGCCGGCGTTCGCTGCATCATCCGTGCGCGCAAGGCTATCGAGCCTCGCGGCGGCAAAGTGGCTGTCCTGAATCCGCAGCCGCCCGTTCGCAAAGTGCTGGACATCGTGAAGGCCATCCCACATGGCAGCATCTTCAAGGACGTCGCCGAGCTCGATGATTACCTGGACGCGATGCAAAAAAAGGTGCGCGACGGAGAATGAGTCCAGCCTCGCTGTCGCTAGCCGCCCCCGCCGTTGCGATTCTTCTCGATGAAGGCGGCGACGTTGTCGTGCAGCGCCTTCATGTCGTCCTCGTGCGCGTACACCATGTGCCCGGACTCGTAGAAATGCATCTCGATGTTGTTCTGTAGCGAACGCGGGATCGGCAGCTGCCGCAGCTCATAGACCGCCGCGAAGTACGGCGTTGCGAGATCGAAGTACCCGGCATTCAGCTGCACCTTGAGATTCGGATTCTGTTTCATCGCGGTCGCGAGGTCCGGCATGACGTTGGTCGCGCCCGGGATCTTGAACGGCACGCCCGGCGGCTGATGCAGATAGTCCCACGTCTGCCAGACCGGGATGCCGGGCTTGTAGGTCTTGCGATCGCCGAACTGCAGCGTGTTGCGCACGTAGTCGTTGAAGGCGGAGACGTATGCCGAAGAGATCGCCGACGCCTGCGGATCGTACTCGGCTTCCTTGCTCATCGGATCCAGCGTCGGACCCGAGAAGCGCGTATCGAGACGGCCGGCCGTCACCTGGTCGCCGAGCAGCGTCTTGTTGAACTCGCCGACGTTGATGCGCAGGCTCGCGCGCTCGATGTAGTCGACCGGCAGCCCGGTGTAGTCGTGCAGCTTGACTGCGATTTCGTGCTGTCGTTCTGCTGACAGCCGCGGGCCCTGCATGAGCGCGGCAGCGTAGTCACCGAGCGCAAACTGCTCGACTTCGCGCAGCAGCGGTGCGAGCTCGGCCGGCTGATTCGGCAGCTTCTTGTGATACCACGCAGTCGCGGCGTACGTCGGCAGCGCCAGCACGTAAGGCTGATCGACGCTCGGATTGAACTGCGGCGCGTCCGCGCTGTTGTCGAAGCACAGGATCTGCGACAGGAAAATGACGCCGTTCAGATCGAGCGACTGGTCGTTCTGCAGCTGATACGCGAGCAGCGCGGCGCGCGTCGTCCCGTAGCTTTCGCCGAACAGGTATTTCGGCGAGTTCCAGCGCCCGTGCCGCGACAGGAACTCGACGATGAAGTTCGAGAAGGTGTGCGCGTCCGGATCGACGCCCCAGAACGCTTTCTCCTTGTCCGCGCCACGCAGGTGTCCGAAGCCGGTGCCCGGCGCGTCGATGAACACCAGGTCGCTCACGTCCAGCAGGCTGTACTCGTTGTCGACGAGCTGATACGGCGCCGCGGGGCTGTGCGAATCGTTCGCCGTGCGCACGCGCTTCGGACCGAATGCGCCCATGTGCAGCCACACGGTCGACGAGCCCGGCCCGCCGTTGAACAGGAACGTGATCGGCCGCCGGCGATCTTCCTTGTCGCCCTTGAAGTACGCGACGTACGACATGCCGACTTCGGGCGGTTGCGGCGGCGGCTTCTCCCCTTCCCCCGGCTGCGGCGGATCGTCGTCCAGCGGATCGCGCAGATGCACGACCAGGATGCCTGCTTCCGCCTGGTACGCGGTCTTCTTGCCGCCGATGCTCGCCGAACCCTGCGTCACGCGCATTTCGTCGGACAGGTGCAGCGGCGACAGGCTCTTCGCAGCCGCATCCTCGTTCTTCTTCTCGTCCTCGTGCTTCGGATCGGCCGCCGCGTGCAGCGTCGAGAAGGCGCTCAGCGCGAACAGCGCGGGAAGCAGGGACCATCGCAACCGGACAACAGATGCAGGATTCACCGGCGATACTCCGTCAAGGATCGAGAGCGCGCGATTATTCCACAGACCGGGCCGAGTGGCTGTCGCGCTGCGAGCGAACTCGACACGTCCGGGCGATTCTGCGAGATTTCCAGATCCAATGGATCCGCATCTCGCGCATCGCGGCCGAGAGTGTTTCGCGCGTCGCGCCTGGGGCGAAGCGTACCGGGCGCTCGCGCAGGCCGATCGGCAGTCGCCGCTGCCGGTCGAGGATCTCGAGCGCCTCGCCGCGTCGGCCTACCTCGTCGGCCACGACACTGAATTTCAGCAGCTGCACGAGCGTCTGCATCGCCTTCACTGCGAGTCGGGCAATCGAACCGCGGCGGCACGCTCGGCATTCTGGCTCGCGCTCACGATGTTGTTCCGCGGCGAGGCCGGTCAAGCGAACGCGTGGATCGCGCGAGGGCAGCAGCAGATCGAAAGTCTCGACTGCGTGGAGCGCGGCTATCTGCTGTTACCGCTCGTGGAACAACAGTTGCGCGCCGGCAATGCTGACGGTGGCCATACGCTCGCAGCCGAAGCCGCAGCACTCGGTCAACGATTCTCGCACGCCGACCTGACCTCGCTCGCACGACACCTGCAGGGCCGCGCTCTGATCCAGCAGGGGCACATTCTCTCCGGCCTCGGACGTCTCGACGAAGCGATGCTCGCAGTCGTCGCCGACGAGCTCTCACCGATCTGCACGGGTCTGCTCTACTGCAGCGTGCTGGAAGCCTGCCGCCAGGTATACGCATTCGGTCGCGCGCAGGAATGGACTGCCGCGTTCTCACGGATGTGCGAACAGCACCCGGAGATGGTCGCATTCACCGATACCTGCCTGGTGCATCGTGCCGAGATCATGCAGTTTCGCGGCGCCTGGCCGGATGCGATGGCGGAAGCCGCGCGCGCCTGCAGGCAATGCGTGCAGTCCGATCGTAAGCCTCCGGCTGCGGCGCTCTACCAGCAAGGCGAGATCCATCGCTTGCGCGGCGAGTTTGCCAGGGCCGAAGAGGCGTACCGCACTGCCAGCGAGGGCGGCTGCGATCCGCAACCCGGCCTGGCGTTGCTGCGACTGGCGCAGGGACGTCTCGACTCCGCAAGCGCGACGCTGAAGCGCTTGTTGTGCGCGACTACCGATCCTCTCAGGCGTGCCAGCCTGCTGCCCGCGTTCCTCGAAGTCATGCTTGCCGCCGGAGATTCACAGGCTGCCAGCAGTGCGTGCGACGAACTGCGCGAGCTCGCGGAGTCGTTCGATACGGATGTGTTGCGTGGCGCCGTCGCGCAAGCGCGCGGAGCCATCGCGCTCGCCGGCAACGATGCTCCCGCAGCTCTCGACCCGCTACGCCGTGCGTTCGAGATCTGGATGCAGCTCGACGCACCTTACGATACGGCGCGCGTGCGCGTGCTGATCGGTCGAGCCTGCAGTGCGTTGGGCGACGACGACGGCGCACGCCTGGAGTTCTCGGCGGCGAAGAGCGCGTTCGAGCGACTCGGCGCGCGCGCCGCTCTGGCATTGTTGAGCACCGAGGAGACCTCGGGCACGGCACAGCACGATCATCCGCTCACGGCGCGCGAGCTCGATGTGCTGCGCCTGATCTCCACCGGCAACACCAACAAGGCAATCGCAGCCCAGCTCCACGTGAGCGGGCGCACGATCGATCGGCACGTAGGCAACATCCTGCGCAAGCTCGACGTGCCCTCGCGCGCGGCAGCGACCGCCTACGCGTACGACCACAAGCTGCTCTGACGGCGCCGCGCTGGCGCGAAATACCCACGCCGTCCCGGACACCGCTGGGTACTCCAGCCGAAGCAATCGCGCGCCTCTCTTCTCATAGTTGCCGCCAACCCCGGCGATCGCCGGAACGTTGGAGCAAGCCATGGCGACAGCCCGCGCCCGAGTGCTCGACACCCTTCCGGTGGTGGAACGACGACTCTCGTTGAACGGCATCAGCACTGCCGTGCTGGAAGGCGGCGACGGTCCGCCGATCGTGCTGCTGCATGGTCCATCGGGTTACGCGGCCCACTGGCTCGAGGTGATTCCGGCGCTGGTCGCCACGAATCGCGTGATCGCGCCGGATCTGCCCGGCCACGGCGCGTCGGAGGCCTGCAAGGACGTTCCGGCTTCCGACGCGATCCTCGGCTGGCTCGACGATCTGATCGAATGTACCTGTCCGACACTGCCGATCGTGGTTGGACAGACGCTCGGCGGCGCCATTGCTGCCCGTTTCGCCGCGGAGCGGAGCATGCGAGTGCGCGCACTCGTACTCGTCGATGCGCTCGGCCTGTCGGCCTTCCAACCGCTGCCCGAGTTCGGCGCGGCATTGCATGAGTTCATGTCGGCGCCGGACGAGCGGACGCACGACCGGCTGTGGGACCAGTGCGCTTTCAATCTGCCGGTGCTGCGAGATCGCCTCGGCTCGCGCTGGGAATCGCTGAAGGCCTACAACCTCGACCGCGCCCGCGCACCGGGGAGCGTCGCGGCTGTGTCGAGTCTCATGGAGGAGTTCGGACTATCGGTCATTCCGGCGACGACGCTCGCGCGCATCGCGGTTCCCACGACATTGATCTGGGGCGAGCAAGACCGTGCGACCACGGTGCACGTCGCGCGCAACGTCAGCGCTCGCTATGGCTGGGGTCTCCGTGTGATCGCCGACGCCGCGGATGATCCCGCCCTGGAGCAACCACACGCTTTCGTGAAGGAGCTGCGAGCCATCGTCGCCGCACTCCCTCTGCAGGGAACGACGCGATGAGCGCCGCACCTATCGATGTCGCCTCGCTCGACGGCGGCAGCACGACACTTGCGGCGGCGGCGTTGCATGCGCTTGGCGACCAACTCACCGGAAAGATGATCGGCGCAGGCGACGCCGGCTGGCACGAGTCGATCCAGCTGTGGAACGGCATGGCAGCCCGGACGCCGGCGCTGGTGCTCGAGTGCGCATCGGTCATGGACGTGGCGGCGGTCGTGCGATTCGCCAGCAAGCACCGGCTGCTCCTGAGCATCAAGGGCGGCGGTCACCACATCGCCGGCACCGCGATTGCCGAGCGCAGCCTGATGCTCGACATCGCGCGGCTGCGCGAGATCACGGTCGACCCCAGCGCTCGGCTCGCCGCAGTCGGTGCGGGGTGTCGCCTCCAGGACGTCGACGCAGCGACGCAGCAACACGGGCTGGCCACCGTGCTGGGCTTCGTCTCGGAAGTCGGCGTCGCAGGACTCACGCTCGGCGGCGGCCTGGGATACCTCACGCGCCGCTTCGGCTGGACGGTCGACAATCTCGAAGCCGTCGAAATCGTCACCGCCGACGGCGAGGTCCGCACTGCCAGTCGCACCGAGCACAGCGATCTGTTCTGGGCGCTGCGGGGTGGCGGCGGCAACTTTGGCGTCGTCACCCGATTCGTGTTCCGCTTGCACGAAGTCGGACCGGATGTCCTGGGGGGTCTCATCGCGTGGCCATTCGAGCGCGCCGCTGAAATTCTCGACGCCTATCGCAAGATCACGAGCTCGGCCCCGCCCGAGCTTGCAGTGTGGCTGATGCTGCTGCGAGGTCCGGCCGCGCCCTTCGTCCCGCCGACGTGGCACGGCAAACGTCTCTGCGCGCTGTGCGTTTGCTACACGGGCGCTCTCGCACGAGTCGACGAAGTGCTCGCTCCGATCCGGGCACTGCGTGATCCCGTCTTCGATCTCCTGCAAGTGCAGCCTTACACGCAGGTGCAGTCGTACCTCGATGCCACGGAGCCGAAGGGCATGCACTACTACTGGAAGACTGAATATCTCGCTGACTTGAGCGCAGCGTGTCTGGCGAACCTCGCCGCGTCATTCGCGGAGTGCCCCGCTCCCGATGCGGACCTGGGCGTACTGCATCTCGGCGGTGCACTCAATACGCGCGCGCCGGATGACGGCGCTGTCGGCAATCGCACGGCGCGCTTCGTCTGCGGCATCAAGGGCATGTGGGCGCCTGACGAGCGCAATGCAGATACCTACAAGCAATGGGTGCGCGACGCGTGGCAGCGCCTGCGCCCCTACTCGACCGGTGCGACGTACATCAATTTCCAGACTGACGACGAAGACGAGAGCCGGATTCGCGCGACCTATGGGCCGAACCTGTCGCGGTTGCAAGCAGTGAAGCGCAAATACGATCCGTACAACCTGTTTCGCGTCAACCGCAATATCCGCCCGGAGCCGTAGCGCAGGTCCAGATTTCGGACTGGAGGCGCGAACGGCTGCACGCCACTGTGACGCGCATGAAGACGCCGCGCTTCGACATTCATTCGCTCGTGCAGGAGTGTCGGCGCGCAAATCAGGAAGCAGATGCCGACAAGCAGGCCGCGGTGCGCGAAGTACTGAGCCGGGCGATGTCAGAACCGCGCGCGCTGCTCGCGTCCGTCGGCGAGCCGCAAAAGGGCGGTATCCAGACGCTGTATCGCTGTGCCGACCTGACGATCCTCAACATCGTGTGGGCCCCGCTCATGCAGCTGCTGCCGCACGAGCACAGGATGTGGAGCGTGATCGGCATCTATTCCGGGCGCGAGGACAACATCTTCTGGGAGCGACAGCAGGGCCGGATCGCCGCAACCCGGGCCACGGCGCTCTCGACCGGCGACGTCGCCGCCCTGCCGCTCGACGTCGTTCACTCGGTCGCAAACCCGATCGAGCAACTCACCGGCGCGATCCACGTCTACGGCGGCGATTTCTTCGCGACCCCGCGCAGCGAGTGGGATCCAGGCTCGCTCGAGGAGCGAGCCTGGAGCATCGAGCGCGCGCTGAACCTGTTCACGCAATCCAACAACCGATTCCTTGCCTGGCAGAATGCCGGCGCATGCCGCTGAAAATCGCAAGATTTGTCCCACGTGCCCGAGCGCAAATGGCCGGCTGAGCCGGATCGGCCGGTGCGCTAGACTCGTCCCGCACGATCGAGCACGATGCGCGTGGGGAGGGCGGTACGGGCCGCGACACCGAACTCTCCTGGGAGCGAGCAGTCAAACGAACTGCCGTCGTGGGGGAATAGATGTCCATCCGGAACGGATTTTTGTTGGCAGCACTGCTGCTGAGCGCAGCGGCGCCCGGCTTTGCCGTCGGACAAGAACCGCCCAGGCTGCCGCCGAGCAACGAGGACATTCCTACCACCGCGCCCCCGCAGCCGCTGTCCGCCATCGCACCCTCCATCGAAGAAGTCGAGGTCGAGGCGCCCGAACCGCGTTACGTCGCACCGACTCTGCGCGACAGTATCGGACGCATCTGGGCGCCGGTGCTGATCAACGGTAAGGGGCCGTTCCGCCTGGTGCTGGATACGGGCGCGAGCAGATCCGCCCTGCTGCCTAGAGTCGCCCGCGCGCTCGGAGTGCCGATCCAGCCTTCCTCGATGCGCGTGCACGGCGTCACCGGCTCGACCGACGTCTCGACGGTCGCCATCGATCAGCTCGAGGTCGGCGAGCTGCTCATCGAATCGACGCGTCTGCCGATCGTGCCCGACGTGTTCGGCGGCGCCGACGGCGTGCTCGGCAACGAAGCGCTGGGCGACAAGCGGATCTTCATCGACTTCCGCCGCGACCGCATCGAGATCTCGCGCTCGCGCAGCGAGCGTCCGGGCGTGGGAATGAGCAAGATTCCGCTCAAGTCGCGCGGCCAGCTGCTGTCGTTCAAGACGAACATCGGCTCGGTATCGACGACGGCGGTCATCGACACCGGCGCGCAGCGCACGATCGGCAATCAGGCGCTGCGCACGGCCCTGAACCGGCGCGCGCGCAACTGGACCCAGGAGGAAATCATCGGCGTCACGCTCGACGTGGAGAAGGGCGACAACATTCCCACGCCGCCGATCAAGTTCGGCAAGGCAATGATCAGCGGCGTACGCGTGACTTTCACCGACACGGCGATCTTCGATCACTGGCAGCTCACGGACGAGCCCGCGCTGCTGCTGGGCATGGACGTGCTGGGTCTGCTGGACGTGCTGGTCATCGACTACAAGACCAAGGAGCTGCACGTGCGTTTCCGCGGCCCGAAGCAGACCCTGACGAAAGCGCGCGACTCCTTGATCGACTAGCGGGGGACTCATGCTGACCGTCCACCATCTCGGCATCTCGCAGTCCGAGCGGATCGTCTGGCTGTGCGAGGAGCTGGCGGTTCCGTACGAGCTGAAGAAGTACGATCGCGATCCGGTCACGCGGCTGGCGCCGGCCGAGTACAAAGCGCTGCATCCGTTCGGCACCGCGCCGGTCATCACCGACGGCAAAGTCGTGCTGTCGGAGTCCGGCGCGATCATCGAGTACATCATCGAGCGCCACGGCAAGGGCCGGCTGGCGGTGCGGCCGGACGCGCCGAACTACGCCGACTACCTGTTCTGGTTTCACTTCGCGAACGGCTCGATGATGCCGGTGCAGTTCGCCGGTGCGATCAAGCCGAGTCCCGACGAGACGCCGCGAACGCGCATCTCGCGCGAGCGCTGCGAGCGCACCTGGACGATGGTCGAGCAGCGGCTCGGCGAGGCGCCCTACTTCGCCGGTTCCGAGTTCACCGCCGCGGACATCATCATGCTGTTCCCGCTGACGACGATGCGCGCCTTCGCGCCGCGAGACATCTCCGGTTATCCGAACGTACTGGCGTATCTGCAACGCATCGGCGCACGGCCCGCGTACCAGCAGGCGATGCGCAAGGGCGATCCGCAGATGACGCCGTTCCTAAGCTGACCGCTTGCGAAAGGCGTGGCTTTCGCTGCGCTTTCAATGGCGAAAAGTCGCCGAGGCGCTTTTCGCACGCCGCTATTTCGTCAGCCAGTACTCGCGCATGAGCTCGTGCGACCACGCTGGCTGCCGCACGGCCGCGCGCGGCAGGAACTCCGCCATCACGGGCTTGATGTCCAGCACCGGCGTGCCGTCGATCGCATCCAGCTCGCGGACGATCAGCACGCGGTCCTCGACACGAACGAGTGGGCAAATCGTGCTGCCGAGGCGATTCGGGCGATTCTTGCCGCGCTGGGCGAAAATGCCCACCGCCGGCCATTGCGTATTGTTGCGCGGGTGGCGCGCGCCGGCGACGACCTTCGCCGGATCGACTTGGTGAAAACAGAACAGCACTTCGACGTGCGAAAACTCGGCCAGGCCTTGCAGGGCCTCGGCAGCGAAACCGGGCGCGAGCGCGATGCGCGCTTCCTCGCCGCCCCAGAAGTCGTCTTCGGCGTGCGGCCGCACTGCTTCGACATAACCGATCGGCTGCAACTCGATCTTCATGGTTTCCCTCAGGCTTTTCCGGGCGCGGCAGTTTAGCCGAAGGCGAAATAGCCATCGCGCATGCAAGGGACTAAGCTCGCGGACATCGGTTGTTCACGTTCGTTCGGGGGCTGAGGTTCGAGGCCGCCGACGTCTAAAGATGCCGTCGACGGTGAGCACCGCGCCCCAGGAGGAGTGCGATGAATGCCAGCACCACTTTTGCGGCGTGTATCTTGTGCGCCGCGGCGGCGGTGGCCGGTTGCTCCAAGAGCGGCACCCTACCGGCCAATGTCACCGGGGCCTGGGAACAGGCCTTCACGCGCCATGATGTCGACGCCTGCGTCGCGCTGTTCACCGACGACGCTCAGATCCTGCCGCAACACGGCCCGGCAATCCGCGGCCGCCAGGAAATCGAGGACTATCTCAAGGACAGCATGAATCCGCGCGTCACGTACAACACCGACACCGAGATGTCGGTAGTGCGCGGCGACCTCGCCGTCGAGCAGGGCCGCTATGTCGTGCGCAACGTGCGCCGCGGCCTGGAAGTGGAGGAAGGAAAGTACCTGCACGTGTGGCGGCGCGTGGGCAGCGACTGGAAACTCTACCGCATGATCTACAACACCGACGTCGAACCCCGCACCGAGGTCTCGATCGAGCCCGCGCGCGAGGAAGGCTAGCGGAATCCCCAGGAGATCCGTCATGACTAACCGTCTGTTCCGACGTTTCCGCGAGGCCGAGCCGGTGAGCGAAGTCGCCGCCAGTGGCTCGAAGTCGCCACGCGAGGCGCTCAACGAGCAATGGTTGCGCATCCGCGCCGGGCTTGGCGGCTCATCCGCCATCGACAACATGCACGCGGTCTACCGCGCCGAGTTGCGCGACCTGCGCAGCGCGGAGATCCAGGCCTGCGCGCTCGTCGACGAGATTTTCGTGACGCTGCTCAACGGCCCGCTCGCCGAGCGCGTGAGCCAGTACGTGGCGGCATTGCGCCGGCGCACGGTGGAGCACGAAAACCTGCTGGAGCTCGGCGATGAGGGGCGCAGCCACCGCAACGCAGTCATGCGCGCGCTGGTGCACGAGGCGAGCCGGACGGCGGAGAATTGCGCGACGAACGTTCGCGACGTCGTGCTGGTCGCGACGCTGCAGCACATGGTCCACTACCTGATCGCGAGCTACGGGACGATCGCCGCACACGCGAAGGTGCTGGGCCTGCCGGAGCAGGCGGCGCTGTTCCACGGGCATGCCGAAAGCGACCGGCAGTTCGATGCGGACCTCAGCCTGCTGGCGAAGAGCGAAGTGAATCCCGCGGCGCTGACGCCGCAGGAAACGCCGCATTGATTCAGGTCAACGAGTCGCGGGGACGACGAGCTGGCGGTCGTTGGCGTCGCCCCAACTCAGCAGCGGGCTCGGAATGTGGCCGCTGTCGCCGACCGCGAGTACTTTCATAGAGCCGTCCGGCTGCACCTGGATGACTGTCAGGCTCGCGTGCGCGACGGACATTCCGAGCCACGCACGCGGATCCACTTTCAGCGCCTTGACCACCAGATAGCGAATGACGTTGCCGTGCGCGACGAGAATGTCGCTGCGCCCCGCGCCTTTCGCGACCGTGAAGAATTCCGCGAAGGCCTGATCGAGCTGTTTTGCGCACTCGGCGCGCTCGCGCGCAACTGCATCCTCCGCAACTTCGAACACCGGCGGCGTGCACTCGCTGATGAGCGGCGACTGCCCGAGCGGCACGTTCGCGAGCGTCTCGTGCATGACCGCCGCGGTCTCGCGAGCGCGCAGCAGCGTGCTCGAAGTCATCGAGTCGAACGAGACGCCGCTGCCGTTCAGGCGCGCGGCGATGAGCCGCGCCTGCGAGATGCCCAGCGGCGTCAATCCCGGACCAAACCGGGGATCAGCGTTGCGATCCGGAACATACGCGCCATGGCGGACCAGATAGAGCGTGCGCGGAGCCGCCGGCTCCGCAGCAGTTGCAACGCTGCAGACCAACACCAGGCACGCCCAGACGAGCACTCTGACCATCGGTACGACTCCTGAACGATCGAGATCTTATTTCTGCAGACCGGTGGGTATCGGGTACCGGCGACAGGCGGGGCGCGGATCTTTCGGCGTATCGGCTGCGAGCGAGATCTTCGTGACGAGCCCTTCCTCGGAGACCACGTACCCGAGCGTGCGCGCGATGTCGAGAAACGCCTCGTAGAGCTCCTCGCTCGACAGCGGCTTGTCCCAGTTCGCCGTGACCTGCGCGCAGACGCCGGGCTCCAGCTCGAACGTCCGGCTCGTCAGCTCGCCGAGCGACGCCGCGATCTGCGCGAAATCCGCATCGACGAACGTCGGCCGATGCTTGACCGAGGTCTGCAGCTTCGTGACCTGGGCCCACGCGCCGGCCGCGAAGGCCGCTGCCGCGATCATCACGACGAGTCTGCGCATACTCATGTACGGTGAGCTTACTTTATTTTGCGGACGATGCGATCGGTGCCGCCGAGCTCGCGGTAGATGTAGTGGGTGACGCGGCCGCTGGCGTCCTTCACGAAGATGATGCGCGAAGAGTCGCCGCCCGCGGCCTCGCCCGGCACGAAGAAAGTGGTGTCGCTCTCCGGCAGCCATTCGCCGGAGTCGTCGCCGCCGAAGCGCTCGAGCAGCCGGTCGCCCTTGGGCTCGATCTTCGAGATCAGCGTCGGCGCCCATTCGTATTCCCCGGCGTACACGGCGAGGACAGCCGGATCGATCTTCACCGCCGTCGGTTCCGGCGGAATGAGACCGTCTGCCACGCCGAGCAGCAGCCAGCGGCCGTCGCGGCGCACGTGCGTTTCGATCTGCCACTTGTGGACGGAGGTGGTCTGCCCGCCGATCTGCGTGAACTGCCGCGCGTGAAAGGTCACGATCGCGGTATCGGCATTGATCCGCACCTTGACGTCTTCGAGCGGCCCGTAGTGATAGCTGACTTCGCGCGGCCAGGACTCGTGCTGACGGATCCAGCCCTGCTTCGAGCGCATCGCGCCTTCGAGCGGCGCCATCATGTCGTCCGCGACGAACTTCGACCAGGCAACGGTATCGTTGCGCCGGCTCGCGTCGAGCCGGCTGCGGATCGCGTTCACGACCTCGTCCTCGGCCTGCCCGAGCGCGAGCGATGGGACCAGAAGGATTGCGGCGAGGAGCCAGGCGAGTGGAGCGAACATGCAGTATATGTACCGCATGTCCAGGATCTAGTCTTCGTCTCTCCCCTCGCAGCGGACTTCGATGTTGTCGACATTCCTGTCGTGAATCGTGCCGGACTCGTGGCGGACGTCGCACCGGCCGAGCAACGGCTGCCGCGAGATCGTGACGTTATAGGACGCCCCTTCAGGCAGACGCGTCGGGAACGTGAAGGGACCCTCGGCCGCGATCGTCAGGTCGTCCCCGCCGTTGTTCTGGATGACGAGGCCGCCCAGGCCGCGCAGATGCGTAACGCGTCCGCCGACGCTGAAGTCGCGCGTCTCGCACTCGACGACGATGCTCGTCACGTTGCCCTGCCCGACGAAGCCGGAGCCATTGGCTACGGTGCACGTCTGCATGGGATCGCGCGGCTGTCTTGCGATCGTCACGTCGTAGCGCGCGCCGGACGGCAATGCGGTATCGAACACGAACGTGCCGCTTGCGTCGATCGTCAGATCGTCGCCGCCGTTGTTGCGCAAGACCAGGTCGGTCCCCTCGAGATCCCGCACCAGGCCGCCGACCGAGAAGTCGCTGGTGCTGCAACTCACGACGACATTGCCGACGTCGCCGCTGCCCACCGTGCCGTGGCCATTGGTCACGGTGCATGCCTGGTTCGGATTGGACGGCTGCGTGCGAACCGTGACGTTGTACGTCGCCCCGCTGGCAAGCTCGGACCCAAACGTGAACGAGCCGTTCGCGCCCACTGGGAGATCGTCAGCGCCGTTGTTCTGCAGGACCAGGCCCGAGCCCTGCAGTCCGATCACGGTACCGCCGATGGAGAACGTACTGGAGGCACACGTGATGCGTACGTTCGTGACGTTGGTACTGCCGATCGTGCCGGCGCCCCCGGCGACCGTACACACTTGAGTCGGGTTCGAGGGCTGTGCCGCGACGTTCACGCGATACTGCGATCCGCTCGCCAGCGGCGTCGCGAACGTGAAGGTGCCGCTGGAAGCGATCGGCAGATCACCGTCGCCGTTGAGTTGCACCACGAGCCCAGTACCGGCCAGGCCGCTCACCGTGCCGCCGACCGTGAAGCTGCTGCTGACGCAGTTGATGGCAATGTTGGTTACGTTAGCTCCGGCGACGGTGCCGGCACCGTGGCTGAGCGTGCAGACCTGCGACGGATTCGTCGGCTGCCGGCGCACGGTGACTTGATAGCCGGCGCCGTCCTGCAGTGCTGTTCCGAACGCGAACGCACCGTTGCCGACGATCTGCAGGTCGTTGCCGCCGTTGAGCTGCACGCTCAGGCCCGAGCCCGCGAGACCCGTGACAGCTCCGCCGATCGTGAATGAGTTCGAGCTGCACGCAACTTCGACGTTGCTCGCGTCCGCGCCGCGGATCGTGCCGGACGGGTTACGCACCACACAGTTCTGACCGCTCGGCTGCGTGCGGACCGTCACTGTATAGGTCGCGCCATCGATCAGACGATTGGCGAACGAGAAGGCCCCATTGTCGGAGACCGCCAGGTTGTTCCCGCCATTGTTCTGCAATACCAGGCCGGCGCCCGTGAGCCCGGAGACGGTGCCGCGAACGGCGAACTGCCCGGTCGCGCAAGTCACCGCGATGTCGGACACATTGGCGGCCGCGACGTTGCCGCTGCCTCGCGCCACCGTGCAGGTCTGCGACGGCGATGTAGGTTGAGAGAGGACAGTGACGTTGTAGGCCGTCCCGGTTGCGAGGCCCGCAGCGAACGTGAACGCGCCGTCGGTGGCGACCGGGAGGTTGCCGCCGCCGTTGTTCTGGAGCACGAGCCCGCTGCCGACCAGCCCGTCGACGCTACCGCCGATCGTGAAGCTGCCCGCGGGGCCCTGCGCCGGCGGCGTTTGCGGTTCCTCGACACTGCCCCGCCCGTTGGAGCACGCGGCCAGCGCCGACAACAGAGCCAGCCAGCCAACACGGCCCACGCAGCGCAGCGAGAACATCGACTCCCCAAATCGGATCGTTCCCAGTCATACCGACATGACGCGCGAATTGTTCCCTGTGAGCTGCACCGGCCGGATCAGTTGATCGTCGTCGAAGCGGAAGGAGTTGATACGCGGGCTGACGGGATGGGCAATCATCAAGTGCGGCGGGAACGGTTTGAGCGCCGTCCGGGCGACAGCGGGCGCACCGGTCAGCCAAACCGCATAGTCCCGGCGATCGAGTATCGCGGGCATCTCGATCGTCGCACCCTGCAACTCAGCCAGCAGCGGATTGGACGGAACCGTGAGCAGCGCGCACCCCTCGATCACGTCGTCGCCATCCTCGGCCTCCGTGCGATCCCACACCGCTGCCACACCGAACACCTGGCGGTTCACCAGGCGAATGAAGAACGGCTGGCGGTAGCCCTGCCCTGTCCGTTGCCACGTATAGAAACCGAACATCGGCACGATGCAACGCCGGCCGATCTCCCAGGCGCCGCGCGTAGCCGACGCGTGCTCCACGGTGGCGACCGACGCAGTGACAGCACACGCCTTGCTCGCGTCGGCTTCGGCCCAATCCGGAATGAGGCCCCAACGCAGCATGACGCCTTCGACCTCGCTGTCATGCATCCGTATGACAGGCACGTAGCGCGCTGGCCCGACATTGAAGCTCGGAGAGAACTGCCACCAGCGGCGGGCCACACCGAACTCCCGCTCGGCCTGCTCCGCCTCCGGCATCACGTACCGTTCGCACATTGGGAGACTGGCAACCCCGCTGTCATGGGACGAATCCGTTAGACCGGTAGCTTTGCGACCCTCCCTTTCGAGAGGTGTGCCTTTTTTCAGCGGATCCAGCCTGCGCTCGCGCGACGGATTGTGTCAACGCGGGTTCTACGCGCGCGCGGACTTATGTCACAACCAGAAAACTACGGACTGGCGAGCGCCTCGCGCAGGCGAACCTTCGCGAGACGGGCATCGACGCTATCGGCAAGTTCAGTATTGCCGAGCTGCCGCGCGCACTTCGACAGGCCCATGAGCGATTGCCCGCGTCCCGGCGCGAGCACCTGCGCCGCCTGGAAGGACTCGCAGGCCTCCTTCGCACGGCCGAGCTCGAGCAGCACTTCGCCGAGCAGCTCGTTCGCAGGCTTGTCGAGCGACGGCGGACCGAACTCCATCGGGCTCGCACGCTCACCCGCGGCCGCCTCCGACAACAGTGCGAGCGCCTCCTTCGTGCGACCACGTTTCAACAGCAGCAGACCGTCGAGTTGCTGTTGCTCGATTGTCGGCACACGCTGCGCCGGATCCTCTGCAGTGACGCCCGCCGCGGTGGCGGCCGCAACATAGCGCTTGATGGAATTCTTCGCGCGCTCGACCGCGGCGACCGCCGCATCGAGTTTGCCGAAACGCAGGGCGCCGTAGGCATCCGTCCAATCGCGCGTGAACTCCGCCGTGATCAGGTTCTCGACGTTGACCTTCATCGCGGCGACCGGCCCGGACCAATCGCCGGAGTCGATCAGATACCGCGAGCGCATCACGGCGAATGAGGCCGCCGAGCTGTTGTCGTAGTCGAGCGCGCTCTGCGGGCCCATCTCGTGTTCCGGCATGGACGGGTGCGTTCGCATCTCCTCGCCGCAGCCATCGACGAGGCGGCGCGCGTCAGCGAAGCGTCCCTGTTGCAGATAGGCATAGGCGAGCCACGTCACCGGATGACCACAGCCGAGCCCCGGCGCGTCCTTGTCGCGCGCGCGCATGGCGCCGTTGATGAGGCTGATGGTCCGCTCGTTGGCCGCGACGGTCTCATCCCACATGCCCAGCGCGAGATAGATGTGCGACGTCATGTGTTGGGCGTGCGGGGAATCGGGCGCGATCTTCGCGTACGCATTGGCGGCCCGCAGACCGAGCGGTGCATGCACGGAATCGTCGACGGAATGGATGAGATAGTGCGCGGCGCCGGGATGCTGCGGATTGCGCTCGAACACTTCTTCCAGGAGCGCGGCGGCGCGCATGTACGTCGGTATGTCGCGACCCGCGTTCGACGTGCCCAGCAGCGCGAGCGCATAGAAGCACGTTCCATCGACGTCGTCCGGATAGTTCGCGTGCAGCTGCTCCATCGCCAGCGCGTAGTGCCGGTCGCGATCGTTCTTGTCGCCTTCGCCGAACAGGATCTCCACCGCGGCGAGATACGCCTTCTCGCGCGGCGTCTTCGCCTTCGCGGCGCGAGCTTCGGACGTTGGGCCGAGCTTGGCCAGAGCGGCACGGCCCGCCGCGAGGTCCTGCTCATGCCAGACGGCATGGTCATGCGACATCGCTTCGCCCCAGTAGGCGAGCGCGAAATCGGGATCGGCCGCCTGCGCGCGCTGGAACAACCGCGCCGCCAGCGGATACTGGAAATTGTGGAGAGCGGCAAGGCCCTTGATGAAGTCCGCTTGCGCGGCGGCCGCACCGGAGTTCTCGAACGAGATGACGCCCATGTTCTGCTCAGCGGCGTGTGCTGCGGGCAGAGCAGTGACGAGCAATGCGAGCCCTGCAGCGATGATCCGAAGTTTCATGTGCGCCTCCGGTATCCGGCGCCGCCGATGATAGAGTGCGCTGCATGCATGCTCAATCCCTGATCGCGCTCGCATTCTGCCAGCTGCTCGTCCTGGCACCAGCGCAGGCAGCGCAGCAGGCCGCACCGCTCGTGATCGGCGAGACGTTCACGCTGCAATCGAAGGTGCTGAACGAGACCCGGCGCATGAACGTGTACCTGCCGCCCGGCTACGCGGAATCCGCCGGCCAGCGCTTCCCGGTGCTCTACATGCCGGACGGCGGACTCGCCGAGGACTTTCTCCATGTTGCGGGACTCGTGCAGGTTTCCGTCGGCAACGGCACGATGCGGCCGTTCGTGCTGGTCGGCATCGAGAACACCGAGCGCCGCCGTGATCTGACGGGCCCGACGCAGAACGAGGAGGACGAGAAGATCGCGCCGCGCGTCGGCGGCTCTGCGACGTTTCGCCAATTCCTGCGCGACGAGCTCATGCCCGACGTGCAGGCGCGCTATCGGACGACCAGCGAGACCGCGATCGTCGGCGAGTCGCTGGCCGGCTTGTTCGTGATCGAAACGTTCCTGCTGGAGCCGGACCTGTTCGACACGTACATCGCGATCGATCCGAGCCTGTGGTGGAACGATGGCGCCCTCGTGAAGAGCGCGCCCGAGCGCTTGCGCGCGCGCACGAAAAAAGCGGAGCAGTGGCTGTGGTTCTCGAGCAGCGGCGAAGAGCGCGGCGACGGGACGGAGCGCTTCGCAGCAGCGCTGCAGCAGGCGCATACGCCGTCCGGACTGCTGTGGCGCTTCGAGAAGATGCCGCAGGAAAAGCATTCGACGATCTACCACCCGGCCGCGCTCATGGCCTTCCGCGCGGTGTTCAGGCCGTGAGCATGACGATCGAAACGGCGTCCACGCTGAAGTGCCCCGAGTGCGGGCACGTCGCGGTCGAGACCATGCCGACCGATGCCTGCGTCTACTTCTACGACTGCAAGGGATGCGGAACTGTGCTGCGCCCGAAGCCCGGCGACTGTTGCGTGTTCTGTTCCTACGGCTCCGTAAAATGTCCGCCCATCCAGGCGAATGCCGGTTGCTGCGGGACCCGAGGTTCGTGACGCTCAACGCTGGCCTTCCAGTGCGATTGTCGCAGGCGACCACACCGCATGAGTGGGAGGCTGCGCGGCGCCTCGTGCGAGAGTACGCGGCCGCCCTCGATGTCGACCTTTCGTTTCAGAACTTCGAACAGGAGCTGGAACACTTCACCGTCGAGTACGCTGCGCCGACCGGTGCCTTCATCCTGGCCGAAGACGCAGGACAGTACGTCGCCTGCATCGGCGTGCGGCGGTTCGCTGAAGGCGTCGGCGAGATCAAGCGCCTCTACGTCGCTCCTGTCGCGCGCGGACGCGGGCTCGGTCGCGTGCTCGTGGAACACATGATCGCGGCGGCGAAGCAGTTGGGCTATCGCAGCCTGCTGCTGGATACCCTCCCCTTCATGAGGGAAGCCCAGTCGCTGTACCTGTCGATGGGCTTCAAACCCACGACCGCCTATCGCTTCAACCCGATCGAGGGCTCGGCGTTCCTCCGGCTCGATCTTTGAGCGGCCGACCGCCCGGCCCGGCAACCCGACCGTTCGACACTAACTTCCGTCCGTCGCCCCGGTGGCCTTACAGTCACGCTGCGGACCCGTAACCGCGACGAGGGGACGTTCCATGAAGCGACGCGAGGCGATCCAGTTGTTCACGGCTGCAGCCGCGACCACCGCTATCGGCGGGCGAGTGTTTGCGCAGAGTCAGAAGCTGCGCGTACTCATCCTCGGCGGCACCGGGTTCCTGGGACCCCATTTCGTCGAAGCGCTGCAGGCCGGCGGTCATCAGCTCACATTGTTCAACCGTGGCAAGAGCAATCCCGGGCTGTTCAACAACCTCGAGACGCTGATCGGCGATCGCGACGGCAAGCTCGACGCGCTCAAGGGCCGCGAATGGGACGTCGTCATCGACGACTCGGGCTACGTGCCGCGACAAGTGCAACTGACTGCAGACCTGCTGAAAGATCACATCCGTCACTACATCTTCGTCTCGAGCATCTCGGTCTACGGCACGTTCCCGAAGCCCGGACTCAACGAGGACGACAAGGTCGCGACGCCGCCGGATGCGAAGGTGGAAGAAGTCACCGGCGAGACCTACGCCGGACTCAAAGCCGGTTGCGAACAAGTCATCGAGAGCACCTACGGCGCACGCTCGACGATCGTGCGGCCCCACTACGTCGTCGGACCGGGCGACAGCACGGATCGCTTCACCTATTGGGTTGTGCGCGTGGCACGCGGCGGACAGGTGCTCGCGCCGGGCAGCGCCAACGATCCGCTGAAATACATCGACGTGCGCGATCTCGCCGCATTCATGCGCCGCTGCGCCGAGCAGCGGCCGGCCGGACGCTTCAACGCCTGCACGCCGCCTGGCGCCCACAC